>DATMHP010000113.1:0-20801 GCA_035554875.1 Sphingomicrobium sp.
GGAATATGATTTCTTGTGCTGGGTCAAGTTTGGTCGAGTCCAAAAAATCATTGTTAACCGCGAGCATTAACGTCCGGATTCACAACGGATTTTCCGAGTCGCGTAAATCCAGCTTCTTCTTCAGCAGCTACTTTCCCTCTCAAAATTGCAATTTGGAAAATCAGTGTCAGCATCCGGCTCCTTGCTCGGCTAGCAAGTTGGGAGGAGTGGGAATGACACTACGTAAATGGGGAGTGATCGGCCTCGGGTTCGCGCTATCGGCTGCCGGCTCGGGGCCTGCCACGGCACAAGCTCAAAGAGTTCAGCTTGAGCTCAGCGGACATACCTATAACGCCGCGGTCTGCGCCCGCGGGAATCCGGCGGGAACAGCGCGCTGCTTCGCGCACGTCGTCACCGACGCTCGCGGCAACATCAAAAACGGGAAACCGGTCGCCAATGCCAGCACGCCGGCGGGTTACGGCCCGGCCGACCTGAAGGCCGCCTACGCCATTCCGGCCGGCAGCGGCACGCCGACAATCGCGATCGTCGACGCCTATGGCTATGCAAATGCCGAGGCTGACCTTGGGGTCTATCGTGCCCAATACGGCCTTCCGCCCTGCACCACGGCCAACGGCTGCTTCAAGAAAGTCGACCAGAACGGTGGGACCGCCTATCCACGGGAGGATACTGGATGGGCGCAAGAATCCGCGCTTGACCTCGACATGGCCAGCGCCGCCTGTCCAAACTGCAAGATCGTCCTCGTCGAGGCGAAGACGAACTCGTTCACGAACCTGATGGCTGCGGTCAATTACGCCAAGACCATCCCGGGCGTGCGGGCGATTTCGAACAGCTACGGCGGCTCCGATTCATCGTCGCTGGCGGCCTATGACTCGACCTACAGCGCCACCAATATCGCGATCACCGCGAGCACCGGCGACAGCGGCTACGGCGCGCAATATCCGGCGACTTCTCCGGGCGTCGTCGCGGTCGGCGGGACGAGCCTCACCAAGAGCGGCAGCGGCTATAGCGAAAGCGCATGGAACGGCGCAGGCAGCGGATGCGGCCTCAGCCATTCCAAGCCGAGCTGGCAGAACGGCGTCACGGACGCATGCGCGGGCCGGATGGAAGCGGACATCTCCGCAGTCGCTGACCCGAACACGGGCGTGGCGGTCTATGGACCCGCGAGCCGTCGCAGTTCCAGCTGGATGGTGTTCGGCGGAACGAGCGCTTCGGCTCCGCTGGTCGGCGCCCTGTTCGCTCTTCGCAATGGGGCCATCAACGCCGCGTCGTCGGTATATTCGCACACCACGGCGCTTCATGACGTGACCACCGGCAGCAACGGCAGCACCTGCCCGGTCAATTACTATTGCCACGCCGGAGCCGGCTACGACGGCCCGACCGGCCTGGGCACGCCGAATGGTCTGGGTGCCTTCAGTAACTGATCGCCCATACCTCCAAGCGGGCTGCGCTCCGGCGCAGCCCGCACTTTTCAGAATCAGGTTCAAGATCCTGGGCTCGCCGCTTCAACTCATTTACCGGTTTGCACTTGCGCTTTTGTTCGCGGCGCCCTTCGTCGCGCCGACCGCCGCGCTGGCGATGCAGGCGGCCCCCGTGCCGCGCCCGGTCGCCCTCACCAAGGTCGATCTCGTCAGCCAGAGCGCGACCGAATCGCATTTCCAACTCACCCTGGCGCCGACGGCGAACCCTTTTCAGGCGCTCGGCAACGACCCTCGCGATCCCGCGCTCGCCCTTGCGCTTACGACCCGAAGCTCGTCGGCGGTCTCGCCGCGCGGGCTGAACGGCCTCGTCCGGTCCGTGCAGTTCGTGCAGGCCGAAGGCGTCCTGGTGCTCCATTTCATCGTCAACACCACGGCGACGATCACCGCGTCGCGTAACGGCGACCAGCTGATCGACGTGGTCGTCAGCAACGGCTCAGGGACGGACCAGAACAAGGGCTATGAATCGGCCGCGGCGCAAAACGGACCTGCCCAATTCGTTGGCCCGCCCGAAGGCCAGCAGGGTTATCAGCTGGTCCTGTTGAAATATGCCGACGTCTCGGAAGTTGTTGGCCTGCTCACCGACGGCTCCACAAGGTCGAACGACGTCTTCATTCCGGAGGAGCCGTCCTTCGGTTCGAACAGCCTGACCGGCACCACCTACCAGCCGCAGCCGCCGTCGCCGGCGCCCGGGACGACCGACGCTCCGCTCGGCGAATCGATCAACGCGTCGATCGCCATCGACCGCCGACTCAACGCGATCTGGCTGAGGGGCTCGCCCGACGAGATCGCCCGGCTGAAAGCGATGATCGCGATGATCGACATCCCCGTCGACAGCGTCATCCTGGAAACGCAGATGGTCGAACTCACCGAGTCCGGCTCGAAGGACCTCGGGATCGACTTCACCAACGCCAACGGCCAGCTCGGCGTCGCGACCTTCCAGTCGGGCCAGTTCATCCCGCCCGGAGTTCCGGCTGGCAACCACCTCAGCAGCTTCCAGTTCCAGGCGGCGCTCTATGCCGAAATCCGCAAGGGCAACGGCCGGATCGTCTCGAAGCCGCGCATTGCCGCGCAGAGCGGATCGACCGCCAAGATCATCACCGGCGACGCGCTGCCGATTCTGACCGCGATCACCCTGTCGGGCGTCAACGGCGTGTCGCAGCAGGTGCAATATGTGAACGTCGGCGTGACCCTGCAGATCGCGCCGCGGGTCAGCGCCGACGGTTTCGTTACCAGCCACGTCTATGCGGTCGTCTCCAGCGTGACCGGCTTCAGCCAGGGCTATCCGACCATCAGCCAGCGCCAGGCGGAGACCTCCGCAACCGTTCGCGACGGCGACTCTTTCGTCATCGGCGGGCTGACGCAGGACGAGAATATCACCAACAAGGGGAAGATCCCGATCCTCGGCGACATCCCGATCATCGGCGAGGCGTTCAAGAACACGCACAACACCCGCGCGCGGACCGAGCTCTACATCATCGTCACGCCGCACATCGTCCATCGCGTCGGCACCCAGGCGCTGACCGAGGCGCGGCAGGAGCCCTATGATGCGCAGCCGGTGACCACCGTTCCGGCGCCCGCAGGAACGGTGACCTATGTCCCCATGCAGCCCCCGGCCGAAATCCCCGCCGGCAACCCGCTGGAGCCGCCGCACCAGTAAGAGCGGCTAGGCGGTTCCGACCGTCATTCGCGGTATCAGGATCGTCGGCGCATCTATGCCCCGGCGGAATTCGAGGTCCGATGCGGGCTCGAGTGTCGCGAACATCTCGATCAGGTTCGATGCGATCGTGATCTCCTGGACCGGCGGGCCGATTTCACCGCCGCTGACGAGGAAGCCTGCGGCGCCGCGGCTGTAGTCGCCGGTCACCGGATTGGCCCCCTGCCCGATGAGCTCGGTCACGAGCAAAGCTTCGGGAAAGGCGGCGAGAAGCTCCTCACGGCGGCGCTTGCCCGCGGCGATATAGAAATTGCTGGGCGACACGCCCGCTGCACTTCCCACCGACCGCGACGCATGCCCGGTCGGCGCAATCCCCAACTGCCGAGCAGACGCGCTCTCCGCCATCCACGTCTGCAGAATGCCGTCGGCGACGATCTCCTGCCGCTCGACGCGCATCCCCTCGCCGTCGAACGGCCGCGACCTCAGGCCGCGCGGACGAAAAGGATCGTCGATGATTTGCACACCCTCGGCAAAGATGCGCTCGCCGAGCTTGTCCTGGAGGAAGCTCGACTTGCGCGCCACGGACGAGCCGGAGATTGCCCCAACGAAATGGCCGAGCACACTGCCCGCGACGCGCGGGTCGAAGAGCACCGGCATCGGCCCGGATTTCGGGCGAACGGGATTGAGACGGGCGACGGCGCGTCGCCCCGCCTCGCGGCCGATCGTCTCGGCGGCTTCAAGATCTTCCGAGTGCCGCGCCGAGTGCGACCAGCTGTCGCGCTGCTTGCCCGCGCCTTCCCCGGCGACGACCGAGACCGAGCAACCCCGGCCGGTTGCTCCATAGGCTCCCGCAAATCCGTGCGACGTGGCTAGTGCAACCGTGGCGATGGATTCGCTGGCCCCCGCCCCGCTGGAATTGGTGACGCCCTCGACGCCGAGCGCGGCCCTCTCCGTCGCGAGCGCGCGGGCCCGAAGCTCAGCCGGATCCGGTTCCACGGCATCGAATGCGTCCAGCTCCGCGAAGGGCGGCTTGGCGAGAAGCTCCGGCGGCGCATAGCCCGCGAATGGATCTTCCGGCGCTTCGGCCGCCATCGCCAGCGCCCGGCTTACGAGCTCGTCCAGCGCTTCCTTCGACAGGTCGGAGGATGCGACGGATGCCGGACGGGCGCCGAGGAAGACCCGCAACCCGATCTCCTCACCCTCGGAGCGGTTGACGTGGTCCAGCTCGCCGAGGCGCACCTGCACGTCGGTCGAACGGCTGCCGACGTAGAGCGCATCCGCGGCGTCGGCACCGGCACGGATCGCGCGCTCGACCAGCCGCTCCGCCGCGGCCCGGGACTTGTCCGTGGAAAGCATGGCCGCGCGTTAGCGGGTGGAGAGGCCGACGACCAGCAGTCCGAGGAAAACGAGCAGGCCGCAGGTGCGGTTGGAGCGGAACAGCCTGAGCGCACCTTCGCCGTCCTTCGGATCCGCCCGGAGCGCCTGGTTGGCGAGGTGGATTGCCGCCGGGATGAGCGCGACCAACGCCAGCCAGTCCGGCCGAACCAGCCAAATCGCCGCGCCCCACAATGCAACCGCGATCGCATAAAAGATCCCGACGCCGAGCGCCGCCTTGTCGCCGAGGCGTCTGGCGCTGCTCTTCACGCCAACAAGCGCGTCGTCCTCGATGTCCTGGATTGCGTAGAGCGTGTCGTAACCGACGACCCAGACGATGCTCCCGAACCAGAGCAGAAGCGGCGGCCAGGCGAGGCTTCCGGTGACGGCCGGCCACCCGACCAGCGCACCCCAGGAGAAGACAAGGCCAAGCCATGCCTGCGGCCACCAGGTGATGCGCTTCATGAAGGGATAGGCGGCGACCGGCGCGACGCTGACAAGCGAGACGATCTGCGCTGTCCGGTCGAGTTGCAACAGCACGACCAGAGCAATGGCGAGGAGGATGGCGATCAGCACCCATGCACTCCCGACCGACACCCGCCCGCTAGCGAGCGGCCGCAGCCGGGTGCGCTCGACCCGCACGTCAAGGTCCCTGTCGACAATGTCATTATAGACGCAGCCCGCGCTGCGCGTCGCGAAGGCGCCGAGCGCCAGCCAGAGGAAAAGGTCCCAGCGGCCGCCGACCCCGGCGAGCGCAACGCTCCACGCGCACGGCCAGTAGAGCAGCCAGGTGCCGATCGGCCGGTCCAGCCGCATCAGCGAAGCATAAGGCCGAAGCGGCGGCGGCAACGCGCCGATGAAGCCGCGCCTCTCGCTGTCCGGGACGATTTCGGTCGTGGCTGACACGCCCGCGTCTGTGGCACTCCAGGGGTTTGCGCTCAAGCCAATCGACTGCGCGTGCATTTCCGCTCAAAATCTATTATCTAAAGACAGTAGCAGCCATCTTCGCACCTAAGCGTTGTGGCTGCGTAACGACGACCGAAAACGGCCGCCCACCGGGAAGTGCGGCGCATGTATGAGGCCTATTTCACGAAGCGCCTGCTCGAGGCGCTGACACTTGCGGACGAGGCGGACGACGCCGGCGAGCGGTCCGTGCACCTTCAGACATCGCGTTACTATCGCGACCTCCTCGAATTTCCTGAAAAGCGCGGCGCAGTCCGCCATCCCACGCACATTTGCGCCACCGTCCGCTACGCATCACACTGGAAACGCACGATCGTCAGCGATCTTTCTACGGGCGGATTCCGGATCGAGCTGGACGATCGAATTCCCGCTGCCACCCCGATGGAGCTTCAGATGGACGGTTTTGCCTCCATCGATGGCTTCGTGGTCTGGCAGGATGGCGACCAGGTCGGATGCCGGTTCGTGACAAAACTCCACCCGGCGCTCGTCGACGCCGCTATTGCGCTGGGCGGCCTTTAAAGCGCTGCCAGAGGACGGCGACCAGCATCATTGGCACAATGGCGCCGAGGTTGATTGGAATGGAACCCAGCGCGGCCAGGGCGATCGCCGCAACCGGCGCGAGCCAGAGCGCGCCAACGATCCCTGCGGGGCACCAGCGCTCCGCCAGCCAGAGCAGCGGCACGGCCAGGATGATCTGGTCGTAGAGGAAGAGATAAGGGCTCGCGAGCAGGCTCGCCGCGATCAAAATCGAAGCTTTGAGGCCCGGAACCGCGTCGGATCGCCAGACGCGCCAGACGGCATATGCGGCGAGCAACGCGACCGCGGCATGAATTGCAAGCGCTGGCGACGCGGCTACGCCCATCTCGCGCGCCGTGGCATAGACGCTCGCCAGCTTCGGCCAGCCCACCAACCCGTTTCGCGCGATTTCGGCGTAAAGTGGCATTTGATCGATCCACCCACGCGTCGCATCCGTCCCGAACAGGAGCGGACCGAGCAGCAGAAGCGCGAGGGCGGAAGCGGCGGCGCCTGCCATGGCGCGCCACTGCCATCCGGCGAGCAACGCAATGGGCAGGAGCAGCGCGAGCTGGGGCTTTAGCACAAGGCATCCCAGCACCAGTCCCGCGAGGAACGGCCAACGCGGCAATAATATCAGGCCGCCCGCGAACGCCGACGCCGTCAGGCAGCCGTTCTGCCCGATGGCCGCATTCGCAAAGATTGGCGGGAACCCGAGCGCCAGCCAGCCGGATTTGGGGAACATCCGCCTGACGACAGCCAGCCAGCCGCCGGTCGTGGCCAATGTCCACGCAGCCATCCCGATCGCGAACGGCATTGCCGCGAATGGAAGCAGCAAAAGAAGGAAAGCGGGCGGATAAGCGAAGGGCAATTCCGCCTTTGTCTCGAACGTCACCGCCTGCGCCTGCAGCGCATGCAGCATTTCGCGATCGTAGGCGCCCTCGGGGACGCCCCACAGCGCCAGCCTCCCCGCAGCCCAGAAACTGACGAAATCGCGGTCGACCGGATAGAGGGCGTTCCGCGCTTGCTCGAGGCCGGCAAGGCAGAGGACCAGCACGGCGAGCAATGTGCCGACGAGGCGATAGGGGCGGTACGGATAGCCAGCCGCCGAACCGGTCGGCGCCGATCGCAAAGCAGTCATGACGTCAATTGCGCGGCTGAACGCCAAATCCGATCCCCGATCGTTCCGCACTGCTACTTAGCGCGCCCGCCTTTAGGAACCCTTACGCCGGTCAAGTGAACAGGCTAATCGCGGCTCATGCCCGCGACGCCTGCCTGGCCCCCCAAGAGCCTGACCCGCCTGTTCGTGCGGCAGCCGCTGAGTGAGGGCGCGGATGTCGATCTCGACAGGGCGCAGGCCAATTATCTCGGCAACGTTATGCGCCTTGGCCAAGGCGACGAATTGCTGCTGTTCGACGGGCATTCCGGCGAATGGCTGGCTCGCATTAGCGACGCAGGCCGGAAGTGCATGGCCCTGGCCGTCGAACGGAAGACGCGCGAGGCGGAGAGCGTTCCGGACCTCTGGCTCGCCTTCGCGCCGGTGAAGCGCGCGCAGACGGATTGGCTCGTTGAAAAGGCGACCGAGCTCGGGGCGGCGCGGCTGATCCCGGTGATCACGCAGCGCACGATCGTTGACCGCGTGAAACTCGACCGGCTCGAAGCCATCGCCATCGAAGCGGCTGAGCAATGCGGGCGGACGAAGCTGCCGGAGATTTCGGAGCCGATGCCGCTCAGAAACTTCCTCGCCAGCCGCGACACCGGCCGGACGCTATATTTCGCCGATGAGGGCGGCGGCGAACCCGCCGCGAGCACGTTCAAGCCGGGTGCGGCGGCGATCCTCACCGGCCCCGAAGGCGGCTTCACCGACGAGGAGCGGGCATCGATCCGCGCCGCCACCAGTGCGATCCCGATATCGCTGGGCCCGCGCATCCTTCGCGCGGAAACGGCGGCGCTGGCCGCGCTCGCCGCATATATGGCGGTCGCAGGCGACTGGAGGTCATAAGGCCGATTGGTTGCATCATAAGACGGAAATGCTGGCGCGGAGTTTCTCGCGCCGCTACGGGCGCTGCAGATGACGACGCGGACGGACGACAGCGCAAGCCCTCTGATCGAGAGCCGCGACGATTTGCTTGCGACCTTCGCTGCGGGGGAAAAGGCGCCGCAGGATTGGCGGATCGGAACCGAGCACGAGAAGTTCGTTTTCCGAACGGCCGACCACCGCGCACCGAGCTACGACGAGCCCGGCGGAATCCGCGATCTGCTGACCGGATTGACTGAGTTCGGCTGGAAGCCGGTCCTCGAGAACGGGAACGTGATTGCGTTGCTCGGCCCCTATGACGGTACGATCAGCCTCGAGCCCGCGGGTCAGTTCGAGCTTTCGGGCGCTCAGCTGGAAAGCCTCCACGAAACCTGCGTGGAGGCCGGCCGCCACCTCACCCAGTGCAAGGCGATCGGCGAACGGCTGGGTCTCGGCTTCCTCGGTCTCGGCATGTGGCCCGACAAGACCCGCGCCGAGCTGCCGAGGATGCCCAAGGGCCGCTACGCGATCATGCTGAATTATATGCCGAAGGTCGGCAATCTCGGCCTCGACATGATGCTCCGCACCTGCACCATCCAGACCAACCTCGACTATTCGTCCGAAGCCGACATGGTGAAGAAGTTCCGCGTTGGCCTGGCGCTTCAGCCGGTCGCGACTGCGCTCTTCGCCAATTCGCCGTTCACCGAGGGAAAGCCCAACGGCTATTTGAGCTACCGCAGCCACATCTGGGAGGACACCGACCCGGACCGGACGGGCATGCTGCCGTTCGTGTTCGAGGACGGCTTCGGCTACGAGCGCTATCTCGACTACGCGCTCGATGTGCCGATGTACTTCATCTACCGCGAAGGCAAATATCTCGACGTCGCGGGCGAGAGCTTCCGCGAATTCCTTGAAGGCAGGCTGCCGCAGCTTCCGGGCGAGAAGCCGGTCGTCTCCGACTTTGTCGACCATCTCTCGACCATCTTCCCCGAGGTTCGCCTGAAGAGCTTCCTCGAGATGCGCGGCGCCGACGGCGGCCCATGGAGCCGCATCTGCGCCCTCCCCGCTTTGTGGGTCGGCCTGCTCTACAATGACGCCGCGCTAGATGCCGCATGGGACCTCGTCAAAGACTGGAGCATCGAGGAGCACGAGCAGCTGCGCCGCGACGTTCCGAAGCTGGCGTTGAAGGCGCCGGCCCCGGGCGGCGGCATCGTCCACGACCTCGCCCGAACCGTGCTCACCATCGCCACCGACGGGCTGACCCGCCGCAAGCGCCTCAACAGCGCCGGCGACAACGAAAGCGGCTTCCTCGATCCGCTCAACGAAATCGTCGCCACCGGCAAGACACCGGCCGAGCGCCTGCTCGACCTCTACAATGGTCCGTGGCAAGGGGACCTCAGCCGCGTCTATTCGGAGTTCAGTTTCTGATGGATATGCAATCGCCGCGCCGCACGCTTTACCCGCCCATCGAGCCCTACAAATCGGGCCATCTCGACGTCGGCGACGGGCACAGCCTCTATTGGGAATTGTGCGGCAACCCGGACGGCAAGCCGGTCGTCTTCCTTCACGGCGGCCCGGGCGGCGCATCCAGCCCCGATCACCGGCGGCAGTTCGATCCCGACAAGTACAAGATCCTCGTGTTCGACCAGCGCGGCTGCGGCAAGTCGACGCCCTTCGCCAGCCTCGACAACAACACGACCTGGGACCTGGTCGAGGATATCGAGAAGCTCCGCACGCAAGTCGCGGGCGTCAAAAAGTGGCAGGTGTTCGGCGGAAGCTGGGGCTCGACCCTTGCGATCGCCTATGCCGAGACCCATCCCGAACGCGTCACGGAGCTGGTCCTGCGCGGGATCTTCCTGTTCCAGCAGTACGAACTCGACTGGCTCTATGCCGAAGGCGGCGCTTCATCGCTTTACCCCGACAAATGGGACGAGTTCGTCGCGCCCATTCCCGAAGCAGAGCGCGGCGACCTGTTGCAGGCCTATCGCAAGCGGCTGACGAGCGAGAACATGGACGAGCAGGTCGCCGCAGCGAAAGCCTTCGCTGCGTGGGAAGGGAATGTCGTCACCCTGCTTCCGAACCCGGAAGTGATGGAGGAGTTCACCGATCCGAAGAAGGCGGTCGCGATCGCGCGAATCGAGAATCACTACATGATCAACAAGGGCTGGCTGGGGGAAACCCAGCTTCTCGACGGCGCCAACAAGCTCAAGGGAATCCCCGGCATCATCGTCCAGGGCCGCCACGATTGCTGCACCCCGCCGCGCGCCGCCTGGGCGCTGAAGCAGGCCTGGCCCGAGGTCGACCTGCAGATCGTCCCCGACGGCGGCCACCTGTACAACGAGCCGGGAATCCTCGACGGCCTGATCCGAGCGACGGACCATTTCGCCGACCGCTGATCACTCGCCCGGGCGGTACGTCCGCTCGGTGTGACCCTTGAGCTG
Organism: Sphingomicrobium sp.; assembly: GCA_035554875.1. Lineage (GTDB taxonomy): Bacteria > Pseudomonadota > Alphaproteobacteria > Sphingomonadales > Sphingomonadaceae > Sphingomicrobium. Next base: position 10,441 of record DATMHP010000113.1, read on the forward strand.
CTCCGGCCAGAAATAGACCTGGCGGAGAGCGCCTGATGCGTAGCGCGGCACCTGATCGGTGAAGTGCTTCGAATCCGCGTGGCCGCTTTCGCCGCCCACCTTCACCGCGCGGGCATTCACCTTGGGCCCGAATTCGACGATCGCGACGAAGCTGTTGCCGTGATAGCCGTACCATTTCTTCGTGCCCGGACGCTGGTCGGACTTGAACGAGGCGAGCGATCCGAAATTCCCGTCCGCGAACGGTACGGGGAAGCTCGGCGCCTTATCGTCGAACGGATGATCGATCGCTGACGAGATCCGCTGGAAGCGATTGATCTCGCCCCACGGCACCTGCCACTTCCCGAAGTCGCGCTGGAGCCAGTCGACGGCGTCGGCAAGCGCGCTCAACTTGTCCTCGGCGGTCGTATCGCGCGCCAGTCGCATATATTTCTTGTTGGTGACCTCGCCCGGCTCGGCCTTCAGCCTGGCGTAGAGCTTCCGTCCGTAAAACATCGCCAGCGACTGCGGCACGGAGTCCGCGCCCCAGCGATAATTCCATCCCCGCAGCGCCGCTATCGGCCCCGCGAGCTTCGCCTTCCGCGCGTCGGCAGCGGGAAGCGCATCATAAGCCTGAAGGAGCGGCGGGATCAGCGCCGCGAACCCGGGCTGGTAGCTGTCGAACGCCGCCGCGTTCAACTTGTCGGCGGTCCAGCCGCTGCTCCCCTCAAGCATCCTGAGCGCATGAAGGCCGCGATAATTCTCCCCGAACTGATCCATATATTTTGGGAAATCCTTGGGTTTCGGACTATAGGACCCGGCTGTCGACCAGGGCGCGTTATTGTTGTTGTCGACCCAGCCGTTCGTCGGATTGATCGCGTTCGGCAGCATCTCGACGGGCGTGTCGCCCTTCCAGTCCGTCCGCGGATCCGAGCCGTCAACCGGTTTCGTGTAATCGAAACGGTCGTCGCGGAGCGGCACGAACTGCGGATGGAGATAGGCGATATTGCCCTTATCGTCCGCGAACAGGGTATTGTTGGAGCTGTTTGCCTTCAGGTCCGCGACCTTGAGATAGGAGGCGAGGTCGCTGGTCTTCGTCCGCAGATAGGACTGCTGAAGCGCCGCGATCGGCCGGTCCATGATCGAGAACGAAATCCACTTGCCGTCAGCCGAGCGGACGATGGGCCCGTGGTGCGTGCTGTAGGTCATGAAGCTGCGCGTTCCGAACGTGCCGTCCGCCTTTTTGTAGCGGATGCTGACCTGCTGCTCGCGCACCGGCCGCCATTCGCCGCCATATTTGTACATGAGCTTGCCGTTCCGCTTCTCGACGGTCTCGGCGAATTCGTCGATCGCATCGGCGCCGGTCGACGTGTGCATCCAGCCCGTGTGCGGGTTGAAGCCCTGGTAGACGAAGAACTGGCCCCAGGTGACGGCGCCATAAGCGTCGAGCCCCTCGTCGCTCTTCATCTGCAGTTCGGAGCGGAAGAAGAAGGTGGTGTGCGGATTGATCAGGAGAAGCGCGTGCCCGTCCGCGGTGATCTTCGGCGCGATGGCGATGCCATTCGAATTCTGATGCTCCAGCGTGTCCGTCAGCGCCGCCTTGTCGAACCCGATTGAAGCAAGCTGCGGGTGGCCCGCCGAATAGAAGTCGCGCAGCTTGTCGAGGTCGATCGATTCAATGTCGCCGCCGATGCTGCCTTCGGTGAAGCTCAGCGCCATCCACGGCTCGAAACGCGTGATCGCTCGCGGATGCTCGTCCGGATGGGTAGCGAGATAATAATTCAGCCCGTCCGCCCAGGCGTTCATCAGCTTCTTCAGCCACTCCGGGCTTCGGGCGTATTCGTCCTTCAGCTTCGCGTCGTTGACATAGAGCCGCGCGCGCAAATCCTTCCAGATCGCCGCCTCGCCCTCAGCTTCCGCCGTCCGGCCGAGCGCCGTCAGATAGTTCGCCTCGACGCGCGGGAAGTCGTCCTCGGCCTGCGCGTAGATCATTCCGAACACGGCGTCGGCGTCGGTCGGTCCGCTGACGTGGGCGATGCCCCAATCGTCGCGGACGATCGTCACGCGCGCCGCTTCGCTTTTGAGCCGGTCGAGATCGGGGGGAATGGTTGCAGCGGTGAGGAGGAAAAGAAGCGGAAGGACAAGTGTACGCATGGATGAAGGGCTAAGGCGCTGAGGCGGGATCGGCAACCCGGACTGGAATTTGCCCTCCCGTTCGCGTTAGCCTGACCCGCGAAAGGTGGGGAGACGGATGGCAACAGCAGCAAAGCAGAAGACGCCGATCGGCCGCGTGATTGCGGCGAGCCTGATCGGAACGACGATCGAGTGGTACGATTTCTTCCTCTACGGCTCCGCCGCAGCCCTGGTCTTCAACAAGCTGTTCTTCCCCTCCTTCGACCCGCTCGTCGGCACATTGCTCGCCTTCGCAACCTACGCGGTCGGCTTCGTCGCTCGGCCGCTGGGCGGCATCGTCTTTGGCCATTTCGGTGATCGCATCGGTCGCAAGAAATTGCTGATGTGGAGCCTCGTGATGATGGGCATTGCGACGGTGTTGATCGGCCTTCTTCCGAGCTACGCGAGCATCGGCGTGTGGGCACCGATTGGCCTCATCGTGCTCCGCGTCTTCCAGGGCTTCGCGGTCGGCGGCGAATGGGGCGGAGCTGTGCTGCTCGCCGCCGAATATGGCGATGCAAAGCGCCGCGGATTCTGGGCGAGCTGGCCGCAGGCGGGCGTTCCCTTGGGCAGCCTTCTCTCGGCGGGAATCCTCGCGCTGATGGCCGGTCTACAGAGCGAGGCGGATTTCCTCGCCTGGGGCTGGCGAATCCCATTCCTGCTCTCGGGCCTGCTGGTGATCGTCGGCTGGTACATCCGCAATCGCGTTGCCGAGACCCCCATGTTTGAGGCGGAAGTCGAGATGGCCGAAGCGCCGGCGAAATTGCCGGCGATGGACGTTTTCCGCGAACGCCCGCGCGCCGTCCTTCTCGGCGCCGGCCTCAGGGTCGGTGAGAATATCGTCTATTACATCCTCACCGTCTTCTCGCTGACCTTCCTGGTCGACGTCGCAACCGAAAGCCGAAGCCTCGCCCTCGACGCCTTGCTGATCGGCGCGGCGGTCCAGTTCTTCGCAATCCCCCTGCTCGCGATCCTGTCCGACCGCATCGGCAGGCGGCCTGTCTATGCGTTCGGCGCCTTCGGCCTCGCCATCTTCATCTTCCTGTTCTTCCCGATGCTGGCGAGCGGAAGCGACGGCGCTATCATTCTCGCCATCGTCATCGGCCTGGTGCTCCACGCGTCGATGTATGCGCCGCAGGCCGCCTTCATCACCGAGCTGTTCCCGACGCGAATCCGCTATTCGGGCGTGTCGATCGCCTACCAGCTCACCGCCATCTTCGCCGGCAGCCTCGCGCCGATCATCGCTTTGTGGCTGTACAAGGACCTGCACTCGTCGGTGCCGGTCTCGATCTACGTCGCCATCGCCTGCGCGATCAGCGGCATCAGCGCACTGCTGGCGCGCGAAACGAAGGGCGTGGAGCTGAGCGAGATTCGGTAATCACGCGCCGGGAAGCGCCTGCTTCGCTTCGCCCCAGCCGAGCAGCAATTTCTTCGACGAGCGCTCGATCAGCAGGTCGAGCTCGCGAATGGTGAAGGCGTTGCCGCCTTCATAATCGCCAAGCTCATCCCAGGCGATGGGCGCCGCAACCGGAGCGCCTTCGCGGGCCCGCGCGGAATACGGAAGCACCGCGGTCGAGCCGCGCTGGTTGCGCAGCCAGTCGAGGAATATCCGGCCCTTGCGCTGGACCTTGCGCATGTTGGCGGTGAAGCGCTCCGGCTCCGCCTCCGACACCGCGCGCGAAAAGCGCTCGGCGAAGCTGCTTACCGCGTCCCAGTCCGCCGACTGGTCGAGCGGCGCGATGACATGGATGCCCTTGCCGCCGGTCAGCATAGGGAAGCTCTTCAAGCCCAGGTCGGCGAGCAGGTCGCGGATTCGCCTCGCGGCCTTGCGAACGTCTTCGAATTCCAGCCCGACGTCGGGGTCGAGGTCGAACACCAGCCGGTCGGGATATTCGACCCTGTCGGCGCGGCTTCCCCAGCCGTGAAATTCGATCGTGCCCATCTGCACGCAGGACAGGATTCCGCGGATGTCGTCGACGTAGAGGTAATCCTGCACGCCGCCTTTCTTCTCCTCGATCGGCACATGCTTGACGTCCTCGCCCATCGACCCGGTGTCATGCTTCTGGAAGAAGCATTTCTTGGCGCGGCCCTGCGGGCAGCGGATGAGGGTCAGCGGCCGGTTGGCGGCGTCGATCATGAGCAGCGGGTTTATCGCCGCATAATATTCGGCGAGGTCGTATTTGGTCAGCTTCTCGGTCGGGTAGATCGCGCGGTCGGGGTTGCTGATCTTGATGCCGAAGCTTTCGGGGCTGGGGTGCTCGCCCTTCTGTGCCGACTTGGGCAGCTTTTTCTTGGTCTCGCGCACGACCTCGCTCGCCGGCTTGTCCTCGCGAAGGGCGATGAAGCTCGGGTGGCGTAGGATACCTTCGGATGTGAATTCGGTGAATGCGATTTCGGCGACGAGCTCCGGCTCGATCCAGTGGCCACCCTTTCGCTCGGCGCGCGGGACGTCGACCGCAGGCTTGTCGATCTCCAGCGGCTTCATCCAGTCGAGGAGCTCGCCCATCGTCTTCATGTTGAAGCCGGTCCCGACCTTGCCGGCGAAGCGCAGCTTGCCGTTGTCGCGGGTGGCGAGGAACAGGGATCGGAAGCCGCGGTGGACCTTGTCGCTCTCCGACCAGCCGACGACGACGAATTCCTGACGCTCAATGCATTTGATCTTGAGCCAAGTCTTGGTCCGTTCGCCGCGATAGGGAGCCTCGGCTTTCTTCGCGAGAACGCCCTCTCCTCCCTCGGCGCAAACCGCCTTCAGCAGATCCTCGCCCTTTCCGAGCACATGGTCGCCGTAAATGATCGTCGACGGCGCATTCTCAAGCAGCGCCGCGAGCCGCTCCTTGCGTTCTAGGTTGCCGAGCTTGCGGATGTCTTCGCCGCGGTCGACCAGAAGGTCGAAGGCGTAGAAGACCAGGTTCTTTCCCCGGCTTTCCTTCAGCGTCGACTGCAGCAGCTGGAAGTCGGGCTTGCCGGCCTTGTTCAGCGCAACCGCCTCGCCGTCGATGAGGCAGCCGGGCGGCAGCCCCTCCGCCGCCTTCACCAGCGCACGGAACTTGTCGCTCCAGTCCTTGCCGTTGCGAGTCCAGGCCGTAGCCGCGTTCGACCCCGTGGCGAGCAGCAGGCGGTAACCGTCATATTTATATTCGAACAGCCAGTCGGACCCGGTCGGGACATGGTCGACCAAAGTCGCGAGCTGGACCGGCTTGAAGGCGGGCGGTGCGACGGTTGCCTCGGTCTTGCCGCGGCCGCCTTTCTTCCCTCCGCGGTTCGAGCGCCACACGTCCTCGCCTGATGCAATCTCGGCCATGGTCCGCCCTGTTGTCACGCTTGTGGTGCAGTCGTCGACCAGCTCGTCGCCATGCTCCGGCTCCGCATAGTCGTCGTCGACCTTCTTGAGCATCCAGCTTTCGCGGCTCTCCTTGTTGCGCGGCTTCAGGCGGAACATCACCCACTCTCCCTTCATCCGCTCCCCCTCCAGCGTGAAGTGGAGATGGCCTTCCTCAATGGTTTTGGTCGGGTCCTTGCCGGGCTCGGGAACCCACTTGCCCTCGTCCCACAGCATCACCGTCCCGCCGCCATATTCCCCGCGGGGAATGGTGCCCTCGAAATCGCCGTAATCGAGTGGATGGTCCTCGGTCCGCATCGCCAACCGCTTCTCGGCCGGGTCGAGGCTGGGTCCCTTCGGCACCGCCCAGCTCTTCAACACGCCGTCCATCTCCAGCCGGAAATCCCAGTGAAGGTGGGAGGCGTCGTGCTTCTGCACGACGAAGCTGTCGCCCTTCCCCTTGAGCTTGCGGCCCTTCGGCTCCTTCGTCTTCGAGAAGTCGCGCTTCTTGTTGTAGGTCTCGATGTCGAGCTTGCGCGCCGCCATGGCTTACTTCCGACCGCCCGCGGCTTTCTTCTTCGGTTTTTCGGTCGAGCGTGGCCGCGCTTTCGATCGCGGAGCAGGCTTCGCCTTCGGCTTGGCTTTCTCTTCGCCGCCTCCGCCGCCGGTCTCGAGACTCTTCTTCAACGCCGCCATCAAGTCGATGACGTTCGAGCCCTTCGGCGGAGCGCCTTCCGGCTCCTGGATGATCTTCTCGCCCTTGCGCTTCTGCTTCTCGGCGATGAGGTCCTTCAGGGCGTCGACGTAGCGGTTGTGGAACTCGCTGGGGTCGAACTTGCCTGTCTTCTTCTCGATCAACATCGAGGCGAGGTCGAGCATGTCCTCGTCGGGCTTGTGGTCGCCGATCTCGCGGAAATAGGACTGCGCCTTGTTGACCTCGTCGGAGTAGCGCAGCGTCTCCAGGAGGATTCCGCGGCCGCACGGTTTGATTGCGACGACATATTCCTGGCCGCGCATCGCCAGCTGCCCGATCCCGACCTTCTTCGCGTCCTTCAGGGAGTCGCGGAGCACCACATAGGCTTCCTCCGCGAGGTCGTCGGCCGGGACCACATAATAAGGCTTGTCGAAATACATGGCGTCGATGTCGCGCAGGTCGACGAACTCGACGAGGTCGAGAGTCTTGCGGCTCTCCAGCTTGACGCTTTCGATCTCTTCCGGGTCGAGCAGAACGTAGTGTCCTTTCGATACCTCGTAGCCCTTGACGATCTCGTCGCGGTCGACCGGGCCGACGCCGGGCACCACTTTCTCATATTTGATGCGCTTGCCGGTCGGCTCATGGACCTGGTGGAACTGGATCGACGCGCCGCTCTTCGTGGCGGGAAACAGCTCGACCGGGATCGATACCAGCGCAAGCCGGATCTGCCCTCTCCAAATGGGTCGTGCGGCCATCGGCCTGACTCCTCGCGAAAACCGCGGAATCAAACCGCTTGGGCGTGGCAGTCGTTCCGTAGGCGCGATGGGTCGACGCGCGTGGCGGCTTTCAGGGAGGCGACGAAGGGCGCGACGGCGGAAGCAGGCGAGACGGCTCCCGCGACAAGCGAGACGATCGCGGAGCCGCAGATGACGCCGGCTGCACCGGCATCGAGGGCGGCGCGGACATGGTCTGGCGTGGAGATCCCGAAGCCGAAGACCGGCGGTGGCGCGCCCGAATCCCGAAGACGGTCGATGAGGTTCGGATCGAAGCGCGCCTGCATGTGGTTACCGGTGATGCCGGGCCGGGTGACGCAATAGGTGTAGCCGCCGGACAGGCAGGCGATCTTGCGGAGCGTGTTGGCGGGCGTGTTGGTCGCGGCGATCAGCACCGGCTCTAGTCCGGCCTCGCGCATTTCGTCCGTCCACGGCTCCGCCTCGAGCGCCGGGAGATCGGCGACGAGAAGGCTGTCAGCACCAGCTTCCGCTGCACGCTCGAAGAAATCGCGGCGGCCGCGGGCCAGCGTGAGGTTCGCGTAGGTCAGGATTCCCACAGGCACGTCCGGATGCCGCCGACGGAAACCGGCAATCAGCTCGAAGCTCTCGGCGGTGCGGACGCCGGCCGCCAGCGCGCGGCCCGACGCCGCCTGGATGACCGGACCGTCAGCGATCGGGTCGGAGAAAGGGATCCCGACCTCGATCATGTCCGCACCGCCGTCGACCAGCGCGTCGAGAACGCGCGCGCTGGTCTGGGGATCTGGATCGCCGAGCATGACGAAGGCGCCGAAGGCACCCTCGCCGCGAGCGCCCAGGCGCTCGAACATGGACTCGTAGCGGCTCATTCGGCTGCGACCTGGAATGAGGAACGGAGCAGTTGCTGGGCCTGGGCGACATCCTTGTCACCCCGGCCGGACAGCCCGACGAGCAGCAGCGAGTCTGGCTCCCTCGCCGCCAGCTTCAGCGCGTGAGCGACGGCGTGCGCAGATTCGAACGCGCAGAGGATTCCCTCCTTCTCCGCCAGCAGCCGGAACGCGGCGAGCGCCTCATCGTCGGTCGCTCCGACATAATCGGCGCGGCCGCTATCCTTGAGATGCGCATGCTCCGGCCCGACCGCCGGGTAATCGAGCCCGGCGGAAACCGACCAGCTTTCCGAAATCTGCCCGTCGCCATCCTGAAGCACATAGGTTTCCGCGCCGTGGAGAACGCCGGGGCGGCCGCCGAACAAAGTTGCGCCATGCCTGTTGCTGTCGAGCCCGCGGCCTGCAGCCTCGACGCCGATCAGGCGAACGGGATCGTCGAGGAAGTCGGCGAACAGACCAATCGCATTGGAACCGCCACCGACGCAGGCGATCGCTGCATCGGGCAACCGCCCGGCCTGCTCCAGCATCTGCGCTCGCGCCTCGCGGCCGATCACGCGCTGGAACTCGCGAACCATCAGCGGAAAGGGGTGCGGACCGGCGGCCGTGCCGAGCAGATAATGCGTGTGCTCGAAGCTCGCGGACCAATCGCGAAGCGCTTCGTTGATCGCATCCTTCAATGTCCGGCCGCCGATCTCGACGGGGATGACGCGCGCACCCATCAGCTCCATCCGGAAAACATTGAGTTGCTGCCGCTCGACGTCTTCCGCGCCCATGTAGATGACGGTCTCAAAGCCGAGCAGCGCGCCGGCGATGGCGGTCGCGACGCCGTGCTGGCCGGCGCCGGTTTCCACGATCAGCCGAGTCTTGCCCATCCGCTTCGCGAGCAGCGCCTGGGCGAGCACCTGGTTGGTCTTGTGAGCGCCGCCGTGGAGCAGATCCTCGCGCTTGAGGAAGATATTGCCCGGCAGGTTGCGGCAGGGGGTGAGCGGCGTCGGCCTCCCCGCATAATTGGCGAGCAGCGTGTTGAGCTCGGCTGCGAAGGCGGGGTCCGCCTGCGCATCGAGGAACGCCGCTTCGAGCTGCTCGAGTGCGGGCACCAGGATCTCGGGAACGTAGCTCCCACCATAGCGGCCGAAGCGTCCGTTCAGGCGCATTGAAGAAGCTCCTGCCGGGACTGCGGGCGAAGCGCATCGAACAAGGCGCGGATCTTTTGCGGCGACTTCACGCCCCGGCGCGCGTCAACGGCTGAGCCGACGTCGATGGCATAGGCGCCGAGGATTGCCGCTTCGCGCGCATTGGCCGGGCCGATACCGCCCGCGACGAGTGCACTGCGCAGACGCGGGTGGTTGCTAATCAGGCTCCAGTCGAAGGTGCGGCCTGTCCCTCCCGAGCCGCTGTCGAACAGCAGCCGGTCGGCGGCATCGAAGCTCTCCGGCTGCGACGTCTCGACCGCGAGCGCCTTCCAGATTTCGCAATCGCCCGGCAGCCGGCGGGCCAGCGAGCGGACGTAGCCGGCGTCTTCCTCCCCGTGGAGCTGCACCGCCGCCAACCCGAGGACGGTCGCCGTCTGCGCGACTTCGGCGATCGGCGCATCGCGGAAGATGCCGACGCGCTTTGGTCCGGTGCCGGTAAGGCGGAACGCCTCGCCGAGCGAGATGGCGCGCGGGCTCTCTGGCACGAACACAAGACCGACGTGGGTGGCGGCGGGATGCATGTCTTCGCCGCGCCTGACTCCGCATAATTTCACACGACCGAAGACCACCTCGCGGGCCGCTTCGGCCGGATCGGCGGCCGCCATCAGCGAGCTACCGACCAGGAAGCCGTCGACGTGGCCAGCGAGCCGATCGACATCCGTGCGCGACGAGATTCCGGATTCCGAAACCAACAGCTTCCCGCCCGCCAGCCGCGCGAGCCGTTCGGTTGTGCCGAGATTGATGGAAAGATCGCGCAGGTCGCGATTGTTGATTCCGATGATGGCTGCACCGAGCGCGTTGGCGCGGCGCATCTCCGCTTCGTCGTGGACCTCGACCAGCGCGTCCATTCCCAAGCGCTTCGCTTCAGCGATCAGTGCGCGGGCGGTCGCATCATCGACCAGCGAGAGCATCACCAGCACTGCGTCGGCGCCCGCGATCCGTGCTTCGACGACCTGCCGCCGGTCGAGGAAGAAATCCTTGGCGAGGATGGGGCCGTCGAATTCGCGCCGGGCAAGCCGAAGATCGTCGAACGAGCCGCCGAAGTGCCGGCTTTCGACGAGGACGCTGAGCGCGTCGGCAACTCCTTCATAGCCGCGTGCGACCTTGGCTACGTCCGCCTGGGCCCGGATGGCGCCGCGCGAAGGCGACGCCTTCTTGATCTCGAGAATGAAGCGGCTGCCGGGCTGAGCGAGAGCGTCGGCAAGGCTCCGGTTCGTGCGTGTGGCGCGGCTCCTCAGCGAATCCAGGCCGACGCCGTCGAAGCGGCTCGCAAGATCGGTGCGCCGCGCCTGCGCGATCTCGGCGAGAACACCCTCAGCCACGGCTCGCCTCCATGAAATCGCGGAGCAATTGCACCGCCCGCCCGGAGGC
>DATMHP010000114.1:0-7094 GCA_035554875.1 Sphingomicrobium sp.
TGGCCCGAGGAAAGCCTGCAAAGGCGCAGGGCGCTGTTCGGCTAGAGTCCAATCCCCGGCAAGGATCGGGCAATCGCCTCCCAACTGTGCGTCGCCATCAGGGCCAGCGGAACGGCTGCCGAGAACAGGCAGGCGGCAAAGCCGGTCCAGGTTGCCGGATGCACTCGCCCCTGCGTCCTCCGGTCCCAGATGAAGACGGGCGCATAGAGAAGGCAGATCCCCGCGAGCAGTTGGATGAAGAAGCCGGCGAACGTCGGCGGGGCGAGCGGAATCCTCGTGAAACCCGGTCCGGCGACGATCAGGATGGCCGCCCCGAGCATCAGCCTCTTGTGCCATTGAGCCTGGCGGCGTTTCCGCCACGCGTCCCACACGAGGAAGGCGAACGGCGGGATCACGGCGATCGGCACGATGGTCCATTCCAGCGGCGTCGTGAACGGCGGCTGGTTCGCCCGCGCGACCTGCCAGACAGCCGTCAGATACATGATCGGGATCATCAGGATTGCGAACAGCATTGCGAACGTGCCGAGAGTCATATGGACCCCATGCTTTCGGGCCGCGATCAGCTGGGTCTGCGCAACCAGCAGCGCCATCCAGGCGGTGAAGACCAGCCCGTGAAGGATGACGGTAGGCGGCAGTGTCGGGTTCGGCCGCGGATAGGCCGGGACGATCCCGCGCAAATAGAAGCTCGGCGCGAATCCGAGCAGGACGATCACGACAAGGAAAATAGCCATGCGCGTGTAGAATTTGCGCTCGGCGGCGAGACGCTCCTGCGTCGGAACGGCAACAGTAGCCACGGCAGTTCCCCCTCAGCCCGGCAAGAGTTTTCCCATAGCGATGTTGCCAGCTTCGCGGAATGCATTTCTGACGCTGGCGCTCGTTCCAGCGCCGCGATAACGTGCGTGGAAAGGGAGACAGCCATGCGCAATCTCATGTTCGCAATCGCTCTTGCCTCGCTGGCCGCGACGGCACCGGCCGCTCCGGCTGCCAAATCGCCGATTGCGGCGGCGGTCGCCAATCCCGGACGAACCGCCGACAACGTGAAGATGGACGAAGGCCGCAAGCCTACCCAGGTGCTCGCTTTCCTCGGGTTGAAGCCCGGGATGCACGTGCTCGATCTCTTCGGCGCCAACAAATATTGGTCCGAGATCATGGCCCCGGTGGTCGGGCCGAAGGGTCATGTGACGGTCTTGAACCCGTCTCAATTCTATTCTGACAAGACGAAAGCGGCCTTTGAGGCGTTCGCGGCCAAAAACCCGAACGTGTCGATCGTCGTCAGCCCATTCGAGGCGCCGCAGCTCCCTCCCAACTCCGCGGACTTCGTGATCCTCAACGACAATTACCACGACACCTATTGGCAAAGCGCCAAGTACGGCATTCCGCAGATGGACCCCGCGGCATTCCTCAAGGCCGTCTACACGGCGATGAAGCCGGGCGCGGTCATCGGGGTCATCGACCATATCGCCAACCCCAATGACGACACGCGCGCGACGGTGGAGAAATTTCACCGGATCGATCCGGCGGTCGTGAAAGCCGATTTCGAGCGCGCTGGTTTCAAGTTCGTCGGCAGCAGCGACATCCTCCGCAATCCCGCCGACGATCACACGCTTCTGGTCTTCGACCCGAAGGTGAGTGGGCATACCGACCGCTTCGTCTTCAAGTTCAGGAAGCCCGCCGCTTGAGCGACGGAGTCGACGCGGCGACCGGCAAGAAGCCGTTCGGCGTCAGCGCCTGGATCATCGTTGCAGCGCTGGTTCTCGGGTTAGGGGCCGGCATGGCGGCGAATGGGCTCGATCCGCAGGCGCGCGAGCTCGCGATCTCGATCATCGGCACCATGGGCGGGCTGTGGCTCGACGCGCTGAAGATGACCGTGATCCCGCTGGTCGTCGCGCTCCTCGTCAAAGGAATCGTCGGGAGCGCGGAGATCGCCAGCGAAGGCCGTGTCGCGACGCTCGCGATCATCTGGTTCCTGGCACTCTACTTCGTCTCCGCGGTCGTCGGCGCGGTCGCCACGCCGCTCCTGCTCGGGTTGTTCCCGCTCTCTCCGGCGGCCGAGCAGGCGATGCGGGCAGGCTTCGCTGCCGTGAATCCGAGTGACGTCCAGACCTCGGTCGCGAGCTTCAGCGACTTCGTCCTGTCGTTCATTCCATCCAACCCGGTCGCTGCCGCCTCAAAGGGCGACATGCTTCCGATCGTCGTCTTCACCTTGTTCCTGGCGCTCGCTCTGACCTTGATGGAGCCGGCGAGGCGCAAGCCTGTCGTCGATTTCTTCCGTTCGCTCGGCGACGCGATGCTGATCATCATCGGATGGGTGCTGAAAGTCGCGGCGGTCGGGGTCTTTGCGCTCGCATTCGTGGCGGGAGCGGCGTCGGGAACAGCGGTGTTCGCGGCGGTGGTGCGCTTCGTCGTGCTCTACATAGCGGTAGGCCTGATTATGATCGCTCTGGCCTATGTCGTCGCGGTGACCGCCTCGCGGTTCAAGCTCGGCGCCTTCTCGCGGGCCATGGCGCCGACTCAGGCCATCGCCTTCTCGACCCAGTCTTCGACTGGCTCGCTTCCGGTCATGCTGCTGTCCGCCCGCAGGCTCGGCGTCACGATGGAGACGGCGGACACCGTGCTTCCGCTGGCCGCGGCGCTGTTCCGGGTGACGGGACCGGCGATGAACATTGCCGTCGTGATCTTCATCGCCGACGTGCTCGGGATGAAGCTTGGCATCGGAATGTTCGCGGCCGGAGTGGCGGTCGCGACCTTCGCATCGATTTCCGCGCCCGGCCTTCCGGGTCAGGTCAGCTATTTCACCTCGATCGCACCGATCGCGATGGCGATGGGAATCCCGATCGCGCCGCTCGGCATGCTGATCGCCGTCGAACCGGTGCCGGACATGTTCCGGACTGTCGGCAATGTGACGATGGACGTGGCCGTCGCGGGCGCGGTCGACCGGTCAACGGCAAAGCGAACCCGCCGCAAAGCCTGATCCCCCGCCGCCGTTCGTCGATCCGGACTCACAGCAGCACGCTTTGTCGGACTGCCGACATTGTCCTTCATCACCGTCGACAGGCGCGCGATTTGGCGCCGCCGCAAGCGCATGAAAGGGCTGCGGCGCGGCGATTCCTCACCGATCCCCAGCCGCCGCGTCGCAGAAGGAGATGCGACATGTTGAAGGCCATTCCCGCGATTGCCGCCTTGATCGTCGCTTCGGCGCTCATTGCGCCGACCGTCAGCCAGGCTGCAGTGTCGAACTCGGTCAGAGTGACCTACGCGGATCTCAACCTTGCCTCCGATGCCGGCGCTTCGATCCTCGAAAAGAGGATCGCGTCCGCTGCGCGGGTCGTCTGCGAGGTCGAGGATTCGCGTGAGATGGCGCTCGCCAAGGCGACCTCGCTGTGCCGCCACCAGGCGATCGAGGATGCGAATCCACAGGTCCTTGCCGCCCTGAGCGCCGCGCGGCATCCCACAGTGACCACGCTTCCCGCGGCGATCACGGTCATTGCACGATAATCGAACTTAGCCGCCTGCCGCGCGCCCCAACGGGTGCGCGGCGGTTGCTTCAGCGGCCCGCGATTGCCCGTACGCGGTCGGAATAGAGCCGCCCAACCGGCTGCTCGGTCCCGTCCGCAAGTCGAGCGATCCATCTCCCCGACGGGTTGCGAGTGAAGCCGCTGATGAAATCCTTGCGGACGATCGCCGAGCGATGCAGCCGCACGAAGAGGGCAGGGTCGAGCCCTTCCTCGAGCGCGGTCATCGAATGGTGGATCAGCCAGCTCCGGCGGCCGACGTGAAGCCGCATGTAATCACGCTCGGCGGATACGCGATCGATGTCCTTGGAAGCGATCCGCACAAGCCCGCTGAGGTCGGAGGCCCAGAATTCGTCGATCCACTTTGACGGCTCGCCGGCCTTCGGCGCCTCGGCCCGGTGGTGCTCGACATAGTCGCGCGCCCGGTCGAGCGCCCGCTGGAGCCGCTCCGGATCGACCGGCTTCATCAGATAATCGACCGCGGCGACCTCAAAGGCGGCGACCGCGAACTGGTCGAAGGCTGTCACGAACACCACCGCCGGGCTCGGGTCCTGGTTGGTCAGCGAGCGGGCGACATCGATCCCGTCGAGTCCCGGCATCGCGATGTCCAGCAGGAGGACGTCCGGCGTGAGCGCCTCCGCCATGCTGATTGCGGATTCGCCGTCGCTCGCGGTTCCTACGAGCGTCGCGCCCTTGGCGCGTGCGAGCAGCACCTGAAGCCGCTCGGCCGCTAGCGGCTCGTCGTCGGCGATCAGCACTCGAAGCGACGCGGACTCAGCCATTGTCCTGCACCGGCATGGTGAGCGTGACCTTGTAGCCGCCGGTCTGCATCGGCCCGTAGCGGCAGCTGGCTTTGGATCCGAAGCGCGTCTCCAGCCTCTGGCTCACATTGGCGAGTCCCAAGCCGGTTCCCTCATGGGTCGCGGCGGGCAGTTCGTTCTTGCGGCCATTGGTCAGCCGATTAGTGACGCTGATCTCCATCCGCCCATCCGGCAGCGTTTCTCCCGCTATGCGAATCAACACCTTCTGCCGTGTTTTTGAGACGCCGTATTTGATTGCGTTCTCGACGATAGGCTGCAGAATCAGCGCCGGCAGGCGCGCCGACTTGAGCTGTTCGGGAACATCGATCTCGACCTGCAGGCGGTCGGGGAAGCGGCTCTTTTCGATCTCGAGGTAGAGGCGCTGGAGATCGATTTCCTGGGCCAGAGTGATGTCCGCCGCGGGATCCAGCGAAAGGCTGCTCCGGAAGAAGGTCGAGAGCGCCAGCAGCATCGCTTCCGCCCGGTCGTTGCGCCCCGTCATCACCAGCGACGACAGCGAGTTCAGCGTGTTGAACAGGAAGTGCGGGTTGATCTGATACCGAAGCGCCCGGAGCTGCGCCGACTGCGCTGCGCTCTCGGCGTCAGCCGCGCGCCGTTCGGCGGTCAGCGCCAGTTCCTGCGCCTTGATCGCGAGATAGAAGGCGCTCCACGCCATGAAGAAGAACAGCCAGCCGACCATCGAGTCCGCGGCAATCCGGAACTGCTCGAACGGCGGCAGAGCGCCGACCCGCGGCCAGGTTATGACGAGCGGTGCGGCGCCCCCGCGATCGATCCGGGTCTCATTGCCGAGCTCGGTGATCCGATACCCCTCCTTCGAGACGTAATGCATCTCGTCCTGGGGCTTTTCCTGGTAGCGATCCGCGTAAATCAGCGTGCCCGCCATTCCCGCGGCCGCGGTGATCGATGCAAGCACCGCGACGACCGCGCGGCGGCGGAGGCTCGACCTGGCCGCAAGGAAGCAGAGGACGATGTAGACCGCGAACGTGAGGACAATCCCGGCCGTGACCGTGAGCGACTTGTTCTGAAGGACCGTCACCGGATCGCGGCCGAGGAAGGCCCGGGCGACGACAGTCACCGCGTAGAAAAGCCAGAATCCGAGAATAGACCTTACGGCTAAGGGCCAGTCGGAAAAGCGATTCTCCAGCAGCGGGTGGCGAAGGGGTTTCATCGCGCTGCTTCTACTCCCTGCACAAACAGGCGGCTATCAGTCCGGCGGCGTGTTCGCAGAACGTGCCGAGCCGCCGGTCGAAAGCGCCTGACCGCAGGAACGGGTTTGGAGCTCCGGTCGTTTTAGCCGCGAACCGATTGCGGGAGCAGAGGTAAGTGAACGAGACGAACGAGAAGAAGCGAAGGCCGCCCCCGGTCACCGAGCAGAAGAACCCTGAGCCGGAGCTGGAGGAAAAGCTTCGCAAGCATCCGACCGACAAGGACGCGAAGGTCGACGTCGGCAGCGATGAATCGATGGACGCGTCGGATCCGCCCTCCGTCGTCCAGCCCGAGCATAACGAGCCCGTGCCGTCGTCCGGATTCGAAGAGCACCGCGAGTCGAAACCATAACGGCAGCGTTCCGATAGCGTTGCGAATAATCAACACCGCACGGCCTTGTCCGGCCGAGTGAAATATTAACGTTGCGAACCGGTCCCCCCTCTGATTCAATGCTGAACGGGGGTGGGATAAGTGGTTAAGCAATACGTAACCGTAAAAACCGCATGATCCCGCTTGGGCAAAAGGAGTCGGGATCATGATTACGAGAACCAGCCAGCCAGCCAACGGCGCGTTGCTGATCTCGGAAATGAAGGAATTCGCGGGGTTTCCCAAGGCTACCCAGCGTTACATCCGCCGTTCGCTGGATGTCGCCTACGGCCGCCGCGATGCGATCGACTGCTGGGCCCGCGATGAGGGTGAGGCCGCTTCGATCCGTGCCCAGGCCCGACTCTACAAGCAGCTCGATCACCTGCGGATGCAGGTTCCCGACGACAGCGGTCTCGACATGATCGAGCCGTTCATCGGCACGCTGATTACGCTTGCGGCCTTCGATCTCGGTCAGGACCGGCTGCAGAATTTCGCCGCCTTCCGCTTCCTTTACGAGCGGCTGGTCGGGGCTTCGGCCCGCCCGTGGCTTCCGGCGGCGTTCTGCTCGGCAGCCGCGCTCCCGCACCTTCACCCGGACCGGCGTCGGACGCTGCTTCAGTCGATCAGCGAGAGCGCTGCGACCGCGCCGGGCTGGTCGAGCCGTGAACCGGCTTTCTGGCCGGAGTGGGTCGAAAAGGTCGACAACCGCGCGGCGGCTTAAGCCCGCTCAGGCGGCTTCTTTGATCGAAGGATAGATTTCCGCCAGCTGGCGAAGCGTGTCCTCCGCATTCTTGTGGTGGACGAAGATCCCGCCGGCATTCTCCCACAGGTGCCGGTGCGTGTCGCGGTCGTCGACCAGAACGTCGCCCGGCTCCATGTGCAGATATTTCTGCCGCGCCATGGTCGTGATGATCGGCACGCCGGGGAAGTGCTCGGCCGCCCAGCGCTCCTTCTGAGGCGCCGCCCATTTGCCGAGCGGAAGCCCGGTCAGGATCGTCGGCTTCAGATGCTTCACCGCCTGGAAGAGCCGCTGCGCATCCGGCATCTGCGGAAGGTCACCATAGAAGTTGCGGGCCCGCGCCAACCGCTTCCAGAACTCGCTTTTGCCATGCCGCTCCTCGAACGCCGCTGACGTCATCCCGAGGATCCGCTTCGCCCCGGCGTCGAAGTCCGCGAGCACGCCGTCGCA
>DATMHP010000115.1:0-2158 GCA_035554875.1 Sphingomicrobium sp.
GGGCGCACCGCAGCTTCAACCAGCGCGGCGATGTGGTTTGCGAGTGCACGCGGACCGCCCTCCTTCTCAAGAAACCGCAGTGAGGCAGCATCCGCGAAGCTGGCTGTTCGTCCCGGCGGACAGCGAGAAGAAGATCGCGAAAGCCATCGAGTCCGACGCCGACGCTTTGATCTTCGACCTAGAGGACAGCGTCGTACCATCCTGCAAGGCTGCCGCACGGCAGATCCTCAAGCGGCTCGCGAAGCGCGAGGGCGGGCCCGAATGGTGGGTGCGGATCAACCCGATCGGGAGCGAGCATCACAAGGACGATCTTGACCTCCTCTCCCGCTCCGACCTCACCGGGATTGTCTTGCCCAAGGCCGAGAGCGGCGCCGACATCGTCGAGCTTACGCACCGTACCGGCTCGATCCCGATCCACGCCATCGTCACCGAGACCGCGGCCAGCCTGTTCAACCTGCTGAGTTACCGCGACCCCCGGTCGCCGCTTGTCGCCATGAGCTGGGGCGCAGAGGATTTGTCGGCGGCCATCGGCGCTTCGTCCAAATATGAGGCGAGCGGCGAACTCGCCTTCACCTACAAGCTCGCCCGCTCGCTGTGCCTCGCCGGAGCGGTCGCCGCAGGAGTGCAGCCGGTCGACGGGGTCTTCGCAGATTTCCGAGACGAGAAGGGTCTTCGTGCCGAAGCCGAAGCCGCGCGCCGCGAGGGCTTCACCGGCAAGCTCGCTATCCACCCGGCGCAGGTGCCGGTGATCAACGCCGCCTTCACACCGTCGAAGGAAGAAATCGCTCACGCCGAAGCCGTGGTGGCCGCATTCGAAGCGCACCCCGACGCGGGCACCGTCTCCGTCGACGGCAAGATGGCCGACCGGCCGCATCTGGAGCAGGCGCGGCGCGTTCTTGGGCGGGCGCGAGGAGTGGCGAACGATGTCTGATGTAGTCCATCCGGTTCCCGAGACTTTCCATGCGAAGATCGGTCCGGATGAGCTGCAGGCGATGCGTGACCACGTGGCACGCGATCCAGACGGCTTCTGGCTGGAGCAGGCGAAGCGGCTCCAATGGAGCAAGTTTCCGACGAAGGCCGGCGACTGGTCGTTCGATAAGGCCGATTTCCACATCGGCTGGTATGCGGACGGCGAGCTCAACCTGTCGGTCAGCTGCCTCGACCGCCACCTCGAAACCAACGGCGACCGGACCGCGCTCATCTTCGAAGCCGACGAGCCGGGCAAGGGCCATCGCCTCACCTACCGCGAGCTCTACGATGAGACCTGCCGCTTCGCGAACCTCCTGAAGTCGCGCGGGATCGGCCGCGGCGACCGGGTCATGATCTACATGCCGATGATCCCGGAGGCGGCTGCAGCGATGCTCGCCTGCGCGCGGATCGGCGCCATCCACTCTGTCATCTTCGGCGGCTTCTCGCCCGACAGCGTCGCCGGCCGGATCGCCGACTGCGATGCTTGCTGCGTCATCACCGCCGACGAGGGCGTGCGCGGCGGCAAGCCCATCCCGCTCAAGAAGAATGTCGACACCGCGCTCGAGCAGCGCGACGTGGCGACCGTCATCGTCGTTACCCGCACCGGCGCCGAGATTCCGATGAAAGCGGGCCGCGACATCAGCTACTCGGAAATCCGCGACCAGCTCGCCACCGACTGCGAGCCCGAGGTGATGAACGCCGAGGACCCGCTCTTCATCCTCTACACGTCCGGCTCGACCGGAAAGCCCAAGGGCGTTGTCCACACGACCGGCGGCTATGCGGTCTGGGCCGCCACCACATTCGAATGGGTGTTCGACTATCGCCCCGAGGACATCTTCTGGTGCACTGCCGACATCGGCTGGATCACCGGCCACTCCTACGTCGTCTACGGCCCGCTCGCGTGCGGCGCGACCAGCGTCATGTTCGACGGCGTCCCCAATTACCCGGACTTCGGCCGCTTCTGGGAGACGGTCGACCGGCTGGGCGTCACCATCTTCTACACCGCGCCGACCGCGATCCGCGCGCTGATGCGCGAGGGCGACGAACCGGTGAAGGCGCATAGCCGCAAGTCGATCCGCCTGCTCGGCACCGTCGGCGAGCCGATCAATCCCGAAGCCTGGGAATGGTACTGGCGGGTTGTCGGCGACGAGCGCTGCCCGGTCGTCGATACCTGGTGGCAGACGGAGAA
>DATMHP010000116.1:0-6171 GCA_035554875.1 Sphingomicrobium sp.
GCCGCGGCCTTGAACTGCGCAAGCTGGCGCGCATTGCGCTCGGCGAGCGTTCCGCCCCACTGCTGCTCCAGCGGTGCGAGGGCCTCCAGCGCTTTTTGCTTGTCGAAGCAATAGGTCATCGTATCGCGGACGATCGGCGCCGCGGCCGAGGCGCCGAAGCCGCCATGCTCGATGATGCACCCGATTGCGTATTTGGGCTTGTCCGCCGGCGCGAAGGCGATGAACAACGCGTGGTCGCGCAGAGCCCAGTTCGATTGGTGGCCACGCTCGCCGAGACGGAAGACCTGCGCCGTGCCGGTCTTTCCGGCCATCTGAATTCCGTCGAGCGGCAGCTTCGAGGCGACGGCCGTGCCATGGTCGTTCACGACCGACGTCATGGCCTTGCGCACGTAATCCAGATGCTCGGGGTCGACGGCAAGCGGCGGGATCGGCTTCCGCGGAGCACCCAGCAGTAACCGCGGCTGGATCAGCTTTCCGGAGGCGATTCGTCCCGGCATCACCGCCAGCTGGAGCGGGTTGATGAGGACATAGCCCTGGCCGATCGACGTGTTTGCCGAATCATAGCCCTGCCATTTCCTATGGTATTTCTTCTCCAATCAGTCCGGGCTCGGCATGGTGCCGTAGCGCTGGGTGGCCAGCGGCAGGTCGAACTCCTCGCCATAGCCGAGATAGTTGACCATCTCCGTCGTCTGCTGCGCATCCGTCCGCAATCCGGTTGCCCAGAAATAGGTGTTGCAGCTGCGCTCGATGGCGGAATGCAGGTTCATCGAACCGTGGACCGCGTCGCAGCGGAAGTATCGATTACCGATCTGATAGCCGCCGGGGCAGAAAACGTGGTGTTCCGGGTCGACGCCCAGCTTCAGGAACGCCAGCGCCATCGCCGGCTTGATGGTCGATCCCGACGGATAAAGCCCCTGCGCGACCTTGTTCAAAAGCGGCAGGTGGTCGTTTTCCGACAGCATCTTCCATTCGGTTCGGCCGATGCCCCGGCTGAAATCGTTCGGGTCGAACGCGGGCATCGAAATGAAGGCGAGGATGTCGCCGCTCTCGACGTCCAGCGCGACGAGCGCACCGGATTCCGGGCCCATCCGCCGCGCCGCATATTCCTGGAGTCCGGAATCGATCGTCAGCTGGACCGTCTGGCCGCTGCGGTCGGGCTTCGGGTCGAGCTCCTTGACCAGCCGCCCGCTCGCCGTGACCTCAATCCGCTGGCCGCCGGGCGTGCCGCGAAGATACGGCTCTAGCGTCTTCTCCAGGCCCTGCTTGCCGATCTTGAAACCCGGCGTGAGGAAGAGGGGGTCCTTTGTTTTCTCGTAATCCTCGGCCGACGGTGTCCCGACATAGCCGACGAGATGCGCAACGGCCGGACCCGCGGGATAATATCGCGAGAAGCCGCGCGTCGCCTGCACGCCCGGCAACTCCGGCAGCCGAACGGTGACGGCCGCATAATCGTCGTAGGACACGCTCTCGGCGACCTGGACGGGCTGGAACCCGCGTCCCTGCTTCAGGTCCTTCAGGATGCGGTCGAGATCGTCGGTGTCGAGCCTGAGCAGCTGGGCGAGCAGCTTCAGCGTTTGCTCGGGATTTTCGAGCTGCTGCGGAATGATGTCGATCCGGAAGTCGCTCCGGTTGATCGCGATCGGCTTGCCGTAGCGATCCGTGAGCCAGCCTCGCCGCGGGGGAACGACGATCAGCTGCACGCGATTGTTCTCGCTCATCAGCTGGTACTTGTCGTTCTCCGCGACCGCCAGCCAACCGAGACGTCCGACCAGCGCCGTTCCGACAGCCGCCTGCGCGCCGCCGAACAGCACCATGCGCCGCGAAAAGGACAGCGACTGGTGAACGGACGTGAAGGGCTGATGCTTCACTGTCTTCCAAGTCTCCAATGATCGAGCCGGCCGACCACCCACGCCGCAACGGGAAAGGCCGCTATCGAGATCAATATCGGGGGCAACATGAATGAAAACGGCACGGGGGCGGCCATCCAAGCCGAAACCTGCCACTGGGCGGCGTCATGGAACAGGATCAACAACGAGGCGAGCGCCCACTCGATCCAATAGTCGCGCCAGATCGTCCGGCGGTCGAGCAGGTCCAGCGCCAGCATCGAGGCGGTCCAGACGCTGACGGAGAGCCCAATGGGAAAGCCTGCCAGCAGGTCGTTGAGGAGGCCCAGCGGTGCCGCCCACCAGCTTGGCCATACGTCGCCCCGAAGCAGCCTCCACGCGATTAGCATCAGGAAGCCGAAGTCGGGGAACCAGCCGGTTTCAGACACGATGGGCAGGGCCGAAAGGAGGATCCCGAGAACGACGGTTGCTGCCGGAACGAGCGCGGCTCCGGCGACCGGACCCTTTCCGATCTTCCGTTTGGTTGCGAGCGCCGAGCGGACCATCAGGGGAGTTCCTGGTCCTTTTCGGTCAGCGGAGCGGTCGCTTCCGGCTCATAGGGCTGCTGGGCGATCGCGAAGCTGACGGCGCCCGGATCGGCGAGGGGAAGGGCGATCGCATTGTCGCCGTCGAGACGGGATACGCGGGCAATCGGCACCAGCGGCGGGTACAGCCCGCCCGTGCCCGAGGTGATAATCAGATCTCCCGGTTGGAAGGGATTGCGGCCGACTTCGAGCGGCTTCAACTCGATCGAGCCGTCGCCGCGGCCTTGGGCGATCACCGCCTGGCCGGTGCGGATCAGCCGCGCCGGGACGATGCTCGCGCGATCGGAGATCAACAGGATTCGCGACGAGAAGCTGCCCGCATCGATGACCCGGCCGATGAGGCCCTGGGCTGCCCGAACCGGCATTCCGATTTGAACACCGTCATTCGTCCCGGCGGAGAGGATGGCGAAGCGGCGCGGGCTCTGGAAGGACGAGCCGACCAGGCGCCCCGCGGCGACGGCGTCCGAGGTCTCCTCGCGAAGCTTCAGCGCAGATTTGAGCTGCTGGTTTTCCAGCCGGATCGCGCGGGCGGTGATGAGCTGCTCGCGCATGAAATCGCGCTCGCGCCGCAATTCATCATTCTGGCGCGCGGCGTCCCAGTAATTGCCCGCGCCGGATGCCAGCCCGCCGACCGTCGCTCCAACGGCGTGCAGGCCCTGGGTGATCGGGGCAGTCGCGTCGAGCGCGAGGCCTTTCATGTCCTTGAAGCTGCCCGGAGCGGCGATCGAGACGGCAAGGAGCGTGAGGCCGATGGCAAGGCCGATGATCGCCGCAATGAAGCTGAAGAACAGCCCGTATTGCGCGCGTCTCGACCAGCCCGGGCGCGGTCCCGACGGCGCCGCCACCCCCGGCTACCGCCTAGGCCGTTTGCAGGACGCCGCGGAACTGCTCTTCCTCAAGCGCCCGTCCGGTTCCGAGCGCAACGCAGGTCAGCGGATCTTCGGCTACGGTCACTGGCAGGCCGGTCTCGTCGCGAAGGACCTCGTCGAGCCCCTGCAGCAGCGCGCCGCCGCCGGTGAGGACGATTCCCTGATCGCAGATGTCGGCGGCAAGCTCCGGCGCGGTGTTTTCCAGTGCGATCCGGACGCCTTCGACGATCGTTCCGACGGGCTCGGAAAGCGCTTCGGCGATCTGGCCCTGGTTGATCGAGATTTCCTTCGGCACGCCGTTCACCAGGTCGCGGCCCTTAATGTGGACCGTCTTGCCGATGCCGTCCGTCGGCGGCTTGGCGATTCCGACTTCCTTCTTGATCCGCTCCGCCGTGGCTTCACCGATCAGGAGGTTGTGGTTGCGGCGGACATAGGAGCTGATCGCCTCGTCCATCTTGTCGCCGCCGACCCGCACCGAGGTCGTATAGGCGAGGCCGCGGAGCGACAGTACCGCGACTTCCGTCGTCCCGCCGCCGATGTCGACGACCATTGAACCGATCGGCTCGGTCACCGGCATGTCGGCACCAATCGCCGCCGCCATCGGCTCCTCGATCAGATAGACGGCACTGGCGCCGGCGTTCGACGCGGCGTCACGAATTGCACGACGTTCGACCGAAGTCGATCCGGAAGGGACACAGATCACGATTTCCGGGAACCGCCAGGCGCGCATCTTGCCGCCGTGCACCTTGTGGATGAAGTGCTTGATCATCTGCTCGGCGACGTCGATGTCGGCAATGACGCCGTCGCGAAGCGGACGGATCGCCTCGATCTGATCCGGTGTCTTGCCCATCATCAGCTTGGCGTCGTCGCCAACTGCCTTGACGCGCTTGACGCCGTTAACCGTCTCGATGGCCACCACCGACGGCTCGTTGAGGACGATGCCCCGGCCGCGCACGTACACCAATGTGTTGGCTGTCCCGAGGTCGATCGCCATGTCGTGGGACATCCATTTGAACCAGCGTGTCCAGAACATTCCTAGCTTATCTCTCCGCCTGTCCGGCGGCCGGACACTCCCCCCGGCCACGTCATTGAAAATTAAACGCTTCCCTTTGAATGCGAACTGAATTTCCTGGTTGAAATCAGCGCTTCGCCGGACGGTCCGGATTGGGCTAGGACTATGGACATGTCAATAAGAAGACTGCCGTCCGAACTCGTCGATCGAATTGCCGCCGGTGAGGTGGTCGAACGGCCGGCGAGCGCGCTCAAGGAACTGGTCGAAAACGCACTCGATGCGGGCGCGAAAAGCCTCACCGTGCGGCTGTCTGGCGGCGGCATCGGTCTCATCGAAGTGGTGGACGACGGGATCGGGATGACGCCCGAGGATATGGCCCTGGCGCTGGAGCGGCACGCGACGTCGAAGCTGCCCGAGGACAGCATCGATAGGGTGACCAGCTTCGGCTTCCGCGGGGAGGCGCTGCCGTCGATCGCGAGCGTCTCGCGTCTGACTCTGGAAAGCCGGGAACGAGGTGCCGACGGTTGGCGAATCGAGGTGGACCACGGCCGCAGGGTCGCGGAAGGGCCCGCGGCGCTCCCGCCCGGCACACGGGTCCGGGTCGAGCAGCTTTTCGAGAAGGTGCCGGCGCGGCGGAAATTCCTGCGTTCGCCGCGATCCGAATATGCAGCGAGCCTCGACGCGGTGAAGCGGCTTGCGATGGCGCGGCCCGACGTCGCCTTCACGCTGGAGCATGACGGACGCCGCGTGCTGTCGCTGCAACCATCCTCTGCTCCGGTTCGGGTGGCGACCTTGCTCGCCGCAGAGCTCGAGAAACATGGCGTCGGGATTGACTGCGTCCGCGACGGACTGGGCCTGACCGGCGTCGTCAGCCTGCCGACCTTCAACCGCGGCGTCGCCGACCAGCAATATCTGTTCGTCAATTCGCGGCCGGTGAAGGACCGCCTCCTCGTCGGTGCGCTTCGCGCCGCCTACCGCGACCTAATCGCCCGCGATCGCCACCCAATCGCAGCCCTGTTCCTGCAGGTGCCGCTCGATGAGGTCGACGTGAACGTCCATCCCGCCAAGACCGAGGTCCGCTTCCGCGATGCCTCGGCAGTCCGCGGCTTGATCATCGGCGGGATTCGCGCCGCCCTCGACGCGGAATCGCACCGCAGTGCGGCGCGCGAACAGGCCGCGGCGCCGGTCGTCTGGACGACAAGCGAGCAGATCGTTGGCGCACCTGTGTCAGCCCCGCAACCCATTCCCCAGGGTGTCCGGGAGCAACGGCCTCTGTTCAACGGCATCCGCGTGGAGCCTGCGGCGCGCGCCGAGCCTGCCGTCGAACCAGTTCAATCCTTCCCGCTCGGCGTCGCCCGCGGGCAAGTCGCCAATACCTACATCGTCGCCGAGGCCGAGGACGGGCTCGTCATCGTCGACCAACACGCCGCGCACGAGAGGCTGGTGCTGGAGCGGCTTCGTGCCGCTCGGATTGGCGGAGCGGTGCCGCGCCAGGACCTGCTCATTCCCGAAGTCGTCGAGCTCGACGAGCCCGATTGCGACCGGCTCGAGGGCGCCTTTGGGCAATTGGCGGACCTGGGGCTGGAGCTGGAGCGGTTTGGGCCGACCTCAATCCTCGTCCGCTCGGTGCCTGCCGCGCTTCGCGGGCCCGACGTGACCAAGCTCCTCGCCGACCTCGCCGGGGAAATCGCCGAGCTCGGGTCCGCGCTGTCGCTTCAGGAACGGCTCGATCATGTCGAAGCGACGATCGCCTGCCACGGTTCGGTGAGGGCAGGGCGGGTGCTTTCGGTGGCGGAGATGAACGCGCTCCTCCGCGAGATGGAGGTCACGCCCCGCTCCGGCCAGTGCAATCACGGCCGCCC
>DATMHP010000117.1:0-1925 GCA_035554875.1 Sphingomicrobium sp.
ATTTCCTTGGTTAGCGTGGTGCCCTTGCGGAGCGAAAGCAGCTCCAGCATTGCATATTCCTTGCCGGTCAGGTGCACGCGGGCGCCGTCGACCTCGACCGTCTTGGCGTCGAGGTTCACGGCCAGCTTGCCGGTGCGGATGACCGATTGCGAATGGCCTTTCGAGCGGCGGACGATCGCGTGGATGCGGGCGACCAGCTCGTCGCGGTGGAACGGCTTGGTGACGTAATCGTCGGCGCCGAAACCGAGCGCGCGGACCTTCGAATCCATCTCGCCGATGCCGGACAGGATCAGGACCGGGGTCGAGACCTTGGCCGTGCGCAGCTTCTTGAGCACGTCATAGCCGTGCATGTCCGGGAGATTAAGGTCGAGAAGGATGATGTCGTAATCGTAAAGCTTGCCGAGATCGAGGCCTTCTTCCCCGAGATCGGTCGTATAGACATTGAACCCTTCCGTGCCGAGCATCAGCTCGATGCTCTTCGCCGTCGTCGGCTCGTCCTCGATCAGCAGCACACGCATTGCTGTTCCCCCATCCCCCGGCCGGAGCGCAGGTTAAGCGCCCTTAATGGCCTTGAAGCATCCATTAACCATTCGAGGTCTGAAGGGAAAAGGTTAATATTGTGTAACAGGCTGGATTCCCTAGATTCGTTGCAAAGGAGTCACAAAGCAGCCCCAAGTCGCGTCGTCATTGCGAGCGGCGCGAAGCAATCCAGAAATGGCTGCGGCAGTGGATTGCTTCGTCGCTCCGCTCCTCGCAATGACGAGCTATGCCGCTCTCCGATCGCATCCTGTTCATCGACGCCGAGGCGCTGGTGCTCGACAAGCCGGCGGGTCTTCCGGTCGATGCGCCGCGGCGGGGCGGGGATTCGATCGCTCAGCGGATCGATGAGCTGAAGTGCGGCTTCCAGCGGCCGCCGACCGCCATGCACCGGCTCGACACCGACACCAGCGGCTGCTTGCTGTTCGCGCGCACGGCCAGGGCCCGCGCGATTTTCCAGCAGGCGTTCGAAAGACGCGCGGTCGAAAAATTTTATGTCGCGGTGGTCGCGGCCGAGATCACCGAGGAGCACGGCGTCATGAACGTGCCGCTTGCGAAAACTTCCAGCGCTGAAGCGGGCTGGCGAATGATTGCCGATCAACATGGTCTCGAGGCCACAACGCACTGGCGCCGCCTTGCGGTTCGTGAAGGCTCCACTTTGGTCGAGTTTCGTCCGCTGACGGGACGAACGCACCAGATCCGCGCGCACGCACGCGAGGCATTCGGGCGCGGGATCGTCGGCGACCGCGTCTATGGCGTTCCCGGGGGACCGATGTTGCTTCACGCGTCCCGCCTGGTGGTTCCGCGCGGTCGAAAGGCGACCATCGATGTCACCGCTCCGCTGCCGGATACTTTCGCCGAGTGGCGCGATGCGGCCTGAGGACGTGAACGTGCCGGAGGAGGCATTGAGCGAGACCTTCCTGGCCGCGACCGGACCCGGCGGCCAGAACGTCAACAAGGTCGCGACTGCGGTCCAGCTTCGCGTCGACCTGTTTCGGCTTGGCCTTCATCCGGACGCTTACCAGCGCCTCAAGCAGATCGCCGGAAGCCGCGTCACCGGCGCCGGCGAGCTGCTGATCACGGCGCGGCGTTTTCGCACGCAGGAGGCGAACCGGGCCGATGCGAGGCGCAGGCTGGCGGAGATGATCGCCGCCGCCCATATGGTGCAGAAGAAGCGCAAGGCGACGCGCCCTAGCCGGGCCGCCAAAGCCGAACGTGTGGACAAGAAACGCCAGCGCAGCGCGGTCAAGCAAACGCGGGGCAGGGTGGACCTGGACTGATGTACGATTTCAAGATTCAAGCGGCGGACACCGAGACCATGTACCGCGACCTCGCTTCCGCGCTCGAGGGGCTCGTCGCCGGTGAGCCGGACCCGATCGCCAACATGG
>DATMHP010000118.1:0-3080 GCA_035554875.1 Sphingomicrobium sp.
CGATGGGCGAGCTGTCGTACCAGTCCGGCTCAGTTTCAAAAGTGACGCCATCGCGCTTGAAACTCGCAAAAGCGATCGAGACTGACCCGGTCGCGCGCTGGCACATGCGGCAGTGGCACAGATAGGCTTCGTTCGGTTCTACGGTGACCGCGTAGCGGACCCGTCCGCAGGCGCAGCCGCCGGTCATTTCTTCGGCCATATCTCGTCCCCTGTGGTGCACGCCCGTTTGGCCGTTTAAGTGGCCGCATGTCCAGCGCTCCGAGTGCAGCCGAAATCGTCCGCGACGCGCGCTGGCTCGCGCAGGCACTCGATGCCAATACCGGCATGATGCGCGTCGTCGAAATGAGCCGTGATTCCTATCGTTCCGCGAGCTTCCTCGACGACAGGATGCTCCAGCAGGAGCATTTCGCCGGGATCGTGCCGTGGATGTCTGTCGCTGACGCCATTCCCACCGATGCGCGGCGGGACGCGCGCTGGATCTTCCACATCGGCCATGTCGGATCGACCCTGGTTGCGCGGCTTCTCGGCGAAATCGAGGGCATATTGTCGGTCCGAGAGCCGCGATTCCTGCGCGATGTCGCGGTGCTGGACGACCGCGGCGATTACACTGCCGCCTCCCAGGCGCTTTTCTCCCGGACATTCGCCGACGAAGAGCTCGCGCTGGTGAAGGCGACGAGTTTCGTCAGCGAGATCGCCGACGAACTCGTTCCCGAAAGACAGCGGGCGCTTTTCATGTACGCGATCCCACGCAATTACATCGGCTCGATCCTGGCCGGCCCGAATTCGATGCAGGAGCTTGCCGCTCTCGCTCCCTCGCGGGCGCAGCGAATGAAAGGCCGTGTTTCCCTGCCGCCGCAGCGCAATGCTGCCGAAGCCGCGGCGGCCGCCTGGGCCTGCGAAATGACGGCTTTGGAGTCCGCTGCCGAACGGATGCCCGACCGGCAGATCGCCTGGGCTGATTTCGATGCGATGCTCGCCGATATGGGAGGGGAGCTCAGGCGGATCGCGAGCTTCTTTGGCTTTGCAACGGACTCCATCGAGACCATCGCAGCGGGCCCTTTGATGAACCGCTACTCGAAGGCGACGGAATACGAGTACAGCCCGTCGCTTCGCCGCGAGATGATCGCCGGCGCCGAGGCTGCGAACCGCGCCGACCTCGACGGCGCGCTCGCGATGCTCCAATCTGCCGCCGAAAACTCGCCCCTCCTGGAGAGGGCGCTCCGGAGAGCCGAATGTACCGAATCCTCCCGATCCTGAACCCGCAGGAAATCGACGAGTGCAAGAAGATCGCGGCCGCCGCTCCCTTCGTGCACGGCCGGATCACCAATCCGCACAATAAGGCCAAGGATAACGAGCAGCTGCACGAGCAGCAGGCGTACCAGCGAAGCTCGCAGATGCTGCTCCAGGCGTTCGGGCGCTCAGCGGAATTCGCGGAATTCGCCTTCCCGGTGCTGATCGCTCCGCCTTTGATCACCCGCTACAAGCCGGGAATGAAATATGGCGCGCACGCCGACGCCGCCTTCCTCCAGATGCCCGGCCAGACGATCCGAAGCGATCTCAGCTGCACGATCTTTCTGAACGAGCCAGACAGCTATGAGGGCGGCGCGCTGCACATTCGCCTCGGCGACGGCGAGCTGCGGTTCAAGCTGAAGCCGGGCGAGGCCGTGATCTATCCGTCCGACACCTTCCACGAGGTCGAGCCGGTGACCAAGGGCGAACGGCTGGTCGCGATCACCTTCATCCAGAGCCGCGTGCCCGACCCGTTCCGCCGCAACCTGCTCTACGACTTGAACGAGGTTGCCGCTCTGGAGGGCAACAACATGGACCCGCAGAACTTCAGCCGCCTTCAGCTCGTCCAGCAGAACCTGCTGCGCCACTGGGGCGAGAAGGACTAGGCCGCCTTCTGAAGATACCTGCGGCCCAATAGCTCCGCGATCTGCACCGCGTTCAGCGCCGCGCCCTTGCGGAGATTGTCGCTGACCACCCACAGCGAGAGGCCGTTGTCGACCGTCGGATCGTCGCGCACGCGACTGACGTAGGTCGCATATTCGCCGACCACTTCCACTGGCGTGACGTAGCCACCGTTTTCGCGCTTATCGACAAGCATCACGCCAGGCGCTTCGCGGAGGATCTCCTGCGCCTCTTCCGCCGAAAGCTCCTTCTCGAATTCGACATTCACCGCTTCGGAATGGCCGACGAAGACCGGCACGCGCACGCAGGTGGCGCTGACCTTGATCTTCGGGTCGAGGATCTTCTTGGTCTCGACCACCATCTTCCATTCCTCCTTGGTCGATCCGTCGTCGAGGAAGGAATCGATGTGAGGAATGACGTTGAAGGCGATCTGCTTGGTGAAAAGCACCGGCTCGTTCTGGTCGCCGACGAAGATGTTGCGCGACTGCTCGAACAGCTCGTCCATGCCGCGCTTCCCCGCGCCCGAGACCGACTGATAGGTCGCCACGACCACGCGCTTGATCGTCGCCGCGTCGTGAAGAGGCTTAAGCGCCACCACCATTTGCGCGGTCGAGCAATTGGGGTTCGCGATGATGTTCTTCTTCCGATAGCCGGAGATCGCCTCGGGATTCACCTCCGGCACGATCAAGGGAACGTCGGGGTCCATCCGGTAAAGCGAGCTGTTGTCGATGACCGTGCAACCGGCCTCGGCGGCCTTGGGCACGTAGATTTTCGATACTTCCGACCCGGCGGCGAACAAAGCCATGTCCCAGCCGGAAAAATCGAAATGCTCGAGATTCCTGACGCGCAATTCCTGGCCGCTGTCGCCGAAATCGATAACGTCGCCGGTCGACTTGGCCGACGCGACCGCAGCCAGCTCGTCGAGCGGGAATTGCCGTTCGGCCAGGATGTTGAGGATTTCCCGGCCGACATTGCCGGTGGCGCCTACGACGGCGACGCGATAGCCCATTGAAGTCTCCTTGCGCGGCGCCCCTATCGCACCGGCGCGTTGAAATCGATATGGCGCTTGCATCGCCGGGGACAAGCGGGGGGAAGTCATGCGTCCGGTTCTGCTGCTTTGTGCGCTTCTGCTCGCGCTGCTCGGAGGGCTGGCTGCGACGTCGTTGCTG
>DATMHP010000119.1:0-4019 GCA_035554875.1 Sphingomicrobium sp.
GTGGCCGACCGGCACATTCTTCGCATAATCGACGAGCGCGTCGCACACCTCGTCGTGGATGTTCTCGGGCACGTACAGCCGCTTGAGCGCGGCGCAGGTCTGGCCGTTGTTGATGAAGGCGCCCCAGAACAACCGCTCGGCAATCTCCTTCGGATCGGCGTCGGGAAGAACGATGCCGGCATCATTGCCGCCAAGCTCCAGGGTCACGCGCTTCAACGTGTTGGAGGCGGTCTGCATGACCTTCTTGCCGGTTGCACAGGATCCGGTAAAGACGATCTTCTGGATGCCGGGATGCTCGGTCATCATCTGGCCGAGATCGTCACGGCCGGCGACGACATTGAGCACGCCTTCCGGGAGCACATCGTTCAGGATCTCGACCAGCCGGATCGTGCTTAGCGGCGTGTAGGGCGACGGCTTGATGACGACGGTGTTGCCGGTCCGGATCGCGGGCACGACGTGCCATATCGCGATCAGGATGGGGAAATTCCACGGCGTGATCGATCCGACGACGCCCAACGGCTTGCGGTGGAGCTCCACCCTCCCAGTCTCGTCGTCGTGCAGCACTTCCACCGGAAGCTCGAGCGTGCCTGTATGCCGGGCCCAGGCTTCCGCGCCATGGAGCTCGAAACGCGAGCCGAGACCGTTCAGGGGCTTGCCCTGTTCTCGCGTCAGCAGCTCGGCCAGCTCTTCCATGTTCGCGTGGATCGCGTCGGCAATCCGGTTCACCGCGTCCTTGCGCTCCTGGTCGCTCGACTTGCTCCAGCTTTTGTAGGCTTCGCGCGCGGCGGCTACGGCCCGGTCGAGGTCCTGCTTCGTCGCAATGGGACATTCGCCGACAACGTCTCCAGTGCCCGGGTCGCGGATTTCGAAATGGTCGGAAGTCGCGACTTTCTCGCCGCCGATGATCAGATCGTATCGCTTGGCCACAGCCGTCTCCACTCGTTCGCACGCCCTGTCGTGTTCATCTTGCGACCCCCGGTGACGGTCGTCCAGTAATTATTTAACATGTTCACTTGTCCGCGACCGGACTTGACTCGGCGCGGCTAATAATCGGCAGTTGGCCGAAGGTTGAAAGAGGGTGAGGAATGGCCTCGTGGGACACGGCTGCGCTCGATATCGACGCGAATGAACGGCTGAGCGAGGCCGAGCTGCGATCGCTTCAGCTCGAACGACTCAAGGCATCGCTGGCGCATGCCTACGCGAACAACGCGGCCTATACCCGCAAGTTCGACGAAGCCGGAGTCGCACCTCACGATTTGAAGTCGCTCGCGGACCTCGCCCGCTTTCCCTTCACCGGCAAGGATGACCTCCGCGCCAATTATCCGTTCGGCTTCTTTGCCGTGCCGATGGACCGTGTCGCGCGGATCCATGCGTCATCGGGAACGACGGGCAAGCCGACCGTCGTTGGCTACACGAAGGACGATATCGCGAGATGGTCGGCGCTCGTCGCGCGGTCGATCAAGGCAGCCGGTGGGCGACCAGGGATGAAGGTCCACATCGCCTACGGCTACGGCCTCTTCACCGGCGGCCTTGGCGCGCATTACGGGGCGGAGCTGCTCGGCTGCACCGTTATCCCGATGTCGGGCGGGCAGACCGAACGCCAGGTCGATCTGATCCTCGATTTTGAGCCCGAGATCATCATGGTCACACCGAGCTACATGCTCAGCCTGGTCGATGAATTCCGACGGCGCGGCATCAACCCCCAAAGCACGAGCCTCAGGATCGGAATCTTCGGGGCCGAACCGTGGACCGAGGCGATGCGCGCCGAGATCGAAAGCGCAATGGCAATCGACGCGGTGGACATCTACGGCTTGTCCGAGGTCATGGGTCCGGGCGTGGCGCAGGAATATGCGGCAACAAAGGACGGCCCAACCATCTGGGAAGATCATTTCTATCCGGAAATCATCGATCCCGACACCGGCGAGCCGCTGCCCGACGGGGAATTGGGCGAACTTGTGTTCACCTCGCTGACGAAGGAGGCGATGCCGGTCGTCCGCTACCGCACCCGCGACCTCACCCGGCTGCTATCGGGCACAAACGGCGTGATGCGCCGGATGGCGAAGATCACCGGCCGCTCCGACGACATGATGATCGTGCGCGGGGTGAACGTCTTCCCCAGCCAGATCGAGGAACAGATCCTGCGCTGCGAGGCGCTGGCGCCGCATTATCGGATCGACCTGACGCGTCCCGATCGAATGGACGTAGTCACGATTTACGTCGAGGCGAAGCCGGGCTGTACCGGCAATGAGGCGAGCGCGGCGAAAGGCGAGCTTCGCCACCATATCAAGAATATCATCGGCGTGTCGGTTGAGGTGAATGTCTGCGAAGCGAACAGCCTCGAGCGTTCGACCGGGAAAGCCGTCCGGGTGCGCGACCTCAGGAACAGCGGCTAGCCGGCCGCGAGCCTGTGGCCCATTTCCGTCATCCGCCGCACCGTCTCGCGGATTTCGTCATCCGTGGTCCGCGGATTGATCGTGCAGAAACGAAGCACCGGCCGTCCGTCCAGAACCGTAGAGGTGGCTAACGCGTAGCCGTCGGCAAGCATGGCTTCGACCATGCGGCCCTGGAGCGCGTCGACCGCGGCATCATCCAGACCAGGCGGATTGAACCGGAACGTGACGACCGCCAGCCGCGCTGACGTGACGATCTCCCAGCTTTCGGTCGCTTCGAGCTCGCGCTGGGCGATCTCGGCGATTTCGATCCCGCGCGCGATCGCCTTGCGGAAGTTGGCGAGGCCGAAGGTGCGGATCGACAGCCACAGCTTCAGCGCTCGGAAGGATCGCGTAAGCTGCATCCCGTAATTGCCGAAGTTGACCTCGTCCGCGACGCCCTCGGTGTCGCGTAGATATTCGGGCATCACTTGGAAGGTATGCAACAGAAACGACCGGTCGCGGACCAGCACGCAACCGGTCTCGAACGATTGGAACAGCCATTTGTGCGGATCAAGCGAGAGGGAGTCCGCGAGCTCGAGGCCGCCCAGCGCCGAACGGCCTTTCTCCGCCAGCACAGCGGGCGCGCCATAGGCTCCGTCGATGTGGAACCAGAGGTCCTCGCACTTGGTGAGGTCGGCGATCTCGACGAGCGGATCGACAGCACCGGTGTTGGTGGTGCCGGCATTGGCGACGACGCAGAACGGACGTTTGCCGGCGGCACGGTCATTCGCGACCGCCGACTTCAGCGCATCCATCGAAAGTCTGAAATCCGCATCGGACGGAATCGCGCGGATATTGTCCCGCTTGATTCCAAGCACCCGAAGCGCCCGGGCGACCGACGAGTGGCACTGGTCGCCGATATAGGCGACGGCGCCGGTGAGATCGTCGCCGAGCTTCTCGTGCCGGCCCACCGCGAGTCCGGTCAGGTTTGCCATCGACCCGCCGCTGACGAGCAGCCCGCCGGCGCCATCGGGAAATCCGCAGATCTGCCGAAGCCAATCGATGACGGTCAGTTCGACCTGCGCGGGCCCGGACCCCGCGAACCAGGTGCCGGTGAACGTATTGAAGCCCGCCGCCAGAGTGTCCGCCATGACGCTCACGAAATTATTCGGACCGGGCACGAACGCGAAAAAACGGGGATGGTCGACATGCAGCATGTTCGCGAACAGCTGCTCCTTGAGCGGAGCGATAATCTCGGCGGGATTTCCGGGCTGTTCAGGCGCAGGGCCGCCTAGGAGTCCCTGCAGCTCCGCGCGACCACCTTTGCGGCCGACACTCTCGTGGTGAATCCCGGTGAAATGATCGACGAGCAAGTCTACGACCTGCTTGCCCAGTGCCCGCATTTCCTCCGCGCTCAATTCGAGGCGTGCGTCAGCGCTATCAGCCAATCGTCAACCCTTCAGAGAGTGGAGGCCCGAGCCGGAATCCCGTAAGTCAATGATATCAATGACTTAGCTCCAGGCTCGGAATCGCACATTTGAAAAAACCTTAGTTTTCCGCGGTTTAGTGACGCCGAATTTGGCGAACCTAAAACCGTCAATGTTTTCAGTAGGTTGTTTGAGGCCCGAAACGACTGGTGGTGGGATT
>DATMHP010000120.1:0-33476 GCA_035554875.1 Sphingomicrobium sp.
ATCGCAAGCAGCTTGCGGAACCAGGGCCACGGGCCCGGCGGCCACGGACGCGGCGGAGTGCCGCAGAAGTCGTCGACGACCCAGCCGCCAAGCGCGGCAAGCGCGTACACCATGATTGGCATGGGAATTCCTCCCCTCCTCAGGCGTTCGGCACGGCGGCAAAATACCATCGCGCGAACTGCCGTTAAAGCGATTACGGCGCGAGTGGGCCGCGCGCGGCGCGGATTTCCGGGGAACAAGATCGAATCACATAGGTTAGGCAGCGGACCAGAAAGCAATTGAATTCATTCGTGATGACCCAGGACACGTCCGGCGACCGGCAGGAAGCCGAGCCCGAGCTCGACGAGTTGAGCGACCAGCTCAGCGCAAGCATCGACCGCTGCCGTTCGATCCTCGACGATTGCCGCTCGAAGCTCGCGGCCAACTCCAACGATAGTCCGCGCGCGCGCCGGCCCGCGAACGACACGGACCCGCCGACTTCCCGCTAAGCTCAGGTTAACCCACATATTTGCAGAAGCCGCGATCTTGGCGCACATCGCGCGCTAGTTGCGTATGCGTGGGGACTCGGATGTCGCTCGAAAACCTGGACTATTATCGCCAACGCGCGCGCGAGGAGCGCGCCATTGCCGAAAAGGCCGGCAACCCGGAAGCCGCGAAGGTCCATCTCGATCTCGCCAAGAGTTACGAGGCGCTGGTCGAGCACTTCGAGCTGCTGCCTCCGACCCGCGCGGCGTCTTCGGGCGAAAACGAGGAGCGGCTGTAGGCCCTAGCGGGGCGGATCCCGCCTTGGCCTGATGCCGTTCGGACGCGCACGGTCGGAATCGCGAAGCATGAAGCCGGCGCCGCTGCCGAGCCGCGACTGATATTCCTGTGCCAGCTCTTCCAGCGAATGACGGAGCTCGTCGTCGGTCATGTAGCTGGCAATGCGCCGGCAACGCTCGATCTTTACCCTGATGTCTTCATTCTCTCGGTTCATGGCAACTGCCGCACGCAGCGCCCCGATGCTCGTCCACTGAACGTCGGCTATCCGACAGCTGTTCCTTGTGCCGGGGCGCAGCGGCGAGAATCCGCGATAAATCGAGCCGCGTCGGTCATTCCGCTGTGACCCACTCCACCGCCTCCCGCTCCTGCTGGAAATAGCGGATCTCCCCGCTGAACAGCGGCTTCGCCGCAAGGGTCAGCCATTTGTGCCAGGGGCGGTCGCCGACGACGGCGATCCGCGGAAAGCTGTTGCGGTGCCGAAAATCGAAGCGGAGGTCGCGGAGCAACCCGCCCGCGCTCCATCCGCGCCAGCCTTGGAGATCGAGCAGCAGCGGCGCGCGTCCCGCCCACCTCGCCAGCTCCGCCTCCACCGCCGGGTCCAGCGCATCATAATCGCGTGGCGTGAGCCGCCCGCTCGCATGGATCCTCAGATAATCGCCGTTCGAGACGTCCAGCGAAAACATCGCATCACCCGTCAGCCGTGGCTTTTTTCGCTATCCCGCCGGGGCGCCAGCCACGTCACCAAATCATATTCGTCCCGCACGCTGAGCAGCAACAGGCCGACGATCACCGCTCCCACTCCGTAGGCCGCCCAATCGGCTCCGTTCCAGAAGGCCAGCGCCACCGCCGCGAGCGCCGCATAGAGCGCCAGCGGGACGACTCCGTAATACCAGGTGTCGGTCCAATGGACTTCGTCCTCGCCGATCTTCCTCAGGCGCATCAGCCCGACGATGGAATAGATGCCGCGTGCCGCTCCCCACACCGCGACCGCGCCCGCGATCGCTCCGTAAGCATGGCGGCCGATGCCGGGCGTCAGCGCCGCCGCGCTCAGCACGAGCACGAAGCACATGTGCAGCACGATCGGTCCCATGTAGAGCCTCGACCCGTAAAGCACCGCCGAGCGCGGCCGGTCGTGCATCAGGGTGACGACGACGAAGATGAGGCCCAGCAGAACCGCCGCCGCGCCGCCGACGACAAGATAGAAGTCGGTCCACTCCTCGAACATCGGATGCCCACATTTCGTACAGCCACCCCTTGTACGCTTCCGGAGGCAGGGGAACAAAACCTGTCCTACAGCACCCCTTTTGTGCCTTAACCTCGGAGATGCGCAGTTCAGCGGCCCCTCGGACGAGCTTGACGAAAGTCACAAATTGCCCGCCCAGGCTCTTTCAAAATTCGTGGAACTCGCAGCTTTCCGCCAGTGCGGATTCACGCAGCACTGTCAATTTCGTGACTGCCGATCCGCCCAACTTTCACTCGCCGTTCACCCGGGCCATGGGTAAAGGCGCTCCTGCACGCCGCATTCTTTTGGGGAAGATTCGCCCGCGCCTTGCCTTCCTACCGGCTCCCTTCGAAAAGCGACCGAACGCCGCTCCGCCGCCGCCTGACCGGGCTCGGCCTGGCGCTTGGCGTCAATGTCCTGCTGCTTCTGGTGCTGCTCACCCTGGGCGTAATCCCGGTACCTTTGCCGAAGTCGGAGCCCGGGCTGGTCGTCGATCTCCTCCCCTCGCCAGCGCCCTCCCCGTCGCGAAACACGACCCGCGCCGAGGTTAAGCAGGTGAAGCAGGCAACTCCCCGTCCGATCCCGCCGAAGCAGCTTCCGCCGGTGCCCGACAAGCCGAAGATCCCGTCCCGCAACCCGCTGCCGATGCTGCTCCGGCTGAGCTCGGCGGATTTCGCCGCCTCCGACATCGGCAAGCTGCCCAAAGCCAGCGACGGCGCCGGCGCGGGAGATTCGGAGGTGGTCGGGCACGCGCCCAACGGAGAGGTTCTCTACGCCGCCGAATGGGCGCGGCACCCGACCAATGCGGAGCTTGCCGGCTATCTCCCCGCCAACGCGCCCGAAGGTTATGGGCTCGTCGCCTGCAAGACGATCGCCGACAATCGCGTCGACGATTGCGTCGAGCTCGAGAATTATCCTTTGGGCTCGCATCTCGCACGCGCCGTCCGCGAGGCCGCCTGGCAGTTCCGGGTGCGTCCGCCGCGCAAGGGCGGCAAGCCGCTGATCGGCGAGTGGGTGCGGATCAGGATCGACTACTATCACTCCGGCGGGTGAGGAGTGGTGGTGGCGACGCCGCCGGAGCTCGCTAAAGTTCAGCGACGCCGCCGATCCCTTTTCTGCCAGTTCATCCTTAGAGCTGCGTCACCGAAAATGGTTAGCGATTCCCTGCACCAAGTTGGGACAGCGCGGCGCTTCCGAAACCAATTCGCGCAATCGGCTTTTTGACTGACGGCCGGGACCGGCGAAACGAGCAAGCCGCCCGTTCCGGCCAACCCTTGTGCTTCACGGAGGCGATACTGACCGTCCAGGTCCGAGATCTCAGGCGCTCGAAACGCAAGGCAGTGCTCATGCGTGCAACGCTGATCGGCATGGACGGCGTGCAACAGGTGCGCGTCCGGGACCTCACGAGCGACGGCGCCGGAATCGCCTGCCAGGTACCCATCGCCGCCGGATCCGACGTGATCCTGAAGCGGGGAGACCTCTTCATTGCCGCGCGCGTAGTGTGGTCAGAGACAATGAGTGCCGGCCTTGAATTCTACCGTCCGCTCACCAGCGACTGGCTTGAGCTTCCCGAACCGTCGCAGTCCGACCCT
Organism: Sphingomicrobium sp.; assembly: GCA_035554875.1. Taxonomy (GTDB): domain Bacteria; phylum Pseudomonadota; class Alphaproteobacteria; order Sphingomonadales; family Sphingomonadaceae; genus Sphingomicrobium. The sequence goes on from DATMHP010000120.1 coordinate 3,577, forward strand.
CAATCTAGCTCGACGCGGCGAAACCGCACTGCTTCTGCTCCATCGGAATTTGCTTGGTGATGCGGGTCGCGTTCTCCGAATAGGCCTGAGTCACCGAACCGCGATTGACGCTCTTTCCGCGCAGCGGACTCACGCCCTCGCAGAGGTGGAAGACATGCGGAGTCGTGGCCTTCGCGGCGCCGTTCTCCGGCGCGATCCAGTAGACGACATCCTGTCCCGCCGGGTGCGCTGCGTCCTTCGTCGCGTCGGCTACCGTCTTCGAATCCCTGGCGATGTCCTTCGCCTGCTCGGCGACCTCTGGTGAACAGGCGGTGGTCGGCTGACCGGTCTTGATCTGCTCGGCGCAGCTGTTCATGTCCTTGGTATATTGCTCGACCGACGGCGGGTTCCAGTCGATCCCGATCAAGGTCGCGCCCGCTGCGAGAAGGACGCCGATGCCGCCGGCGATCTTCTTATTTTTCGGATCCATGTCCTTATCCGTGAAGATGAGGACAATGAGCGGGAGAAAGGCGATTACCGTGATGATCGCGCCGAGCTGGTTCTGGAAAAAGAACCTGGCCCTGTCCGATTCGCGGGCGGGATCGTGCTTGTTCGCCGCCTTCCACAGCAGGCTGCCCGCGATCGCGAAGATTGCAATCCCGACCAGGATGCCGATCAGGAGCGCAAGATTTCCGTGGTCGAACCGGCCCTGACGAAGGAGGACGATGCCCGCGACTTCGCCGCCGATCGCGATGATCCACGAAAGGGCTGCAATTATGCGAAGACGTTTGGCGGCGGCTTCCTGGCCGTGCGTCGCTCGCCATTCCCTGGTGACATCAACTTCCGGAGCCGGCTCGTTCTCTGGCATGTTCAGATCCCCTGCATGTCGACAGGGGAAATCTAGCTAGAATAGAACAGCCATGCACGAGTTTCCGGAAACGCGACGGCGCACCGGCATGAGCATCACCTCTTTTCCCTACAGGCTCGCCCGCCTTTTCGCGGACGCGCGCGCGGTCGAGCGCGCCGTCGAGAGGGGATCGCCGACGCCGATCATCCGCCGGGCAGCCAACACGCTGTGGGGTCGCAACCTCGTCTCGAAGCTGTGGTGGAAGCGCTAGGCGCTACGCAGCGGGCACGGCTCTTTTCTGGTCGACCGCGCCGGGCACAGGCTCGCCGGAATCCTCGCCCACATCCACGATCCGGTTCTTCTCGTCGACATGGACGACCCGCGGCCTCATCGTCCGTGCTTCCGCGTCGTCGACGGTCGCGTAGCTCATGATGATGACGAGATCGCCTTCGTTGACGAGGTGGGCGGCCGCGCCATTGATCCCGATGATTCCGCTGCCGGCCGGCGCTGGAATGACATATGTCTCCAGCCGCGACCCGTTGGTGATGTCGGCGATCACCACCTGCTCGTTCTCGAGCAGGTCGGCCGCCTCCATAAGTGACCGGTCGATGGCGATCGAGCCGACATAATGAAGGTCGGCCTGGGTCACCGTCGCGCGGTGGATCTTCGATTTCAGCATCACCCGCATCAACTGGGCTGCTCCTTCGTGAAGTCGCTCTGTCGAAACATTTGAACTGTAGAGCGCGGAATCAAGTGCTGCAGCGCAATATCGCACTTGCAGCATAAGGTCCAAATTCCCAACTGTCGGGGGCCGGACATGGGGGAATTCCCCAACCTGCTACCAAGTGGCCGCGCCAAGACACTGGAATATCACAATTTCCATGTTTTGGCACGTTGCTTGCTTTGAAATTGGCGACAACGCCAACAGGAGATTTTCGATGTCGACCGCCGCCGCCCAGCTGCAAAACGACGACAGCCGCACCCCCCTTCCGCTGCGTCGGGACACCTTCCTTGGCGTGTTCGAGGCGATCGGCCAGGATCTCGGCATCAATCCCAACTGGCTCCGCATCCCCTTCGCGGCGCTGATCCTGTGGAACCCGGAGGTCATCATCGGGCTGTACCTCGCGCTGGGCCTCGTCGTCGCCGCGACCCGCTGGTTCTTCCCGGCGGAGCGCAAGGCAGAGAGCAGAGCGGGCGCCGAAGCGGCTTCCGATGTTCACAATGAGGTTTCGGAGGAGCGGCTGGCCGCCTGAGGCTTGGCGGCTTTGCCGCCATCCGCTCTGGGTGAATTCCCGTGCCCCAGATGCGGTAAACCCCGCCGGTTTGACCCGGCGGGGTTCCCATACTTCAGACCCGAAAGTCCGAAGCACGAGTGGAGAATAGCCCAGCCGCGGACGGAGTCGAGTCCGAATCAGCAATGGCCTGCAAATTTATGTGCAGGATTCAGTGCATAAGGCTGTGGATAAGATTGGTGCGTAGCACCGACTCGGCCGATGTGAGCACGATACTTCACGTGCCGCCGTTTACCGGGGTCACCGAAATCCTAACCCGCCATAAACCTCGTCTTTACGCCCTTGGGTTACGTCGTCCTCGTAGACCGTCTTCCTGACCTGGACGGAGGAGAGAGACGCGAATGGCGATTAACCGGTTCGTCGACCGTAAAGCGGTTAGCGCTGCCGAAGCTCAGCTTGCCCGGGTCGCCGGGGACGGCTGCGCGCGTCATCCGCATCTGTCTGCCCTTATCGAAGGCTCCGGCCAGCATTCCGCCCGGGATATCGCCGATTCCATCCACCTCCTCTGCAGCGTCCACGGCCACCATCCGGGCCTTATCGAGCAGGCGCTCGAGCTTTGTTCCGGCGGGCCGGCGCGGCAGTGGCTGGGCCGGGCCGCCGATGCGTTCGAGCGCGAGCGGCTCTATCTCGTGCGCCTTACGGCGGCGGTCGGTCCGCTGCCGAGCACGCCGGGTGCCGCCGAGACCGAATCGACGCTGGTGGCGCAGCGCCACGCACTGGAGATCCTCGCGAAGTCGGAGCGGCGCGGCTGCGCGCTCGGCGCTGCTACCGCGTTGGTTTCGGACTGGTGGCCGATCCGCCGCCTGCTTGATCGCGCGGCCTCGCGAATCGGAATCGACTCGCCTGCCCCGTCGCTTCCGGACGAGGCGTCCGTGGTCGCGGTGATCGAGGGCGAATGCGACAGCCCCGCGAGCGAGCGGGCGCTGGGTTTCGGCGGCGAGCAGATGCTGCTCCAGAACCGTGGGCTGTTCGATCTGCTCGAAGCGCGGGCGACCGCGCGGGGCGATTTCTGAACCCCCGCTAAACATTTCCTGAAAAACCGGCGCCGAGACCGCGCGGCACAAGCCGCTGCGGATGTATATCTGCCGTTCGTCGATGCCGCCCTTGCATTTGCGCGCCAAGCCTTCTTTGGGCCGGCCAACTCCAGTCACGAGGTCGATTTTGATTCAAGCGCGCAGGCTGCAGCGGTCCAACATGGTCGGCGCGATTCTCTTCGCATCGGCGCTGCTGCTCGCCTCGTGCGGCTCGGGGCAGGACAGCGGTCAGACGAAGCGCGGACCCGCCGCGGTCAGCTATGTCGTCGTCCAGCCGTCGAGCGTTCCGCTGGTCAAGGAATTGCCGGGCCGGGTCTCCGCCTTCGAGGTGTCGCAGGTGCGGCCGCAGGTTTCCGGAATCGTGCAGCGGCGGTTCTTCACCGAAGGCAGCCTCGTCGGCAAAGGCCAGACTCTCTACCAGATCGATCCCAGCCAATATCAGGCCGCCGTCGCGCAGGCCGCGGCCAACCTTCAGAGCGCCAGGGCGAATGCCGACGCCGCCAATGCGCTCGCCGCCCGCTACAAGCCGCTGGTGGAGATCGAGGCGGTCTCCAAGCAGGACTATACCAACGCCGTCGCCGCGGCCCGCCAGGCGCAGGCGGCGATCGCGCAGAACCAGGCGGCGCTTCGGGCGGCGCAGATCAACATGCGCTTCACCCGCGTTCCCGCTCCGATCAGCGGCCGGATCGGCATCTCCACCGTCACCGAAGGCGCGCTGGTCACCGCAAACCAGCCCGACCCGCTGACGACGATCACGCGCCTCGACCCGGTGAACGTCGACATCCAGGAGTCCGCGGGGGACCTGATCGCTCTCCGCCGGGCGCTGAGCCAGGGCGGAGTCGCGCCGACTTCGGCCCAGGTTCGGCTGAAGCTTCCGGACGGGAGCGACTACGGTTTTACCGGCACCGTCCAGTTCAGCGAGGTGATCGTCGACCAGAACACGGGCACCGTCACGCTGCGCGCCCGCTTCGCCAATCCGATGTCGGTGCTTCTCCCGGGCCTGTTCGTGACGGCGCAGTTCGCGCAGGCGGTGGACACCTCGGCGTTCCTGGTTCCGCAGCAGGCGGTCACGCGCGATCCGAAGGGCACCGCGACCCTGTTCGTTGTCGGGCCAGGCAATCGCGCGGTCCAGCGGACGGTCGTCACTACGCGGACCCAAGGGCCTTATTGGGTCGTTACGCAGGGCCTTGCGGCCGGCGAGAAGGTCATCACCGAAGGCGGCGGCAACCTTCGCGATGGCGACCCGATCAAGCCGAGCCCCGCCAAGGCACCGCAGACGAAGCCCGGCTCTCCCGAGGCTGCCGTGAAATCGCAGCTGAGCGGGAAGACCGACTGACGCATGTCCCGGATCTTCATCGAACGGCCGATTTTCGCTTGGGTCATTGCAATCATCATCGTGCTGATGGGCATCGGCGCGATCTTTTCCCTGCCGATCGCTCAATATCCTGATGTCGCGCCGACCCAGATCACCATCCGGGCCAATTATCCGGGAGCGTCGGCGGAAACGCTGGAGAACAGCGTCACTCAGGTTCTCGAGGAGGAGCTGACCGGCCTCCAGGGGCTCCTCTATTTCAACTCCTCGTCGAGCTCGCGCGGGGCGGTGAGCATCACGGCGGTCTTCGACAAGGGAATCGATCCGGACATCGCCCAGGTTCAGGTCTCGAACGAGATCCAGGCGGCGATTTCGCGCCTTCCGCAGCAGGTCCAGCAGCAGGGCGTCCGCGTGACCAAGGGCTCGCCGGACTTCCTGATGATCGTCGCCGTCTATGACAAGACCGGCAAGAGCACGAACATCGACGTATCCGACTGGCTTGCCGATAATCTGCAGGACGATCTGTCGCGGACTCCCGGCGTCGGCGACGTCAACGTTTTCGGCGCCAAATATGCGATGCGGATCTGGCTCGACCCAGACAAGCTGGCCAGCTTCAACCTGATCCCGAACGACATCGTCACCGCAATCCAGAACCAGAATGTCGACGTCGCAGCGGGCGAGATCGGAGCGGCACCGTCGCCCGAAGGCCAGATGCTGAACGCGACGGTGACGGCGCAGTCGCGGCTCCAGACTCCCGAGCAGTTCGCCAAGATCGTCGTCAAATCCAACTCGTCCGGCGCCAGGGTACAGCTGTCGCAGGTCGCCCGCGTCGAAATGGGCGCGGAGAGCTACGGCACCATCATTCACGTCAACGGCTATCCCGGCGCCGGCATCGGCATCTTCCTTGAGCCCGGCGCGAATGCGCTGACGACGTCGAAGCTGGTGAAGGATAAGGTCGAGGCCGCGCGGGACAGAATGCCTCCCGGTTACGACTTCACCTACGCCAACGACTCATCAGATTTCATCAAGCTGTCGATCTTCGAGGTCGTGAAGACGCTCGCGGAGGCGATGGCGCTGGTCATCCTCGTCATGTTCGTCTTCCTGCAGAGCTGGCGGGCGACGATGGTGCCGGGAATCGCCATCCCGGTCGTTCTGACCGGCACATTCGCGGTGCTCTATGCGCTCGGCTTTTCCATCAACACGCTGACGTTGTTCGGCCTGGTGCTCGCGGTGGGGCTGCTCGTCGACGATGCAATTGTCGTGGTGGAGAATGTCGAAAGACTCCTTCACGAGCGCCCCGAGCTGACCGTCAAGGAAGCGACCGCGCAATCGATGGCGCAGATCCAGATGGCGCTGATCGCCATCGCCCTCGTGCTCTCCGCTGTGTTCCTTCCGATGGTGTTCTTCGGCGGCTCTACAGGCGTCATCTACCGGCAATTCTCGGCGACGATCGTCTCTGCAATGGTCCTGTCGGTGTTCGTCGCACTGACGCTCAGCCCCTCGCTTGCGGCGAACCTGCTCCGCCGGAAGCATGCGAGCGTCGAAGAGACCTGGATCGGGCGGCGTGCGCCCGCTTTCGCGCATTCTGTGGAGCGGGCTCGGCAGGGGTACAATGCGCGCTTCCAGGCCCTCATCGACTGGTACGTTTCCAACGTCGGCAAGGTGGTCGAGCGCAAATGGCTGTTCCTCGCCATTTATGCCGCGGTCTGCCTGCTTCTCGCGATCCTGTTCCTGCGCCTGCCGACCGGCTTCCTTCCGCAGGAGGACCAGGGAAGCGCGATGGTCCAGTACCAGCTCCCCGCCGGCGCGACGGTCGAGCGGACGGGCGTCGTCCAGCAGAAGGTCGAGGATTATTTCCTTCACGGGCCGGACTCGAAGAACGTCCACGCCTTCTTCAGCGTCGTCGGTGGCGGAGGCGGAGCGAACGGCCAGAATAGCGGGCGCATGTACCTGAACCTCTCGCCGTTCGACGAGCGCGAAGGCAGCGAGAACAGCGCGAAGGCGATTACGGAGCGCGCGTCGAAGGAGTTCCGCAAGCTCCACGACGCGCAGGTCTTCGCCCTCGTTCCGCCGGCGATCCGCGGTCTCGGCCAGTCCGCCGGCTTCACCATGGAGCTCGAGAACACGAGCGGAATGTCGCGGGAGCAGTTCGCAGCGGCTCGCGACCGGCTTCTCGCAGCTGCCAACGCCGATCCCGAACTCGAGCAGGTGCGCCTCACCGAATTCCCGGATGTCGCGAGCCTCAAGGTCAACATCGACCAGGACAAATTGGCGGCGCTCGGCCTCGGCACGGGCGACGTGAACAGCACTTTGTCGACTGCATGGGGTGGCCGCTATGTCGGCGACTTCATCGACCGCGGGCGCGTCAAGCGCGTCTATGTACAAGCGGATGCGCCCTATCGCTCGGCGCCGTCGGACATCAACCGCTGGTTCGTCCGCAACAACCAGGGCGACATGGTGCCCTTCTCGTCCTTCGCGCAGACCCAGTGGATGACGACCCCGACTTCGCTGTCGCGGTTCAACGGCTATCCGTCGTTCGAATTCTCCGGCCAGGGCAAGGAGGGCGTCAGCAGCGGCGATGCGATGGCGCAGATGGAGAAGCTCGCGGCCGAGATTCCGGGCGTGAGCGTTGCCTGGGCGGGCCAGTCCTACCAGGAGCGGCTGGCGTCCGGACAGGCGCCCCTGCTCTACGCGATTTCACTGATCGTCATCTTCCTGTGCCTCGCGGCGCTGTACGAAAGCTGGTCGATCCCGCTTGCGGTGCTGCTCGTCGTGCCCCTGGGACTCGTCGGAGCCATCCTCGCGGTGACGCTGCGGGGGCTGCAGAACGACGTTTTCCTGCAGATCGGCCTCCTGACGACGATGGGCCTGACCTCGAAAAATGCGATCCTGATGAACGAATTCGCCGAGCGCGCGGAAAAGGAAGGCAAAAGGATCATCGACGCCGCGATCGAGGCGGCCAAGATCAGGCTTCGGCCGATCCTGATGACCAGCTTCGCCTTCATCTTCGGCGTCTTCCCGCTTGCGGTTTCGACCGGTCCCGGCGCGAATGGCCGGATTGCGATCGGAACGGCGGTCATCGGCGGAATGCTGACGGCGACGATCCTTGCCGTCTTCTATATTCCGCTCTTCTATGTCCTCGTCCGCCGCGGCGTGCGGGACGGGATCGTCATCATCCGCGAGCGCTGGCGCACCAGGCGGGAGAGCAAGGCATGAGGCGGTTTGCAGGCCTCCTTGCGCTGCTCGCGAGCGGCTGCATGTCGCTTGAGCCGCATTATGTTCGCCCGGAATCGGCGGTGCCGGCGTCCTGGCCTGTCGGCGACGCCTATCTCGCGCAGAGCGAGGCGGCGCTCCCGGCAGTCACGTACAAGGAGATTTTCCGCGATCCGCGCCTGCAGACCCTGATCCAGCAGGCGCTCGTCAATAACCGCGACCTGATGGCGGCGGCGGCCAATATCGCAGCGGCGCGCGAGCAGTACCGAATCCAGCGCGCGGGCCAGCTTCCCGTCGTGAACGCCGGCGCAGGAACCACGGTGACCGGCGACAAAGGCGGAAACGTCAACGCGACCTACACCGCGGGCCTCAACGTCCCGAGCTTCGAGCTTGACCTGTTTGGCCGGGTGCGGTCGCTGAGCCATGCGCAGCTCGAACGCTATTTCGCGACCGAAGCAGCGGGACGTGCGACCCGTCTGGCGCTGGTCGCAAGCATCGCCGATGCCTGGCTCGTCTACGGTGCGGACTCCAGCCTGTTGGGGATCGCCAATGACACCGCGAGAAGCGCCGCGACGACGGTCAAGCTGACGCGCGCAAGGCTGGAAGGCGGAGTTGCGCCGCGGACGGACCTAAGCCAGGCGCAGCAGATCCTGACTGGAGCCGAGGCCGACGTCGCCCGGCAGACGACCCTGGCGGCGCAGGACGTGAACGCCCTGCAATTGCTGGTCGGCGCGCCGATCGATCCTGCCCTGCTTCCCAAATCCATCGACGAGGCCGCTCCGACAGTCGCCGAGCTTCCCGCCGGGCTCGATTCCTCGATCCTCCTGCGCCGGCCGGACGTGCTCGAAGCCGAGTACCAGCTTCGCGCTGCCAACGCCCAGATCGGCGCCGCCCGCGCGGCCCTGTTCCCGCGGATCAGCCTGACAGGTCTGCTGGGGCTCGCAAGCGAAGCCCTGACGAAGCTCTTCAGCGGCGGCGCCTTCGGATGGAGCGCGGGAGCCGACGCGACCTACACGATCTTCCAGGGCGGTGCCGGGCGCGCCAACGTGCGGCTATCCGAGGCGCAGCGCAACGCGGCCGTGGCCGACTACCAAAAGGCGATCCAGACCGCATTCCGCGAGGTCGCCGATGCGCTTGCGAGGCGCGGCACGATGGGCAAGGAGCTGATGGCGAGAACAGAGCAGACCGCGGCTGCCGCGGACGCGCTCAAACTGAGCGAAGCGCGGTATCGGGCGGGAATCGAGAATTTCCTCGCCACGCTGGACGCGCAGCGGTCGGCCTATTCGTCACAGCAGGTCCTCGTCCAGACAAAGCTCGAGTCCGCGCAGAATCTCGTCGATCTCTATCAATCGCTCGGCGGCGACGATTTGCTGAGAACGGTTCCAGTCGGGACGGGCGACTAGTCTTCCTTCACGTCGCGGTAGGCGAGCTCGAAATTGCCCCAGCGGCGGCCGTTGAACCACACGGGAACGAAGACATTCTTCACCGGGATATACTTGTCCCCAAGCTCCATCCTATAGGTCGCGAGCATCGCCGGCTTGTTCGAATTGATCGCGTTGCGCGTCGTCTCGTCCATGAAGATGCGCTTGTTTCGGCAATGCTCGTCGTTCCAGACGGGATCGGGGCCGGGCTTGTTGCAGCGCTCGCTGAGGTGCGTCGGCAGGTAGCCGTTCACGTCGGTGATCGCCGAACCGATGATCCGGCTGTCCGTCGCCTTGAAGCGGTCGAGGATCGGCCGGACGTACTTGTCGGCGAAATCGCAGAAGCCCGTTTCGTACTGGGCCGGGTTGCTGCCCTCGATCAGCTTGTAATCGCGGTCGAACACGTCGCTTTCGCTGATCTCGCCCGACGCGATGCCGCGCTCGACCTCGGTCTGGATCGCGCGCATCGCGTCCTGCGCCTTCAGGATGAACGGCGTGTCGTCGATCTCGGCGCCCGAATTGGCGAGCGTGTCGAGCATCGTGTTCGACAGCAGCTCAAGATGTTGCAGCCGCTCCTTGGCCGAAACCAGCTCCTGTCCGTTGTCGCGCGCGTCTCCTGCGAAATCGGTCAGGCCGGCCTTCACCCGGTCGACGCTGGTCTGGATCATGCTGGTGGAATGGGCAATGCCCTCGGTCTGGCGGTCGACCATCGCGACGATTTCGCTGACTTCGCGGACGGTCTCGCTGATCTCGCCGAAGCCCTTCTGCGCTTCGCGGCTGCGCTCGACACCGGTCTTGATTTCCGACGTGACGGCGCCGGCCTCCCGGGTCAGCTCGCCGATGGTCGCCGCGATCTGGCTGGTTGCGGCGCGCGTATCGTGCGCCAGCTTCTTCACCTCCGCAGCGACGACCGCGAAGCTGCGGCCGGCGTCACCGGCACGCGCAGCCTCGATCGTCGCATTGAGCGCGAGCATGTTCGTCTTGCGTGCGATGGCTTCGATCGTCGAGGAGACGGTCTGGACCTGGTTCATTGCGGAAGCGAATCCGGCCATGCGCTCGCCGAGCTGGACGATGAGCTCCGTCAGCCCCTTGAAGCCGCCGATGGTACCCTCGATCGCCTCGCGACCGGAATCGAGCTTCACCTTCGCCTGTTCAGCGAGCAGCCGCGCCTCATCCGTCGAATCGGACACCCGGCCCTGGTCGGCGAGAAGGCGGGTCGTCACCTCCTCGAGCTGGTCGAGCATCTTCAGATTTTCGCTGATTCGCGTGGCGACGCCGGACACATAGCCGGCGACGTCGCTGCATTCGATCGACAAGGAGCCGCAATCGCGCGCGACTAGGCGGATCGCGTTTTCGGTGACTTCCTCGATCCCCTGTGTGGCCATGGCCGAGCCGCTCCCCAATGATCTTTGCAGAGCGGCATACGCAGGAACCTCCTACTTCTTCGTTAACCACGGCGCTCCCGGAGGTGGTCGAAACAGCAATTGCGCCATTCCGGAGGACATCCTTACCTTTCGTTATTGGGAGCTTTCTCAATATTTCGGGCGGAAACTTCAATTCGAGGGCGTCGCGGTAGCCCCACTTGCGGCGCCTGCGGGAACAGCAACGGGAGCGAGCCCTTTGCCGATAGCATCGGATCCAGGCAGGGAGTTGCGAGCGCGCGAATTCGCTCGCCTGAGCGTGCAGGCGCGCGCCCGGATTCGCATCGGCAAGCGCGCCTATGCAGGCCATATCGAGAACATTTCGGAAGGTGGCGCGCGCATCGTTACGCTGACTCCGATCCGTGGATCGGGGCCGGTCACCGTTACCGTGCCGGATCTGAAGCCCTTGCGCGGTGAATTACGCTGGAGCGACGGCTGCGTAGGCGGAGTCCAGTTCCGGCTAAAGCTGGATCCGCAAGTGCTTCACAGCTGGCTGGGTCTAAGGATACGCAAGGCGGCGTAAGACTAAGTCCTTGCAGTGCCAGCATTTCACGTGCTGCCGCCCTCAAAACGTGATACGATCCGGCCGTTCAATGGAGGTGGGCCCATGGACAGTGCATTCGGAAATTGGCGTAGCGCGGTGCTTGGAATCGGTCTGACCGCGACCGTGTTCGGCGTCGGATTGGCGATCGCCTTTCTCTGACGCCGTTGCCTAGCGGCTATTCGGCCGCGAGTGCTTCATATTCCTGCGCGGCGAGATATTTCTCCGCGTCGAGGGCGGCCATGCAGCCGGTGCCGGCAGCGGTGACCGCCTGGCGATAGACCTTATCCATCACGTCGCCGCACGCGAACACGCCTTCGATGTTGGTCTTCGTGCTTCCCGGCGCGACCTTGATGTAGCCGTCGCCGTCGAGGTCGATCTGGCCGACGAACAATTCCGTCGCGGGCTTGTGGCCAATCGCGACGAAGGCGCCCTCGACTTCGAGGCGGCTGACCTCACCGGTGAGCTTGCTCTTGATGTCGAGGCCGATGAGCGCCTCGGGATCGCCGCCGCCGACGAACTCCGCGACTTCGCTGTCCCAGAGGATGTTGATGTTCGGATGCGCGAACAGGCGATCCTGAAGGATCTTCTCGGCGCGAAGGCTGTCGCGGCGATGGATCAGGGTTACGTCGTGGCTGTGGTTGGTGAGGTAGAGCGCCTCCTCGACCGCGGTGTTGCCGCCGCCGATCACCGCCACCTTCTTGCCGCGGTAGAAAAACCCGTCGCAGGTCGCGCAGGCCGACACACCCCTGCCCTTCATATGCTCTTCGGACGGCAGGCCGAGATATTTGGCCTGCGCGCCGGTCGCGATCACCACCGCGTCCGCGTGATATTCGGTGCCGCTGTCACCGGTGAGGACGAAGGGGCGGCGGGAGAAATCGACCGAGGCGATATGGTCCCAGACGACCTTGGTGCCGACATGCTCGGCCTGCGCCTGCATTTCCTCCATCAGCCACGGGCCCTGGATGACGTCGCGGAATCCCGGATAATTTTCGACGTCCGTGGTGGTCGTGAGCTGACCGCCCGGGGTGATCCCCTGGATCAGGATCGGCTGAAGGCCAGCGCGCGCGGCGTAGATTGCGGCCGTGTAGCCGGCCGGGCCGGAGCCCAGCACCGCCAGGCGCGTGGAAATGCTGTTCGTCATGGGGCGGATTTAGGGTCAGCCAGACCGCCCGGCAACCGGTGAAAACTTAAAGCTAGACCCTGCGGCCGGCGACGAAATTCCAGATCAGGACGATGATGCCGACGATCAGCAGGATGTGGATGAGTCCGCCGGCGACATGGAAGGCGAAGAATCCCAGCGCCCACAGGATCAGCAGGATGATGGCAATGGTGAGAAGCATAAGCTCGTCCCCGTCGTTGAAGTCGGAACGAACGCGTAACTGTTCAGAGACGGGCGTGTTCCGCCGCTAGACGAGCCGGGATTTCCCAAGCGAAGCTTCGATGAAGCTCGCGAAGAGCGGGTGCGGCTCGAACGGGCGGCTCTTCAGCTCCGGATGGAACTGGACGCCGACGAACCAGGGGTGATCCGGCCGCTCGATGATCTCGGGAAGCCGTCCGTCGGGCGACATGCCCGAGAAAACCAGGCCGGTCTTCTCCAAGGTCGGCACATAGTGCGTGTTGACCTCGTAGCGGTGCCGGTGGCGTTCGCTGATTCGCGTTGCGCCATAGATGTTCGCTGCCCGGCTGTTGCCGCCGAGTTCCGCTTCGTAGGCGCCCAACCGCATGGTCCCGCCGAGGTCGCTGTCAGCGCCGCGTTCCTGCAGCCCTTCCGGACTCATCCATTCGGTGATGAGGCCGATCACCGGCTCTTCGGTCGGGCCGAACTCGGTGCTCGACGCACCCTCGACGCCCGCCGCGCGCGCGCCCTCGATGCAGGCCATCTGCATGCCGAGGCAGATGCCGAAAAAGGGAATTTCCCGCTCGCGAGCGAATTTGACTGCCGCGATCTTGCCCTCGCTTCCGCGCTCCCCGAAGCCACCCGGGACGAGAATGCCGTGCAGCGGCTCGAGCTCGGCGGCGAGATTGGTATCCTCATGCTCGAACATCTCGGCGTCGAGCCAGCGGATGTGGACCCGTGCGCGGTTCGCGACGCCGCCGTGGATCAGCGCCTCGTTGAGGCTCTTGTAGGCGTCTGGAAGGCCGACATATTTGCCGACGACCCCGATCGTCACCTCGCCCTCGTAATTGTCGAGGCGGTCCATGATATCTGTCCAGCGGGTGAGGTCCGGATCGGGCGCATCGGTGATGCGGAATGCGCGCAGCACTTCGTCGTCGAGTCCGCCGGCATGGTATTGCAGCGGCACGTCGTAGATCGACCGTGCGTCGAGCGCGGGGATGACCGCGGACTTGGGCACGTTGCAGAACAAAGCGATCTTCTCGCGCTCGCTCTCCGGAAGCTCCCTCTCCGTACGGCAGAGGAGCACGTCAGGCTGAACGCCAAGGCTCGATAGCTCGCGGACGCTGTGCTGGGTCGGCTTGGTCTTAAGCTCGCCCGCCGCCTTGATCCAGGGGACGAGCGTAGTGTGGACGCTGACTGTGTTTTCGCGGCCGAGGTCGTTCCTCAGCTGCCGAATTGCCTCGATGAACGGCAGCGATTCGATGTCGCCGACGGTCCCACCGATCTCGCAGATGACGAAGTCGCAGCTTTCTGTGTCGGCGAGCGCGAACTCCTTGATGGCGTTGGTGACGTGCGGGATCACTTGCACGGTCGCACCGAGATAGTCGCCGCGGCGCTCGCGGGCGATGATGTCGCGGTAGATCCGGCCGGTGGTGATGTTGTCCGACTGGCGCGCCGAAACGCCGGTGAACCGCTCGTAGTGGCCCAGATCGAGATCGGTCTCGGCGCCGTCGTCGGTCACATAGACCTCGCCGTGCTGATACGGCGACATCGTGCCGGGATCGACGTTCAGATAGGGATCGAACTTCCGGATTCGGACGGAGTACCCACGCGCCTGGAGAAGCGCCCCGAGTGAAGCGGAAAGCAGGCCTTTTCCAAGGGAAGACACCACGCCGCCGGTGACAAAAATGAACCGCGCCATGGGGCTTACGGCTTAGAGATGGATTGCCCGATTGGGCAACCCTCAGCCGAAAATAAATTTCATCCGCTTAGTGCTCGAGCGGGACTGCCGGGGCCGTCTGGTTCGAAACCGGCTGCTGCTGAGCCGGCTGCTGCTGCTGTTGTCCGGCAACTGGCGCGACCGGCGAAGTCGCGGGCGCAACCTGGTTCGCGAGCGATGTGTCGATGGTCGCCGGCGCGCGGTTCACTCCGGCGATCGCGGCGAGCGCGATGGCGAGGACGATGAAGATCGTCGCCAGCACCGCCGTCGAGCGGCTGAGGAAATCCGCCGCTCCGCGCGCAGTCATGAACCCGGACGAGCTTCCGCCGACACCGAGGCCGCCGCCTTCGGAGCGCTGCATGAGGATCACACCGACAAGCGCCGCGGCGACAAGGGTCTGGACGATGAGAAGGAACGTGAAGAGCATCGGTGCGCCTTTTTCGAATTGCGGCGGCGACTTAGCGAGCCACGCTCAGGCTTTCAACGCCGCAGCCTCGATGATTGGCACGAAGTCCGCCGCCTTGAGGCTCGCTCCGCCGACGAGCGCACCGTCCACGTCCTCCACCGAGAATATCTCGGCTGCGTTGCTCGGCTTGACCGATCCGCCGTAGAGAATCCGGATTCCGTCGCCCGCATCGCCATAAGCCGCGCGCAGCCGCTGCCTCAGCGCCGCATGCATTTCTGCAATGTCGCCGATCGTCGGGGTGCGGCCAGTGCCGATCGCCCAGATCGGTTCGTAAGCGATGGCGAGCTTCGTAACGTCCAAGTCGCGCGGAATGGATGCATCGAGCTGCTTCTCCACGGTCGGGACGGCATTCCCTGCCTCGCGGACGAGGAGCGATTCGCCGACACACAGGATCGTCAGCAGCCCTGCGCGCAAGGCTGCCTCCGCCTTGGCGCGAACATGGTCATTGCTCTCGTGCTGAGCCTCGCGACGCTCGGAATGGCCGACAATGACCATGGTCGCGCCGGCGTCAGCCAGCATTGCGGTCGAAACGCAGCCGGTATGCGCACCCTTTTCGGCGGAATGGACATCCTGTCCGCCAATCGGCAAGCCGGGGACCGCGCGAACGGCGCGCTCGATCAGCGTCGCCGGCAGGCACAGGCCGGAATCGACATCGGGATATTGCGCCGCGGCGGCGGCAATTGCCTGGATCTCCGCAATATCGGCGGCGACCCCGTGCATTTTCCAATTGCCGACGACCAGCTTCCTTCGCGCCATTCCCTGCCCTCTCCCGGTTTCGCCCGGCCCTAGCCGCGCCGCGCTTGAAGGTGCAAGCACTCCCCCCTAAAGCCCGTCGAACTTTTCATCGCAGAGAGTTGCGACCCGAATGCTCAAGTCCTTCCGCCGCCTGTCCAAGTCCGTCATCGGCACCAGCATCATCGCCTTCGTCGGGGTCCTGATCCTGATCGGCTTTGCGATGGGCGACATCCAGAGCCTCAGCCTCAGCAACGGCGGGCTTGCGGCCGACGACCTTGCCAAGGCGGGCAACCAGGAAGTCACCGATCGCGACATGAGCTCGGCGATGCAGCGCCGGCTGGCGCAGGTCCGGCAACAGAATCCGGAGGCGACTTACGCGGACCTCGCGAACGATTTCGATCCGCTGCTCCAGGGATTGATCGACCAGGCGGCGCTTCAGGCGTTCGCGGAGAAAAACGGATTCATCCTGTCGAAGCGGCTCGTGGACGCCGAGATCGCGAACATCCCAGGGGTCAAAGGCCTCAACGGGCAGGTCAGCACTGCAGCCTATCAGCAGTTCCTCGCCCGCCAGCAGCTGACGGATGCCGAGGTCCGGCAGTTCATTTCAGCGAGCCTGCTTGAGCGGCTGATGATCACCCCCGCGGCAACCGGCGCGCGGATCCCGATCGGAATGGCGACGCCTTATGCGTCCATGCTTCTCGAGCAGCGCCAGGGGCAGATCGCTCTTGTCCCGCTGTCGATCTTTGCGGCTGGGCTCAGTCCGACGGACCAGCAGATCCAGCAATATTATACGGCCAACCGGTCGCGCTACATGATCCCGGAGCAAAGGGTCCTGAAGATTGCGCCGATCACCGATGCGCAGGTCGCGAACGTCTCCGCGAGCCCGCAGGAGGTCGAGGCTTATTACAAGTCGCACCAGGACGTTTACGGCGCGAAGGACATTCGCACGATCAGCCAGGCAGTCGTTCCCGACCCGAAGGTTGCCGCCGGGATCGCCCAGCGCGCGAAAAGCGGGCAGAGCTTCGTCGACGCGGTGAAGCCGGCCGGTCTCGGAGCGGCGGACGTCGCCGTCGGCGACCAGACGCGGACCGAATTCACCGGCAATTTCGGGGACAGGGTCGCGGCCGCGGCGTGGAGCGCACAGCCCGGCGAGGTCGTCGGTCCGATCCAGTCGCCGCTCGGTTGGCATGTCATCAAGATCGAGGGTTCGAAAACGCAGCCTGGAAAGTCGCTGGACGCGGCGCGCGGCGAGATCGAACAGCAGCTCACTTCGGACAAGCGCAAGAACGCGCTTGCCGACCTCGTCAACGGCATCGAGGACGAGCTCGACGGCGGCGCCAGCTTCGACGAAGCGGCGAAGAAAGCGAACCTCACGACGACCACCACGCCTCTGATCACCGCGAGCGGAGAAGCGCGCGGCAATGCCGGCTATAAATTCCCGGCCGAATATGCGCCGGCACTCAAGAGCGGCTTCGAAATCGCTCCCACCGACGAACCGGTGGTCGAGCAGCTGGAAGGCGACAAGGGCTTTGCGCTGGTTGCTGCGGCCCAGGTCGTTCCGGCAGCCCCCGCCCCGCTGCAGACCATCCGCGAGAAGGTCAAAGCCGACTGGATCCACCAGCAGGCGCTGGACCAGGCGCAGGTCTTCGCCAAATCGATCGCTGCCAGGGCGACCGGCAATACCTCGCTTGCCGACGCTGCAAAGGCGGGGGGCAAGCCGCTGCCGCCGATCCAGCCGGTGAGCCTGAGGCGGATCCAGCTCTCGCAACTGGGCGACAAGGTCCCCGCGCCCCTGCGCGTCATCTTCGCGACAGCGGCTGGGAAGACGCAGATCGGCCCCGATCCGCAAGGCCGGGGCTACTTCGTCGTCAAGGTCGACAAGATCATTCCGGGCAATGCGCTCAACCAGCCGAGCCTGATCACGGAAGTCCAGAATGAGTTCCGTGAACCGCTTGCCCAGGAATATGCGCAGGAGCTGATCGCGGCACTTCGGACCAGCATCGGCGTGCGCCGCAACGAAAGCGTGATCGCGGCGACAAAGAAGAGGATTACCAACCCCGCCCAATAAGTAGGGAGCCTGCTTGACGCGCGCGCGTTTGTTTCCTACACGTTCCCTGTTCGTTCCACGACGGGGGCCGAGACCATGCTGACCGCGAAACAGCGCGAGCTTCTCCTCTTCATCCAGGACCGCCTGGGCGAGACTGGAGTCAGCCCTAGCTTCGATGAAATGCGCGAAGCGCTTGCGCTCAAGTCGAAATCGGGTGTCCACCGCCTGATCTCCGCGCTCGAGGAGCGAGGTTTCATCCGGAGGCTTCCGAACCGCGCCCGCGCGCTCGAGGTGGTGAAGCTGCCGGAATCGGCGACGCCCGCGTCGGCGACCGTCACTCCGTTGCGACCCGTTGCCCCCGCTCCGGCCAATGATACGATCGAAATCCCGCTTCACGGCCGGATCGCCGCCGGCACGCCGATCGAGGCGCTGCAGGGGACCGAGGGCTTCGCCGTTCCTGCCGCGCTCCTTGGACCGGGCGAGCATTATGCGCTGGAAGTCTCCGGCGATTCGATGATCGAGGAAGGAATCCTCGACGGCGACTTTGCACTCATCCGGAAGGTGGACACCGCACGCGACGGCGAAATTGTCGTTGCCCTCATCGATAATGAGGAAGCGACCCTGAAAACATACAGGCGCGAGGGGCGGATGATCCGCCTCGATCCTGCCAATTCGCGCTACGATCCGCAGCGGTATGACGAGGGCCGCGTGAAGATCCAGGGCCGCCTCTCAGGCCTCATCCGGAGATATTAGGATGAAGGCGCCACGTCTCGATTATGTCGAACTGCCGGCTGCGAAGCTGGATGACGCCATCACTTTCTATGAAGCAGCGTTCGGATGGACGCTGGCGCGGTTCGGCCCGACCTATGCGGCCACGACGACTGGCGACACGGATATCGGCCTGCAGGGCGACTCCTCGGATGCGCCCGCAGCGCCGTTGCCGGTGATCCAGGTCGACGACATCGCAGCAGCGGCTTCAGCGGTCGAAGCGGCAGGCGGAGACATCATCCGCCCCGTTTTCAGCTTCCCCGGCGGCCGCCGCTTTCACTTTCGCGATCCCAACGGCAACGAAGTCGCCGTCTGGCAGACCGCGGGCGAGTAAAAACTTACTCGGCGGTCGTCGGGTCGATAACGCTTCGGACCTGGGAAATCTTGTTGGCTGGGAAGCCGCCGCGCTGGGCGTGCTCGCGGATCACCTCTTCATTGGGCGCACGGTAAAGGCAATAGATCTTGTTGTCGGTGACGTAGCTGTGGACCCATTGGATTTGTGGGCCAAGGTCGCGAAGGACGTCGCAGCTGGTCTGCGACGCGTTCTTCAGGTCCGCGGCACCCAATTTGCCGACGCCCGGCATGTCCCGTTCGATCACATATTGCGGCATGCTTCATCCCCTCACGCTGCCACTGCGCGTGGACGCATAGCTCATTTTGCGCAGCCAGTCGCCCACGGATGCTCGCCTGCGATTTGGGCGACGATGACAGCGCGCGGGGTTCTGCCCGACATGGATTTGCCAGTCCTCCGGGTGTGCGAAGCGAATTGCAAACAAGGCAGAGCGAATCGGCCCGAAGCCAGCGGAAGTCACGGGTCACGAAGCGGCAACGGAGCGCACTTCGTACCCACAAAGGATTGAAGTCTTTCCCGAACGCAGAAATCCACATCATCCAAGAGCCCGAGCATGCGGTGGAAGAGGCGCACCCTCTATGTTAGGGGCGCTCGTCCATTGCATTGCACAACTGAAAAAAGGGATCCGCGCTTGAGCGCAAGCGGTTCGAACGTCGTCACCCGGTTTGCTCCTTCACCGACCGGGTTTCTGCACATCGGCGGAGCGCGCACGGCGCTGTTCAACTGGCTTTTCGCACGCCATCACGGCGGCAAGTTTGTCCTCAGGATCGAGGACACCGACAAGGTCCGCTCGACCAAGGCGGCGATCGACGCCATCCTCGATGGGATGCGCTGGTTGGCGCTCGATTGGGACGGCCACGAATATTACCAGTCGCAATTCTGGTCCCGCCACGCGGAGATCGCGCACAAGATGCTCGACCGCGGCCTCGCCTACCGCTGCTTCATGACTCAGGAGGAGCTGGCCGCGGAGCGCGAGAAGGCCCAGGCCGAGCGCCGCCCGTTCCGGATCCGCAGCCCCTGGCGCGATCGCACCGACGGGAACCCCGACGCGCCCTTCGTCATCCGATTGAAGGCGCCGCAGGAAGGCCAGACGGTGATCGATGACAAGGTCCAGGGCCGGGTCGAGGTCCAGAATGCCGAGATCGACGATTTCGTGCTCCTGCGGTCCGACGGCACGCCGACCTATATGCTGGCCGTTGTGGTCGACGATCATGACATGGGCGTTACGCACGTGATCCGCGGCGACGATCATCTCAACAATGCCTTCCGCCAGCTGGCGATCATTCGTGCGATGGGCTGGGCCGAACCGATCTACGCCCACGTGCCGCTGATCCATGGCCCCGACGGAGCCAAACTCTCGAAGCGCCATGGAGCGCTCGGTGTCGACGCCTATCGCGATGAGCTGGGCATGCTTCCGGAAGCGGTGTCGAACTATCTGCTTCGCCTCGGCTGGGGCCACGGCGACGACGAGATCATCAGCCGAGAGCAAGCGATCGAATGGTTCGACCTCGACCATGTCGGAAAGTCGCCCTCACGTTTCGATTTCAAGAAACTCGAAAACCTCAACGGCCACTACATTCGCGAAGCCGACGACGAGCGCCTCGCCCAGCTGGTCTCGCCTCGAATTGGTGCGCTCACCGCGGATCAAAGGACGCTTCTGGTCCGCGCGATGCCGGAGCTGAAGGCGCGCGCGCACGACCTCATTCAACTGGCCGAAGGCGCCCGCTTCCTCTTCGACAAACGCCCCTTGGAGGTGGATCCAGCTGCCGAGGGGCTGCTCACGCCAGAGGCCCGCGCTCTCCTCAAGTCCGCGCACGGAGCGCTCTCGGCTGTCGAGAGTTGGGAGCATGACGCACTCGAGCAGACCATCCGCGAAGTTGCCGAACGGGAGGGCGTGAAGCTTGGAAAGCTGGCGCAGCCGCTGCGCGCGGCGCTCACCGGGCGCACGACGAGCCCCGGGATTTTTGACGTGCTCGTCCTGCTCGGGCAGGGCGAGAGCCTGAAGAGAATTGAAGATCAAATCGTGGAGCGACAAGAATGACCGACGCCGTCACCCTCAAACTGCCCAAGGGGGATCAGGACTATCCTGTGTTGGAGGGCTCCGTCGGGCCCGAGGTCATCGATATCCGAAAGCTCTACGGCCAGACGGGGATGTTCACCTACGACCCCGGCTTCACGTCGACCGCAAGCTGCCAGAGCGCGATCACCTATATCGACGGAGAGAAGGGAATCCTCCTCCATCGCGGCTATCCGATCGACCAGCTGGCCGAGCAGTCGACCTTCATGGAGGTCGCTTATTTGCTCCTTCGTGGCGAGCTCCCCAACAAGGATGAGCTCGACACCTTCAGCTACACCATCTCGCGGCACACGATGGTGCACGAGCAGATGCTGACGTTCTTCCGGGGCTTCCGGCGTGACGCCCATCCGATGGCGATCATGTGCGGGGCAGTCGGCGCTCTCTCGGCCTTTTATCACGACAGCACGGACATCACCGATCCGGAGCAGCGGATGATCGCGTCGCACCGGCTGATCGCAAAGATGCCGACGCTGGTCGCGATGGCGCACAAATATTCGGTCGGCCAACCGTTCCTCTATCCCGACAACAGCCTCAGCTACACCGGCAACTTCCTTCGAATGACGTTCGGCGTTCCGGCCGAGCCTTACGAAGTGAATCCGATCATCGAGAACGCGATGCGGCGGATCTTCATCCTTCACGCGGATCATGAGCAGAATGCGTCGACCTCAACCGTCCGCCTTGCCGGATCGTCGGGCGCCAATCCCTTCGCCTGTATCGCGGCTGGCATCGCGTGCCTGTGGGGCCCGGCGCATGGCGGCGCAAACGAAGCCGCGCTCAACATGCTTCGCGAGATCGGCCGTCCCGAAAACATCCCGCAGTATATCGCGCGGGCCAAGGACAAGAACGACCCGTTCCGGCTGATGGGCTTCGGGCACCGAGTCTATAAGAATTTCGACCCGCGGGCGAAGGTGATGAAGGCGACCGCCGACGAGGTCCTCAAGGAGCTCAACATCACCGATCCGGTGCTCGACGTCGCCAAGGAGCTCGAGCACATCGCCCTCAACGATGAATATTTCATCGAGAAGAAACTCTACCCGAACGTCGATTTCTATTCGGGCGTAATCCTCAACGCGATCGGCTTCCCGACCGACATGTTCACCGCGCTGTTCGCGCTCGCCCGCACCGTCGGCTGGGTCGCCCAGTGGAACGAGATGATCTCCGACCCGGAGCAGAAGATCGGACGGCCGCGCCAGCTCTATGTTGGAGCGACGCAGCGCGAGTACGTGCCGGTCGATAAGCGGAATTAGGCGGCGGGCAGCACCAGGGTGAAGCGCGACCCATCGCCGGGCGCGCTGTCGAGCTCGATATCGCCGCCCATCGATCGGGCGAGACGACGGGAAATGGCAAGGCCGAGGCCGCTGCCTTCACCTTCCGGAGCCGCGGTCTCGTAAGGCTCGAAAATCCTGTTCTGGTGCTCCGGCGCAATTCCTGGCCCCTCGTCCGCGACATGCACCCGTGCCGACCCACCTGAATTTTCGAAGGAAACGGTCACCGCAGTTTGCGGAGGCGAATGCCGCACCGCATTGCCGATCAGATTGACGAGCACCTGGATGACACTCCGAGGCTCGCCCCGCGCCAGCAGCATGTCGGCGGGCTCCACGCCAATGATGATCGACCGCTCCCGCGCGGCAGTCTCGACCAACCCCACGGCCTCCGAAGTGAGGGCGGCGAGATCGACCTGGTTCGCTCCGGAATTGTCCGCGTGCTCCGCCAGCGAGCGGATCACGGACAGCAGGTGTTTCGCGGCGGTCGCGATGTCGGTGGCGTAGGCGGCATATTCCTGCCGCACCGGGGCCTCGGATTGACCGATCATCTCCTCGGCGGAGCGGACAATGCTGTCGAGCGGCGAGCGAAGCGCCGTCTGGATCGCGCTATCGAGGACTGGCCTGCTCTCAGACGCGCCGGCGTCCACCAGTGTTGCCGAGCCTTCGAAACCGGCAAAGTCCCCCGCCGGGCCAATCACTGCGTCGCCATCCAGGACAAGCTTGGTTTCGTTCGAGCGAAGGCCGACACGCTGGCCGGAAAAGCCGCTCCTCGATGCAAGCGCGTCGATGAGCGGCATTCCGCCCTCCTCGCTTTCCTCGAGACGGAAGATCTTCGTCAGAGGCTGCCCCTCGAAATTGGAAGCATCGGCGGCGGCAATCTCCGCAAGCCGGCCGGCGATGGTTAGGATGCGCAAATGCTCGTCGACCGACCAGCTGAGCGGCTCCGGCTCAAGTCTTTCGTGCTCGACGGAATCGATCGTGCCGAGGCGGGGTCCCGGGGCGGAACGGGCGATCCAGCGCTCAATCGTCAGTGCAACCTCGTTGCCCTCCGGAACAGCGCGGACCCACATGTCGACGTCCTGTTCCTTGCCTGCCGCGAGAATGCGCCGCGAAACCGGGATATGGAGGCGCGAAGCCATCCTTGCGACGGCTGCGAGCTGCGGCAGCGCTAGCGTCGCGCCAATGCGCGATCCCGCTTCCGCCTGGAGCCGGTCGAGTTCGGGGTCAGCGGCAATGAGCCGACCGTTCGAGTCGACCTTCCCGAAGATGGGCTTCGGATCAGACGGACGGCTGGCCAACATCCGAATCCAGTACGCACAGTGCGGAACGGTAAGCGGAGTCGAGGCGAAGCCATCTGCGTGCGGCCTCGACCTGCTCGTCGGTGAGCTGGTCGACCGCCGTCATTGCGGTTTCCGGGTCGCCTGCGACAATCTCCGCGGTACCGGCGACGATTTCCCCGGCAAGTGCTCGCGACACTCCGCTCATCCGAAGCAGCAGCGCCAGCCGGTCCGAACCGCCGAGGAAATGCTCCCATGCGGGCTCGAACCCGATCGCAGACCGCCGGGCGAGCGCTTCGATGAGGACGGCGACGTCGCCTGCATCGAGGGAAGAGCATATAACCGCTTCATTGAGCCGTCCGGCTCGCTCGAGCGCATGCACCAGATCGAACAGCCGCGCTTCCAGGCGATTTCCCTCGTCATGCCGCGACAGGAGCGATCGTGCGGCCCCCGAGAGCCGCTCGTCCGCCTCTGAGCCATCGAGGCGTCTCGCGAGATCGTTTCGAAGACCGGCCGCGATTGCGTTGACGAGGGCGACCGCCGCTTCGGCCGAGAGGTCATCGAAGGTGATCTTTGGGGCATCGAACCGGTCGCGGCGCCGGCTCCTGGCGAGAATGAGGGCCATTGCGGCTGCCGAAATATCCGAATCGTCGTCACCGACAAATCCCTGCAGGAAACGCGATCCGTTCGAATGGTGCCCGGTTCGAATGCCGGCGGCGGCGCGCTCCTCTTCGGCTCGACGAAGCAGGAGCCCGAGCAGGTCAGGAATGTCGAGGAGTCCTGCAGACCACAAGCGGCCGAACAATTGCTCGCCGTCGTCGTTGGCTGGCTCGGCCGAGCCAAGAAGGACGGTGAATTCGTCGATGAGGCCGGCGACGAGGTCGTTCAGCATCGCCGTCATCAGCGCCCGTTCCTGCTCGGTCAGGCGCGCCCGCGAATCGAGAAAGAAATCGGCGCGGATGACGGGCAAGCGGCCGCTCCCCGCAGCACGTGCGGCATGACGCCCACTGTCCTTTTCGACAGTGGCGATTGGCCATTCGACAGGCACCATCGCGCCCCGTTTAAATGAAGCGGGTTAACGGCCAGTCAACTCCGTGCCAATCCGATGATTGACGTGCTGGACGATAAAAAAGCTCGCTCCGGCGTAGAGCGCCAGCGCGAGGAGATAGCCGGTCCAGGCGCCCAAGGCGGCGAACGGGATCGCCGCGAGGATCGCATTCCGCCTGGAAACGAGCCAGATTTCGCCGGGCAGTTCGAGCTTTTCACGCTCTATGCGCGCGGCTTCAGCGAAGGCGGAAGCAGCTCCGGCTGCAACCAGCGCTCCCCAACCGGCACCATGGCCCGATTGCCACCAGCCGAGCGAGATGAGAGCGGCGCCCGCTGCCGGCCAGAGCAGGCGCTTTGCAACCAACCGCGCGGGCATCGGCGTCAGCCGAAGAGCAGCGAGGCGCTGCGCGATCAACGGCAAGGGCGCGGTGAGAACCAGCAGGACAAGCCCGACCCAAAGCCATCCCGACGCGAATGCGGCAATCGCACCGAGCGACAGGAGCAGCGCCCCGTGGACCAGCATTTCTGGCCGAATGCGGGTTTCCAGCAGCTTCCCGGTCGCGAACTCCTCGACGACCGGCAGGACATAGCGGCTTGCCCAATCGCGCCGCGATCCGCGCGAGGCGACGAAAAGACGCCGTTCCAGATCGGCGAGATCGACGGCGCTTTCCGCAAGCAGCGGCTCGCCCGCCGCGGTCGCAATCGGAGCCGTCCGGATTCCCGACTGCAGCGCCCGCCTCAGAAGCGTCGACTGAAGGTCCCAGTCGCCGAGCATCGCCGCGGTCGCCCCGATCATCTGTGCGTCGATCAGGGCCACCCCGGACCAGCGGCTGACCGCGTCGATCCTCTCGAATCGATCATGGCCCTCGTCATCCGGAACGGTGACAATGACCGGTTCCTCTTCCTCCGCCACTCCCGACACGAGCTCGGGCGAAGGGGCGAGGCCGTCGGCGATGAGCATGATCAGCTCGCCCGCCTCGAACCGGCTGGATGCCTCGGCCGCGTCGCCGACAGTGACGACCGGCAGGCCTTCCTGCTGAAGCCGTTCCAGCACTTCGTTGAGCGCGATCGGGATCTGCTCGACGACGATCACGATGGGGGCAGCACCGGCCGCTGCAGCGCAGCGCACCTGATATTCCAAGAGCGTCCGCCCCGCGATCGGGATCAGCGCCCGAAGCGATCCGTCTTCGACTTCCGAATAGGCTGCAATCAGCGCGCCAAGCGCCATTCAATTCCCCTCGCCCCGACTGTACGCATTCGGCGTGCCCAATCCTTCTAATCGCTTTCGCGACCGAACAAAGATGGTAAACTGCCCACCATGACCGCAACCAGCCCGCAAGCCGCCTCTCCGGACTATCCGGCGATGGAGGTTCCGGCCGCCTTCAGCGAAGATTCGTCCCCGGCCGCCGGTTTCGACCAGGTGCAATGGGAAGAGAGCCGTTCCGACGAATCGCCGGCAACCGCCGGTGGGCGGACAGTGCTCGCCGCGGCGCTGATCGTCCTCGCCGTCGCCTGGACGGCCTATACGGCCTGGTCCGCGGGACGGGCGCTCGGCAACGGGCCTCTGACTTCGCCCGCAATCGCACAGTGGATCGCAGTCGCCGCCGGTCCGCTCGCGCTCCTCGGCCTTGGCTGGCTGATGTTCGGCCGCACGCGCCGAAGGGAAGCGGAGCGCTTCACCCGCTCGGTTGTCACGATGCGCACCGAGGCGCGCTCGCTCGAGGCTCTGCTGGAGGTGCTGTCGCAGCAGATCGGCGAGAGCCGCTCGGAGCTGACCATGATCAGCCAGCATCTGATGCAGCTTGGGGACGAAGCCACGGGAAAGCTCGGCGGGATCACCCGCGAATTCGATTCGAGCGCCGAGAATCTCGCAAAACATGGTGCCGCGCTGGATCGCGCCGCGGAGGCCGCGCGGATCGATATCGCGGTCCTTCTCGACGACCTTCCGCGCGCGCAGGAGCATGCGAAGGCGATTTCGGAGCAGCTTCGAGGTGCCGCCAACGACACCGCCGCACGGACCGTCGAATTCGACAAGCAACTCGCCGCACTGACAGAACGGACCCGCGAAGCTGACGAAGCGGTGTCGGCCGCAAGCCAACGGCTCGTTGCCAATCTCGCCGACGTGCAGAATGCCGGCGCCACTGCGGCAGCCCGCGTCGGAGAAGCCGAGACGAACCTGTCAGCCGTCATCGACCTGCTTCTCGGCCGCACGTCAAGTACGCTCGACGAGATCCGCAGCGGAATCGACGTCCAGGCCGCCGCCGTGACGGCGTTGGTCGAGCAGGCGTCCGCGGGTATCGGGCGCGCGGGCGTCGATGCCGCCGAGGCTCTGGGCAGCAACGTGAATGCCGCAACGACTGCACTCGATACGCTCTCGGGGCGAGTCGCCGAGCAGGAACGCGCATCGCAGCACATGATCGCCGAAATCGAGCGAGCGCTGGGCGAGCTGGAACAGAGGTTCGCGGAACTCGCGCAATCGGGCGACGAACGCGCCGGGCGTTTCCTCCACGCCGTCGGCCAGTCGCGTTCCGAACTGGAAGCATTGGGCCAGGAGACCGACGTCCAGCAGCAGTCGCTCGACGTGCTTTCGGAGAGGACTCAGTCGCTTCAGGCGGCGCTGGAACGGCTCTCGGCGACCGTCCGCGCGCAGCTCTCCGACGCGCTCGAGCAAGCCGGCGGTCAGACCGATCGCCTCGTCAGTTCCACGCGGTCGATCCGTCCGGAAATCGAATGGATCCGCGATGCCGCAGGCGAAGCAGGCGATCGACTCGGCGCGACCGGAACCGCGATTGCCGAACAGCAGGATCGCCTCAGCGCTCTGCTCGGCTCGCTCGAAGAGGGTGTCGGCGGAGCCGAAGAGCGCCTCGCGACGTTGGCGACCTCCATCTCCTCCGCGCAGGCCGAGGCGGCGCAGCTCACCGCCGAATCCGGGCCGGCCCTGGTCCAGGCCATGGTGCAGGTGAAGGAAGCCGCTGCCCAGGCTGCCGAACGCGCCCGCGAGGCGATCGCCACCATCATTCCGGAAAGTGCCGCGGGCCTTTCCGACGCCACGCGGGTCGCTCTGGAACAGGTGATCCGCGACAGCGTCGAGCAGCGGCTCCGCGACGTCGAGACGGTCGCTGCGCAAGCCGTGGATTCGGCTCGGGCCGCGACCGACCGGCTGACGGAGCAGATGCTCGTGCTTGGCCAGAGCGCGACGGCTCTGGAGCAGCATATCGAGAAGCAGCAGGAAGATCGGCGCGGAGCAGACAGCGAGGCCTTCGCCCGCCGCGTGGCGCTGCTGATCGACTCGATGCACTCCGCTTCCATCGACGTCGGCAAGATCCTGTCCGACGAAGTCGACGAGAAAGCCTGGGATTCCTATCTGAAGGGCGACCGCGGCGTGTTCACGCGGCGTGCTGCCCGGCTGATCGGCTCAAGCGAAACCAAGGCGATCCGGGCCCATTACGAATCCGACGGCGAGTTCCAGCATTCGGCCAACCGCTACATCCACGATTTCGAGGCGATGCTCCGGCGGGTGATGGCGGAGCGCGACGGCGGGCCCATTGCGGTGACATTGATGTCGTCGGATATGGGCAAGCTGTACGCCGCGCTCAGCGACGCGATCGACCGCCGCCGCTAATTGCCGAAAATCCGGCCGTACAGGTCGAGATCGTCCGGCGTGATCCAGCCGAAGATGTAATTGAGGTCGAACAGGGCCGTCAGCACCGCGGCGAGCAGCGCCGCACGCAACAGGTGCCTCGGGAGGTTGAAGCGATGCGGAGCGCTGCGCGCCTGACCGGGGATGATCGCGTTCCCGACTTCCTCGTCCGTCTTCACTCCGAACGGCAGCAGGATGAAGGCGCTTCCGACAAAGAACAGGAAATAGATCGCGACGATCGACGTCCACTTCATGCGGTGGCGACTTTCAGCACCATGACCTCCACGATCGGCTTCTTGCCTGTCCAGGCGGTCGCGCAGCGGCGGACCGCGAGCCGGACCGCCTCGCGCATCTGCTCCTCGCCGTCCTTTGCGTCGAAGGCTCGCTCGGCGGAGTCGATGGCATCCGCGATGAAGTCGTCGCGGTCCTCCTCGACCGGAACTCCGAACGGCCGAATATGCGGAATCCCAGCGAGCTCGCCGTTCTCGCTGACGGGAAGAGCCACGGTGATGAGACCGCCGACGCTGATCCGCCGCCGTTCGGTTACGGTCGCGCCGTCCGCGGGCAGGATCACGTCGCCGTCGAGCACGAGCCGCCCGACGCGGATTTCATCGACCTTCTGCGGATCGCCGGGGGCGAGGCGGATGACGTCACCGTTCTTCTGAACGACCGCCTTCGGCACGCCATGCTCCAGCGCGAACCGCGCCTGCTCGGCCATGTGCCGCGACTCGCCGTGGACAGGCACGATGATCTCCGGCCTGATCCAGTCGTACATCGCCGCCAGCTCCGGCCGGCCCGGATGGCCCGATACGTGGACATGCGCCTGCCGCTCGGTGACGATGCTCACGCCAAGGTCCGACAGCGCATTCATGATTCGCCCGATGGCGATCTCGTTTCCGGGGATGATCTTCGACGAGAAGACCACCGTGTCCCCTTTGGTAAGCTTGATGTCGTGATTGTCGGTCGCGATCCGGCCGAGCGCCGCGCGCGGCTCGCCCTGCCCGCCGGTGGCGATGACCAGCACTTCGCGCTTGGGCAGCCGCATGGCCTCGTCAAACGATATCCTCGGCGGGAAATCGAGGAGGTAACCGGTCGCCTGGGCAACGTTGAGGATTCGCTCCAGCGATCGCCCGGCGATGCAGACCTGCCGCCCCGTATCGACCGCGACCTCGCCGATCGTCTTCAGCCGCGCGGCATTGGACGCGAAGGTCGTGACGACCACGCGGCCACTTGCCTTGGCAACCTCCTCGCGCAGCCCTTCGTGAACGCCGGCTTCGGAGCCGGACGGCTGCTGCTGGAACACGTTCGTGGAGTCGCACACCAGTGCCAGCACGCCGTCATCGCCGATCTGCTCCAGAGTCTCCGCACTCGACGGCTCGCCGAGCACCGGGGTCTCGTCGATCTTCCAGTCGCCGGTGTGGAAGATCCGTCCGAACGGCGTTTCGATGCAAACGCCGTTGCCTTCGGGAATGGAATGCGCAAGCGCGACGAAGCGGATCTTGAACGGCCCCAGCTCCACCTCACCTTCGCGGTCGACGATGTTGAGCGGGACGTGCCCCGTCAGCCCTTCCTCTTCCAGCTTCGCCGCGATCAGGCCCGCGGTGAACGGGGTCGCGTAGAGCGGCACCTTCAGGTCTTCGGCGAGATAGGGCAGCGCGCCGATATGGTCCTCGTGGCCGTGGGTCAGGATGATCCCGGCAAGCCGGTCCTGCTGGTCCTCGATGAACTCCAGCTCGGGAAGGATGAGATCGATGCCGGGATATTGCGTGTCGGCGAAGGTCAGGCCGAGGTCGACCATCAACCACTGGCCGCGGCAACCGTAGAGGTTGACGTTCATGCCGATTTCGCCCGATCCGCCGAGGGCGCAGAACAGCAGTTCTTCTCCGGGAATCATTCGCTTGCGATGAGTCCTTCGTGCAGCAGACTCAACCCCTGTATCGTCAAATCGGGTTCAACAGCGTCAAAAACCTTGGTGCGCTCGTCGAAGAGCGCGGCGAGCCCGCCAGTGCCGATGACGGTAACGTTGCGCCCGACCTCAGCTTTGAGGCGCGCGATCAGCCCCTCCATCATCGCCACATAGCCCCAGTAGATGCCGATCAGCATCTGG
>DATMHP010000121.1:0-15742 GCA_035554875.1 Sphingomicrobium sp.
ACGAAGACGATCCTGATTACCGGGGCAACGGCGGGGATTGGCGAGGCGAGCGCCCGGAAATTCGCTACCGGCGGATGGAAGGTGATCGGGACCGGGCGAAGAGCGGACCGGCTGAGGGACCTTGCCGACGAACTCGGTGAATCGTTCCTCCCGCTTGAGATCGACATGCGCGACCTCGATTCGGTGCGGTCTCTGGCCGAGCTGTCGCCGCCCTGGGGCGAGATCGACCTTTTGCTCAACAATGCCGGGCTTGCGCCTCCGACCGATCCGCTTCCCGAGACCGACTGGGATCTGCTCGAGACGGTCATGGAGACCAACATGACCGGCCTCGTCGCGCTCACCCGCGCGCTTCTGCCCGGGCTGATCGAGCGCAAGGGCGGGATCATCAACCTGTCCTCGGTCGCGGCGACCTATCCGTACAAGGGCGGCGCGGTTTACGGCGGCACCAAGGCGTTCGTCCGCCAGTTCTCGCTCGACCTTCGCTGCGACCTCGCCGGAACCGGCGTACGCGTCACCTCGATCGAGCCGGGGATGGTCGAAACCGAGTTCACGATCGTGCGCACCGGCGGCGACAAAGCGGCGTCGGACGCACTCTACGCCAACATGGACCCGATGACCGCGGAGGACATCGCCGAAAGCATCTGGTGGGTCGCGAATCTGCCGCCGCACGTGAACGTCAATGCCATTGAGCTGATGCCCACCAGCCAGAGCTTCGCCGGCTTCACGATCAGCCGGAAGGGTTGATTCCGTGCCTGCGACTGGTCAGGAGCGACTCCATGAGCATCGATGATCGCATTGCCGAACTCGGCATCACCCTTCCCGAACCTGCCGCCCCAGTGGCGGCTTATGTGCCTGCCGTCGAACATGGCGGGTTCCTCCACATCTCCGGCCAAATCAGTTTCTCCGAAGAGGGGAATCTCATCGTCGGCCGCCTTGGCGACGACATGAATCTCGAGCGCGGAATCGAAGCGGCCCGGCGTTGCGGGATCATGCTGCTGGCGCAGATGAAGGCGGCGCTCGGCTCGCTCGACCGGGTCGAACGGGTCGTGAAGCTCGGCGTCTTCGTCAACAGCGCCCCGTCGTTCACCGACCAGCCGAAGGTTGCCAACGGCGCCTCGGAGCTGATGCAGGACGTATTCGGCCAGGCCGGCCGCCATGCAAGAAGCGCAGTCGGCGCCATGCTCCCGCTGGGAGTCGCGGTCGAAGTGGACGCTATCGTCGCTGTGAAGCCCTAGTTCAGGTAGCTCGGCTTACCCATAAGAAGGGTATGGCCGACCGCGAATCCGAGATCGTCGCGAAGATCGCCTCTGGCGTATCCGGGCTGAACGCCCGGGCCTGGGATCGGCTGACCGAGGACCATCCGTTCGTCAGCCACGCCTTCCTGTCCGCTCTCGAGGAATCGGGGAGCGTCGGCAGCGGGACCGGATGGACCCCGGCGCCGATTCTGATCGAGGACGAGGGCGAGCATCTCGTCGCCGCGGCTCCGGCCTATCTGAAGACCCACAGCCAGGGCGAATATGTGTTCGATCATGGCTGGGCGGACGCGTGGGAGCGCGCCGGCGGCTCTTATTATCCCAAGCTCCAGGTCGCGGTGCCCTTCACGCCGGTGCCGGGGCCGCGGCTGCTCGGGTCCCGGCCGCAGCAGCTGCTGACTGCGCTCGAAGCGGTGACGGTGCAGAACGATATTTCCTCGGCGCACATCACCTTCATAGAAGGTGCGGACGTTGCGGAGGCGGAGCAGCGCGGGTGGCTGATCCGGCACGGTATCCAGTACCACTGGTTCAACCGCGGCTATCGCGACTTCGACGATTTCCTCGACAGCCTGACCAGCCGCCGCCGCAAGACTATCCGGAAGGAGAGGGCTGCGGCGCGGGAGAGGCTGGAGTTTCGGGCGCTGACCGGCTCAGAGATCGGCACCGCCGAGTGGGACGCGATGTGGCGCTTCTACCAGGACACCGGGAGCCGCAAATGGGGGCATCCGTACCTCACCCGCACCTTCTTCGACCGCGTCGGCGAGACGATGGGCGACAGCCTGCTGCTGTTCCTCGCCTATCGCGGCTCTGTGCCTATTGCAGGTGCGCTCAACGTCATCGGCCCCGCAGCACTCTACGGACGCTACTGGGGCACGATCGACGAAGTCCGCTTCCTCCACTTCGAGCTCAGTTATTACCAGGCGATCGAGTGGGCGATCGAGAAGGGCCTCTCCTCGGTGCAGGCGGGCGCGCAGGGCGAGCACAAGCTCGCTCGTGGCTATGAGCCGGTGATCACCCGGTCGGCGCACTTCATCCCGAACACCGGCTTTCGCCAAGCTGTCGCGGATTTCGTGAAGGAGGAGCGCGACGCCATTGCCGCCGAGGCGGAGTGGCTCGCTCGCGACCTGCCCTATCGTTCCTCGGCGTCGGAATAGAGCGCGACTGTCCGACCGCTTGAATCGGCTTTGCCGCGGTACATGCCGGGCGTGATGAAGCCCCATGCCATTTCGCCGGTCGGAGCGACGGCGATCATGCCGCCTGTGCCGCCGAGCGACTGGACGTCGGCGAGGGAGTCGTCGAGCGCCTGCTGCAGCGATTCGCCGCCGATCTTCACCCGCTCGGCAACCTGGTAGGCGGCTAGCGCGCGGATGAAATATTCCCCCGATCCAGTAGCCGAAACCGCAGCCGAGCCGTCGTCAGCATAGGTGCCCGCGCCGATGATGGGCGAATCGCCGATGCGCCCCCAGCGCTTGCCGGTGAGCCCGCCGGTCGAGGTCGCCGCCGCGACATGGCCGTTCGCATCGAGAGCAACCGCACCGACCGTCCCATATTTGAGGTCGACGTCGAAGGCGCTGACCTTGTTCGTCTTCATTTCGTCGAGCTGGCGGCGGCGTTCGGGAGTCGCGAACCACGTATTGTCGACCTGTTCGAGGCCTTGCTCGCGGGAGAACTGGTCGGCGCCGCGCCCGCGCAGGAGCACGTGCGGCGAATGGTCTTTCACCGCTCGCGCAAGGCTGACGGGATGCCGCGTGGTGGTGACTCCAGTAACGGCACCGGCCGAGCGGTCGCTGCCGTCCATAATCGCCGCGTCGAGCTCGTTGCGCCCGTCATAGGTGAAGACGGCCCCACGCCCGGCGTTGAAGTTGGGATCGTCCTCGAGCGCGCGGATTGCGGCTTCGACAGCGTCGATCGCGCTCCCTCCATCCGCGAGGATGGCCTCGCCGGCGGCGAGAGCCCGGTCGAGCCCGGCGCGAATGTCCCGGTCCTGCTCGGGCGTGATCCGCGACTTCTCGATGATTCCCGCGCCGCCGTGGACGACGAGCTTCCAGCCAAATTGACTCATGGCGCTCCTTTGACGGGGCCTCCGGCGGAAGGGAAGCGCCGTTCGTCGAATCGCCTTGACTCGTTCGCCGCCGAAACGATATTAATATGATATCAGATTAATGGAGGCACTCGTGGCTGCACAGGATCCAATCGCCATCAAGCTGAGCAAGGAGCGGGCGGCGGCGACGCTCAGCGGCTATCCGATGCTGATCGTCGCCCTCCTCGGGATCGTCATGGACGCTTATGGAGTCGTTCGCCTTGCAAATGATGAGAGCGGCGTCACCAGCGTCATTCTCGTCATCGCAGGGACGCTCCTGTTCGTCCTCGCGATCAGCGGCTTCTACATGCTTCAGCCGAACCAGGCGGCGGCGATCACTCTGTTCGGCGATTATCGCGGGAGCGACCGGGCTACGGGGCTGCGGTGGGTATGGCCGTGGATGCTTCGTCCGAAAATCTCGATCCGGATCCACAATTTCACGTCCGACCGGATCAAGGTGAACGACCTTCGCGGCAACCCGATCGAGATCGCGGCGAACGTGGTCTGGCGGGTCAGCGACACGGCCCAGGCGATGTTCGACGTCGCTGACTATCGCAAGTTCATCGAGGTTCAGATCGAAAGCGCCATCCGCACCATCGGCTCGAAATATCCGTACGACGATATCGAGCACAAGGAAGTCACCCTTCGCAGTAATGCCGAGGAGGTGAATGCCGATCTCGAGACCGAGCTTCAGGAGCGGGTCGCGCGCGCCGGGATCACGATCGACGAGTGCCGCGTCATGCACCTCGCTTATGCGCCGGAGATCGCTCAGGCGATGCTCCGCCGCCAGCAGGCCGAGGCGGTGATTGCCGCCCGCGCCAAGCTTGTGCAGGGCGCGGTGTCGATGGTCGAGACGGCACTCCAGCAATTGTCCGAAAAGCAGGTGGTCGAGCTCGACGACGAGCGCCGCGCGGCGATGGTCTCCAACCTCATGGTCGTGCTCTGCGCCGACCGCGAGACCCAGCCGGTCGTCAACACCGGTACGCTGTACCAATAGGGTGCCTGACGACCGGAAGGCCTACCCGCTTCGGGTCGATCCGGCCCTGTGGTCGGCTGTCGAGCGTTGCGCCGCGGCCGACCTAAGGAGCATCAATGCCGAGGTCGAGATACTGCTCCGCGAAGCGCTCGCCGCCCGCGGAGTGAAACTGAAGACGCCCGAGCCACGCAGGCGCGGACGTCCGCCGAAGGAGCAGGGCGATGGATGAGGATGGCCGCCCCGAATGGTTCGCACCGAAAAGGTTCGGCTATGGCGGTGGCAGGCCCGTCAGCTGGCAGGGCTGGCTCGTCCTCGGGACATATGTGGCAATCGTGTTCGGAGCAGGGCGGCTTCTCGGACAGAGGCCGTTAGCGATGGCGGGCGTCCTCGTTCCCGCGACGGCCGTCCTGATCCTGGTGGTGGCGAAGACCACTCGCGGGGGCTGGCACTGGCGCTGGAACTGGATCGAGGACGACGACTAGCCAACGGAAAGATCACGCTGCTGATTGATCAGCCGCCACTCGTCCAGATGACCGAGCATCAGCCTTGCTGCTTCTTCGACCAGATCCGCGGCGCGTGGCAGCGAGACGCCGCCCTGCAGATCCTCGTCGATGGTCCTCAGTGCGTTCGCGGCCGATTTCGAACGGATGGCATCGCCGCCGAAATCCGCCTGGAAGCGGATTCCGAAGATTGCGGTCGCAAGCGCAGGGAAGCCGGCGGAAATCAGCGTCAGCCAATTGCCGTATTCGTTCACCCAGGCGGAATCGATGGCGAGCCCGACCAGTGTCACGAGCGAAACCACGACAGTCGCGATGAACAGGCCAAGTGCGATCACGCCTAGCCGGTGATCCAGCTTGTGGATCTGCGCCGAATTGCGCTCGTGATAGCCCACCTGCGGAGCGATCTCATACTCGCCGATGGCGCGGGCCAGTTTTGCCGCGCGATCGTCGTCGAGTGACCCGGCAATGCACCCCATCGCGCGCCAGATCCCGCTTGCGTACCAGTCGATCCAGCGGCGCGGCACCGGGTTGGTGGCGGTCCCAGGCGGATCGGGTGCGGCGATCCCGAGGAGCTTCAGGCTACGCATCGGCCGCAAGCGCTCGGCGAGCTGCCGATAGTCGAGCCAGCGGCGGTGCCACTGGTTGCGGGTGCCGATCCAGGCATTGAGGATGATGGCCGCGGTGATGCCCGTTTCGAGCGCGGCCTCCTCGAATTTCAGGTGCGGCGCCATGAACGCGGCAAGGCCAAGGCAGACCGCAAGCCCGCCCAGAACGAAATTGAAGATGTTGCCGCTTCGGTAGGTCTGGGCGAAGTGGGTCGCGAGCCGATCGGCCCAACTGTAGGAATCCTCGAGGATGTCGATCGGCGCGGCGATATTGTGGGCGTCGGCGCAGACCTCCCGATACCGCTGCCATTCTTCGCGGGTCTGGCGAACGCAATGGGCGTTGGTGAAATCCTTGCGGCCGAACCGGCCGACTCCCGCCGCCGCGAGCAACAATGGATATTCGATACGCGCCCGGATTCGCCGCAGCCGTTCGCTCGCGAATTCTTCCGCGAATTCGCGGTCCTCTCCTCCCGGCGGGGGAAGAAGGAGCGCCCCGAGCAGGGCGTCGATATTGCCGCGCTCGAGCGGGCGCTCGGCCGTGGTCTCGTCGGCTTGGGTCAGGACCGTCGGGTCGAAGGCGGCCCATAGCAGGCGCGGCTGCACCTGCGGATCGACGGGAATGTGCGCGATCGCCGTGCCGCGCGTGATCCCGATCTGGACGACTTCGCCCGTCCCGCCGCGTCCGCGCGGAGGGCGGCCGTCCCAGACCGCGAGCAGCACATCGCAATGCGCGACGGTCCCGCGACCGGCCATGACGAACGCCCTAAGCTCGCCGTCGAGTTCCCCCGGCAATTCCAGGACGCAGGTCGCGCGGCAGATCAGCTCGTCGAACCGCGTCAGGCCTGAATTATGCAGGGTCGTGCGGTAGGTCTCGCGGTCGAACGGCAGGACCGCCTGCAGCTCGAAGCCGAGGTCGAGGGCAAGCTCCGCCGCAATCTGGTCCGAACCGTCGGCAAGCGGCGAGACGAACAGCAGGCGCGGCGGCGCATCGGCGAAAATCGAGCGCTCCCGCTCGTAGAGGTCGAGCGCTCCCGCCTTGAGCTGGACCAGCGTCGCCCCGATGCGATCGACGATGGTCTGGACCGCCTCCTTGGGAAGCGCCTCGATCCGGTGGCCGGTGATGCCGACGCTGAGGACGAACGGCAGCCGCGGCGGATGCGCGCCGCCGGCTGCCTGCGCAGCCTCGATCGTGCTGCTCTCGACGTTCACAGACAGATGTTAGCGCGCCGTCAACGGCTTAGCCATTGATGATGATTGGATCGAAGCTCTTCGGCGTGTTTCCGTAGAGAAAATTGAGCTTGTAGCCGATCGTGCACTTGCTCGTGGCGACATTGTTTACCGTGAGCTGCGAGTCACTGCATCCGCCTACCTGCAGCTGGTCCGAATTCTTTTCGGATCCGGGGCAGTGGGTGTTCACGGCATAATCAATCGGATCTTTGGTGTTGAAGACCGTTGGCCCGTTGTTCGTCTGATCCACGAGCGTGAAGACGATGTCCTGAGCGCCGTTACCGACCGGCACATTGATCGGGTCCCTGTTCACCGAAAATTCCACCGTGCCCCCATCATCCTTGGCTGTGACTCTCACTGGAATCGACATGCTTCTTCCTCCCCTGTTGCATTGCCCTCAGTCGATCGAGTCTGTCAGCCGTTGACGATGATCGGATCCCAACTGAGGGTGCCGGTACCGTCTGTGAACTGAATTGCGTAATGCACGAGATCGGCGGTGCCCGGGCCGCCTTCAACAATGAGGGTATTGCCATTCGGAGTTTGGGCGCACCCCGCGGGAAATTGATCGGTTGTGTCGCCTGAGTCCGGACAGCCCGTGAGGCTCGAGCAGAAGCAATCACCGTCTGCGAACTCAATTCCGTCGACTTTTCCGGGGACCAGGTGGAATGTCAGCCTGTGTGCGCGGCCCTTCGATAATTCAAGAACACCGCCATCGACGCTTCCGCCCGTAATCGAGCAAACGAGGTCGCCGCCGCTGCGGCCGAGCGGCTTGACTGTAACTGCGACCGGATCTGCCATTCGTCTGTCGTTTGTCATCTCGCTAACTCCCCTGCTTGAATCCGATTGATGATAATGTCGCCAGCAAGGGCCGCGCCTCCGCGACACGCCCCAGGCGTTCAAGTATGGCAGCACGCTCGCTCATCTCGGAGGGCCGCTCCGCTGTCCCCGTCGGAAGAATCCGTAGTGCCTCCGACCACGCCCTGTTGGCGCCAGCTGAATCGCCAAGGTTGTGCCGGATGTCTCCAACGGTGCGATAGGCGAGCGCCAGGGCAAAGCCGTCCTTGGCTGAATCGGTCGTCTTGACTGTTCGTCCGATGGTTACGGCGCGGTCGGCTAATCCAAGCGCGCCGGGTGCATCACCGGCGGCCATCGCCAAGCGCGCCCGCAAAATCCAGCAATCGCGCAATCCAGCCCGCCAGTCCGGTACGGTTGCGTCTTTCGACAGGAGTCGGGTGACCAACCCACAAGCAGCGTCGGCCATGGATTTCGATTCGTCTCGCGAGCCGTTAAGAAGCAGCGTGCTGGCAAGGTCGAGTTTCGCCTTGAATCCAAATTCGGCCGACTTGGTGTTGTCGGGCTCTGCCTGGACCAGATGATCGGCACGATCTGATGCAGCGCGCAAATGCTTGATAGCGAGGTCGCGCTGGCCTCTCACAAAATAGAGCAGGCCTAACGAGCGTTCTGCCGGGATGAGCTTTTGCCCATAAGCGATGTCGCCCGTCTGGCCGGCCATTTGGGACAGTAGGGCCACATTGCGTTCGCGTAGAGCCACGGCGTTATCCAGATGACCCACGTCGCGCTCGGCATCGGCGTACCATGCCAGCGACTCCACCAGCGACTGCCGGTATTCCCGGTTCCTCGGATCCGCCACCGTTAGCGCGCTGATCATCCGATAGACTTGGTCCCATTGGGCGGAGGCTTCCGCGAAGCGGCGCTCCTGCGACAGCAGGCCGCCCAGGTTTGCGTCGGCATTGTAGACTTCCATCCGCCATTTCATGCTATTCGGGTCGAGCGCGACCATCTGATCGGCGAGGCGCTTGTATTCCCGGAATGCACGGTCTGCGTCGGTCAGCGAGCCTTTGAATATAGCGATCTGCCCCATCCAGAAGACGTTCTGCGCATGGTCATAGAGCCGCTGCGGGTCGTCGGGCTTGCGCCGGACTGCCTCCGCAGTTCCTTCCATGGCTTCCCGGTACAGCCGCAGCGCTTCGTCCAAATTGCCGCGCTGGACGGCAACCTCTCCCATGAGGCTGAGCGCGCGTGACCGTTGTGAGAGAGCTGCGTCCGGCAGCTCCGCCTTATCTTGCTTCTGGTAGTAAGCGAGGACGCGGCTACCTACTCCGTCAAGGGCATCGAGCTTCCCGATCGGCTCCAGCTTATCCTTGAGGTCCCCGAGCATGAAGCCGATCAGGCTCTCGGCCTGTCGGCGCTCGTCACGCGCCGCGTCGCGGGCCTGGATGGCGGTCACGGCAAGGATGATCGCGACAAGCATCCCGACGAGTGAAGCTGCGGCAATTACCGCCATTCTTCGCTGGCGCCGCAATTCATCGCGCTGGACCAGGTCGTCGAGCCCGACTCCAAGGATGCCGGCGACGATTTTCAGGAATCCGACGCGGCGCCCGCCTTTGCCTTCGCGCAAGTCGGCAGCGAGCGGCTCGGTCTTCTGCCCGGTTGGCTTGCCGCGGCGGTTGTACTTGGCCACCAGGGCAGGCGGGAAGCATTCCTCCTCCTCACGGCCCGGAATATCGCTGGCAAGCGGTTCGCCGCCGATAACGGCAGCAATGATGCAACCTTCGGGATGGAGGCGCTTGAACGTATCGATTTCAGCATTCGTCCATTCCGACTTCGCGGCTGCGGGCGAACAGAGGACGATGAGGCAGCGCGACATCTCCAGCGCATGCCTGATCTCCGCCCCGAGGTCGTCCGATGCCGCTAGCTCATGCCGGTCGCGGAAAATGGGCGTGAGCCGTTTCGGGATGACCCCGTTTGCCGTCAGGCGGCCGGACAGGGTGGACGGCACCCTGAACTCCTCGAGCTCCTGGTGCAGCCAGTCCGCATCAGCGGAATCGGCATGGCTGTAGCTGAGGAAGGCGAAATAATGATGGACTGGGGGCGCGTTGACTTCGGCGGCGGGCCTAGCCGATGCCCTGCTTAAATCGAGACGCCGCGTCCACTTGTTCATGGCCGCCCCCGTCAGTTCCCGCTAGGCCCTTACCATCTTTGAATAATCCGGGCGACTCTTTGCGCTTCGCCTTTGCGGGCCGGGATCCGAGCGCCTATATGCGCCCACATGTCCATCAGGCCCTGGCGAGATATCGAGCGGCGTACGTCGCGGCAGATCATGGTCGGCTCCGTCCCTGTCGGCGGAGACGCACCGATCAGCGTGCAGACGATGACCAACACGCCGACGGAGGACGCGAAGGCGACGATCGACCAGATCCGCCGCTGCGAAGAGGCCGGTGCCGACATCATCCGCGTGTCGTGCCCGACGGCGGGCGCGACCGCCGCGCTGAAGCAGATCGTTCGCGAGGCGAAGGTGCCGATCGTCGCCGACATCCACTTCCACTACAAAAGGGCGCTGGAAGCTGCCGATGCGGGCGCGGCCTGCCTTCGCATCAATCCCGGCAACATCGGGTCGGAGGAGCGCGTCCGCGAGGTCATCGCTGCGGCCCGGGCCAATGGCTGCGCGATCCGCATCGGCGTGAATGCTGGGAGCCTCGAAAAGGACCTGCTTGAGAAGTACGGCGAGCCCTGTCCCGAGGCCTTGGTCGAGAGCGCGCTCGACCATATCCGCATCCTCGAGGACCACGGCTTCCGCGATTACAAGGTCGCGGTGAAGGCATCGGACGTGTTCCTGGCCGTCGCCGCCTACCAGCAGCTGGCGAGCGAGGTGGACTGCCCGCTGCACCTGGGAATTACCGAGGCGGGCGGCCTCATCGGCGGCACCGTCAAATCGGCGATCGGGATCGGCAACCTGCTCTGGGCGGGCATTGGCGATACGATCCGCGTGTCGCTGTCAGCCGAGCCGGAAGAGGAAGTTCGCGTCGGCTATGAGATCCTGAAGGCGCTCGGAATCCGCAGCCGCGGGGTTCGCGTGGTGTCCTGCCCCAGCTGCGCGCGCCAGGGCTTTGACGTGATCCGCACCGTCGAGGCGCTCGAATCACGGCTGCAGCACATTAAAACCCCGATGTCGCTCTCCGTGCTCGGCTGCGTCGTCAACGGCCCGGGCGAGGCGCGGGAGACGGACATCGGCATCACCGGCGGCGGCAACGGCACGCACATGGTCTATCTCTCGGGAGTCACCGACCACCATGTGAAGGACGCCGACATGATTGATCATATCGTCCGGCTGGTGGAGCAGAAGGCGGCCGAGATCGAAGCTGCAGAGGTGAGCCAGACGACACTCGACGCGGCCGAGTAATCGTTTAGTCCCGGCGGCGTGAACCGCGTCGCCCAACATCCCATCAAGGCCTTCGCGGTCGCACTCGCTGCGGTCGGATCGCTGTCGATCATGGACGCGGTGATGAAGCACCTCGTCCTCGCCATCGGGATCATCGCAGTCAGCGTCTGGCGTGCGCTCGCCAACCTCGGGATCAGCGCCGGGCTCTACCTGCCGACGC
The DNA here is from genome assembly GCA_035554875.1 of Sphingomicrobium sp. GTDB lineage: Bacteria > Pseudomonadota > Alphaproteobacteria > Sphingomonadales > Sphingomonadaceae > Sphingomicrobium. Next base: position 11,042 of record DATMHP010000121.1, read on the forward strand.
GCAAGAGTTGGCCGGGGAAGCGCGCCCTTCGAATCCATATCGCCCGGTCCGTGGTCGTCACGGTGATGGCCTTTCTCTTCTTCTGGGGCATCGGCCGGGTCCATCTCGCGCAGGCGATCGCGCTGACCTTCATCGCACCGCTCATTGCGCTCCTGCTCGCGGCGATCTTCCTCGGCGAGCGCATCGGCCGCCTCTCGATCGTCGGGTCCGTGCTGGCGTTCGGCGGAGTGATCGTCATCGTCGTCGGTCAAGCGCGAATGGCGCTCAACGCCGAGGCGCTGCTCGGCACAGCCGCAATCATCGGCTCTGCGCTGACCTATGCCGTGAACATCGTCCTGATGCGCCACCAGGCGCTCGCCGCGAAGCCGCTGGAAATCAACTTCTTCCAGTCGCTGACGATCATGTTGCTGTGGGTTGCGGCCTTGGCGGTCGTTGACGTTCCCGCGCTCCCGAACGGCCAATGGCACTGGATCGGCATCGCCTCTGTGCTTTCGACCGCGGGCACATTGCTGTTCGCCTGGGCCTATGCGCGCGGCGAGGCAAGCTATCTCGCCGTCACCGAATATAGCGCCTTCCTGTGGGCGTCGGCGCTCGGCTGGATCGTCTTCAACGAGAACGTCACCGGCTACACGCTTGCGGGGGCGGCGCTGATCGTCTGCGGCTGCCTTCTCGCTTCGCGCCGCAAAGTCGTGCCGCTTCCGGAGATCGACGTCGCAGCCTAGCCGGAGCCGAGCACGTTGATGGTGAAGGCCAGCACCCCGATGTTGAACGCGAAGGCAGCGAGGCAATGGACCGTCACCACCCGGCGAACATGCTGGTTCGTGATCTGGACGTCGGACGTTGCGAAGGCCATCCCGCAGGTGAAGGCGAAATAGACGAAGTCCCAGTAATCGGGGTGCGTCGTCCCCGGAAAATCGAATCCCGAACATTCGTGGCAATCGTCGCCGTAGGCCAGGTGGGCATAATGCAGCGCGTAAATGACGTTGCTGAACAGCCAGGCGAGGGCCAGCGTGAAGATGATCAGCCCCTTCGTCAGGGGCTGCGGATTATGGCCGATCGTCTCCGCGGCGATCGCGATCAGAAGCACTCCAATGACAGCGCCAGTGACTCCGAGAAGGATCTTGCGGTTGGCATCGTTCTGAACCGCATGCTCGCGGATGGTCGAAGCCTGGCGCGTGGTCAGCAGGGGGAGGCAGAGCAGAAGGAAGATGGTCGCAGCGACATCGAACGCAGCCATGCCGCCCAGCGCCCAGCGGTGAAGCAGCTGGTGGCCGGCCGGGACGCCGATCAGGAGGAGCGCGATGAACAGCAGGAATCGCCAAGGTGCGAACCAGTTGCCGATGCCCCTCCCCTCAGCCATGGCTACACAAACTATCGCGACATTGCGCGACGTCCAGTGAAAGGAATTTCATGCCTTGGGTCTGGCTCATCGTCGGAGGCTTATTTGAAGTCGGTTTCACGACGTCGCTCCGCTTCGTCGACGGCTTCAAAAACCTGCCGTGGACTCTCGCCTTCTTGGTCTCGGTGGGCATCAGCATGGCGCTTCTCGAGGTCGCGTCCCGGTCGATCCCGATGGGCACGGCTTATGCAGTGTGGGGCGGCATCGGCGCCGTGGGGACTGTGATCGTCGGTCTCGCCTTCTTCGGAGAGCCTTCGTCCGTGATCCGGATCCTGCTGATCCTCGTCATCGTCGCTGCGATCGCCGGACTGAAGCTCTTCGGCTGACTAGCCGGCGCTGCGCCTTTCGATCGTTGCCCCGACGGCGGAGAGCTTTTCCTCCAGCCGCTCATAGCCGCGATCGAGGTGATAGACCCGAAGCACCTCGGTCTCGCCCTCGGCGGCAAGCCCCGCCAGGATCAAGCTCATCGAGGCCCTGAGGTCGGTCGCCATCACCTGCGTACCTGTGAGCGTCCGCGTTCCATGGACGATCGCCGAGCGGCCATGGATGTCGACGTCCGCGCCCATACGGCGAAGCTCGGGCACGTGCATGTAGCGATTCTCGAAGATCGTCTCCTCGAGGAAGCTGTCGCCGTCGGCGAGCGCGAGCATGGCCATGAACTGGGCTTGCATGTCGGTCGCAAAGCCGGGGAAGGGCGCGGTCGAAAGCGCAAGGGGCCGCAAGCCGCCATCGGCGCTGACCTTGATCCCGCGGTCGTGGAATTCGAGCATCAGCCCCGCATGGGCGAGCGCGTTCAACGTCGCCTGCATGTCGTCGGGCCGAGCGCCGATCAGGTCGATCGAGCCGCCCGTGATCCCCGCGGCGCAGGCGTAGCTCCCCGCCTCGATGCGGTCCGGCATGACCTGGTAGGTGGTGCCGTGAAGGCCTTCGACTCCGTCGATGACGAGGTGCGCCGAGCCGATGCCCTCGATCTGCGCGCCCATCGCGACGAGGAGATTGCAAAGATCGGTGATCTCGGGTTCGCGCGCGGCGTTGAACAGCTCGGTGCGCCCGGACGCGAGGACGGCGGCCATGACCGCATTCTCGGTCGCTCCGACCGAAACCACCGGGAAACTATAGTCGCCACCGGAAAGCCGTCCGCCTGGCGCCGTGGCCTTAACATAGCCGGCAGTAAGCTCGATCTCGGCGCCCATGCATTCGAGCGCTTTGAGGTGGAGGTCGATCGGCCGGTCGCCGATCGCACAGCCGCCGGGCAGCGAAACCGTCGCTTCGCCGGCGCGGGCGAGCATCGGGCCGAGCACCAGCACCGATGCCCGCATTTTCCGGACCATGTCGTACGGTGCGACGGTCGAGGCAATATCCTCGGCTCGCAGCGTCATCCTCCGTCCGTATTCGCCCCTCTTTACGCCGGCCACGCTGGTCGAGACTCCAAGCTGGTTCAGCAGGTGCCCGAAGCTGTCGACATCGGCGAGGCGCGGCAGGTTGGTGAGAGTCAGCGCCTCTTCGGTGAGGAGCGCGCAGGGAAGCAACGTCAGCGCGGCATTTTTCGCGCCGCTGATCGGGATTTCGCCATGGAGGCGCTGCCCGCCCTTGATCCAGATACTGTCCACTTGCGCGCTTTAGCGGACGGACCCGCTCGCGCAACAGCGGCTCAGGTCAGGCCTTCTCGAGCGTGCACTGGAGCGGGTGCTGGTTCTCGCGGGCGAAGTCGATGACCTGCGCGACCTTCGTCTCCGCAACCTCGTAGGTGAAGACTCCGCAGACGGCGATGCCCTGCTGGTGGACCTGCAGCATGACCCGAGTCGCGTCCTCGATGTCCATCGAGAAGAAGCGCTGGAGAACGAGCACGACGAACTCCATCGGAGTGTAATCGTCGTTGAGCATCAGCACTTTGTAATTCGACGGCTTCTTGGTCTTCGGGCGCGTGCGCGTGGCAACGCCGATCTCGAGATCGTCGTCGAGACCGTCACCGCGTCCGGGTCCGTCCCCCATGCTTGTCACACGCCACGTCATAGTCACTCGCAAAATATGGCACGGTTGAAACGCGCCGCAAGGCGGCAGCGACGGTTGAAACGCAGAAAAAAGGCGGTCGCTCCGCATGGGAACGACCGCCTTGACGTGCCTGACGGGAGGGGAGGAGTTGTCAGGCAGCGATCTGGTTGAACTTCTCGACGTTCGCGCTGGCGCGGTTCGAAAGCGGCTGGAACGCTTCGCCGGCGAGCTTCACGAACGACTCGGTCAGCGCCGAGCTGTCCTCGACGAAACGGTCGAAGGCGGTGCGCGCGAAGTCGCTCTGCAGCTGCAGAAGCTCCGTCGGGTTCTTCGCCTCGGCGAAGGAGCGAACCGTGTTCGCCGTCTGCTCCAGGCTGTCGCGGCTCTTGGCGGCGAGATCCTGGCCGATCGACTGAGCGCCGGTGGCGGCGATCTTGCCGGCTTCGACGAACGCGTCGAGGTTGCCGCGATACAGGTCGGCCAGCTCTTCGGCGGCCTTGCGCGAGCGCTTCACGGCCTCTTCACCGCGCTCGGAGGCATCGGTGAACAGCTTCTCGAAGGCGGCGGCGCCCGGGAAGGCGGTGAACGCGCCGAAAATCTTGTCGTTCTGCTTCGTCATCTCTTCATTCCTTTCCTTGGCGCGGGCCTGCGGCTTGCGCGTCGCCTTTGCCTTGCGGCGGGGTTTTGCCGCCGTCTTGCGGACCGGGGTCTCTGCCTTGGCGGGCTCGATGACCGCCTCGGCGGTCTCGATGGCTTCAGCAGGGGTTTCGGCGTCCGCGACCATGTTCGATCCTTTGTGTTGCACTGCAACATAAATGGCGCGCTGCACAATTTCAAGAGGAATTTGTGCGATGCAGCAACAGCTGCTTGACGAAGCGGCGGAACGCATCGCAAGAGCGGTTATGGACGCCACTTCAGAGCTCGACGCCGGTCTCACCCGCCGTGGCTTGCTGATCGTCCTGTCCTCTCCCTCCGGCGCGGGGAAATCGACCCTGTCGCGGATGCTGATGGAGGCCGATCCGCAGATCACCATGTCGGTCTCCGCGACGACGCGCCCCAAGCGGCCGGGCGAAGAAGATGGCGTGCACTATCATTTCGTGGACGATGCCGAGTTTGACCGCATGGTCGGCGGGGGCGACTTCGTCGAATGGGCACCCGTGTTCGGCTACCGCTACGGAACCCCGAAGGCGCCAGTCAAAGCCGCCCTGAAGGAAGGGCGCGATATCCTGTTCGACATCGACTGGCAGGGCACCCAGCAGCTTCACGCCGCAATGGGCGAGGATCTCGTCCGGATGTTCCTGCTTCCGCCG
>DATMHP010000122.1:0-14272 GCA_035554875.1 Sphingomicrobium sp.
AAGCGTTTCAGAAGTGTTCTGGATCGAGAAGAACGGGCTGAAGATGAGCGGAATGCCCGCCTTCGGAAAAACCGACGATGACGAGGAGCTGTGGAAGGTCGCAGCCTTCGTCAAGGCGCTGCCGACGTTCAGCGCCGCGGATTACGCCTCGATCCCCAATGCTCATGAGGAAGAGCACGAGCACGGCGAGATGACCGGCGACAAAGCCGCGCACAGTCACTAAACACGCATCATGCCGTGGGGCTGCGGCACATGACGCGCACATTATAAGGAGCGAATCATGCGCAAATTGCTCATGGGACTGGCCTTGGTCTCGATGGCGGTCCCGGCGTCGAGCGCCCTGACGGTCGGATCGAAGGCGCCTGACTTCACCACCACCGGCGCCCTTGCCGGCAAGCCGTTCAAGCTGCACCTCAAGGAGCAGCTGAAGCATGGCCCCGTCGTCCTCTATTTCTTCCCGAAAGCCTTCACCAAGGGATGCACGCTCGAGGCCCACGCCTTCAGCGAGGCGACCGACGACTTCAAGAAGCTCGGCGCCCGGGTGATCGGCATGTCGGCGGACGATCTCAAGACGCTGGAGGACTTTTCGGTCAAGGAATGCCGCAACAAGTTCCCGGTGGCGACCGCCAGCCCGGACCTGCGCAAAGCCTATGACGTCGTGCTTCAGCAGAAGCCCGAATATGCCAATCGCACGTCTTACGTGATCGCGCCCGACGGCCGGATCGTGATGGAATATACCAACCTCGATCCCAGTGAGCACGTCCAGCGGGCGCTTGCGGCGGTGAAGTCCCTGAAGGGCAAATAGCCGCCGCCCGACAGGGGGAGGGGCGAAATGAGGTTCGGTAAAGCGCGCTTGGGCGCGGTGCTCGTCGCTGGCTTCGCGCTGGCGGCAATGACCGCCGACAGGCCGGCGACGTTCAGCTTCGATCCGCAGCCGCGCTGGCAGGAGGATCCGGAGACGGAGGACGTCTGCAGGGCGATGGAAAGCGAATGCGCTGCCCAGCTCAAGGACGGGCAGATCGACACGGAATGGGGCTATGCCGAGCTCTATAACGCCGACGGCTATCTCGTCGGGCTAAGGTCGCTCAAGAGCACCGGCTGCAAGCCACTCGACGAGCACATGCTCCTCTCGCACCGTCATTTCGTGACGGTGTTCAGCCAGGACGGAGCGCCGGATCTCGATGACATGACCGTCGAGGTCGCGCCGGGCACGAACCCGGACTCGGTTCGCCTCGTCAAGCGGGGCGAGACCCAGGTCAGCATCGGCTGCTGATTTCGCTTAGCGGGTCGCGACCTTGTCGGCCGGCTTCGCGGGCTTCTGTGCGTCGCGCGTTTGGGGCCCGGGCTTTGGCGCATCAGTAAGCGCCGCGATCACCTTGCCATCGCGCTTGTAGATGTCCGGATAATCGATGATCCGGCCGTCGACCGTCGCCGCCGACGACATGTAGACGATGTAGACCGGCAGCGGCTCCGGGAAACTGGCCTGAACCGACTTGCCGCTCTTCAGCGTCGCGTCGATCTTTTCCCGAGTCCACTCGTCGCCGCCCTCGGTCAGGAGGATGGAGGCGAGCTGCAGGATATCCTGCGTGCGGATGCAGCCGTGGCTGAAGGCACGCACCTTGCTGTTGAAGCGGCTCTTGGCGTTGGTGTCGTGAAGATAGATCGCCTTCGAATTCGGCATCACGAACTTGACCTGGCCGAGAGCGTTCGTCGGTCCCGGCGGCTGGCGCCAGCGCTGGATGCTGCCGTCGTCCTTGCGGACCGCGACGAAACCCTTCTTGCCCGCGACCTCACCGGAAATGCTGGTCGGCACTTCCCACCACGGGTTGAGGATCACGCCGGTCGCCACGGCCGAAAGCTGCGGCGTCGGGGTCGAGATCTTGCCCGCCACCGCATGGTGCCTGGAGATCGTCTCGCCATTCTCGACGAGCGCAGCCGTGTAGGCCGGGACGTTGACGATGATGTAGCGTTCGCCGAGGTTCTGCGGCAGCCACCGCCAGCGATCCATGTTGAGCCGGATGCGGCTGATCGCATCGCTGTCCGTCGCAGGCGTCACCTCCAGCGCATGCTTCAGCGCCGCATATTGCGGGTGGATTGGAAGCAGCCCGTCCAGGGTCTCGGTGACGTGGTGCGTCAGCAATGCCCAGCGTAGCAGCTGGTCGGTCCGGTCGTTGTCGAGGTCCGGGTCCTTGATCGTCCAGTCGACGCGATCCTTACCCTTGGTGTGGCCGAGGGCGACGTCGGATGCGACGCGGGTGAAGAGGTCGCTCGCGACCTGGTTCAGCTTGACCGGATCGCCTGATGCAAGAGCGGCGGTGAGCTCCTGCGGACTGTAGTCCGCGGGGCTGAGCCCCTCCTTGCCGATGGCTTGTATGTAGGCGAGCAACGCCTGCGCGTCCGGCACCGTCCACGGCGGCGGAGGAAGCGGCGCGGGCTCGGCCGGCGCAATGGCGCCAGGCTGGACCGGCGGTTGTGCCACCGGGGGCGCGACCTGCACCGGAACAGGAGCCGCCGGCACCGGTTGCTGCGCCTGCGCCGCGAACGGAAGCGCCGATCCCGCACAGAAGAGTGCGAACGCGTTGAGTTTCTTGTGCAATCTCACGTCAGTCTCGCTCTACGGCTCTCTCGATCGAGCCCACAATTTTGCCCGGCAACTACAATACACAGGCTGAACAGCCGCGGCCAGTGACGCAAAGCCACACACGGCCCTTAAGTCGTGGATAAGAACCAATCTTTAAACCATTGCGGTTAGGTCTTCCGCCACAGTGGGGGTGTCGATGGCGAGCAAGTATCTCGACGGCGCGATGGTGCCGCGACGGGTCACGCGTCACGTGGACCATCGTTCGGAGCCGCGATTCGAGGCCGAGGCGCAGACCGCGGTGCTGGAACTGCGCGGCCGCCGACATATCGTCGAGCTGGTCAACGTTTCGGCGTCCGGCGCGATGTTCATCTTCTCCTTGATCCCGTACATCGGCGAGACAATAAGGCTTGAGCTCGGCGAGCGAGGCCAGGTCTCCGGCAGCGTATGCTGGGTCAGGGACGGGAAGATCGGCGTCAGCTTTTCCGGACCTGTGGACTAGCCGCGCGTGGAGATGAGTTTTTCGATGATCAAGGCGCGCATCGCCGAGGCCCCCGATCCCAGCGATCGACGGCTGTCGCCACGCGTGCCCGTCGAGATCGAGGGAACGGTGCGCGAGCTGGGCGCGAGCGGCGTCGACGCCCGGATCCTCAACATCTCCGAACGCGGGTTCATGGCGGAATCGGAAGGCCGGTTCGAGGTCGGCTCGCGCGTCTGGCTGATGCTGCCGGGGCGCGAGCGCGCCAATGCCGTCGTAAAGTGGACTGCCGGCGATCGGCTCGGCGCCGAGTTCGCCGAACCTATTGCAACGGGCGATCTTCCGCTTCGCTAAGCGGCTGATTTCCAAGGCGTTCCGCATCCTCCAATGTGGCGGTTACCCGTCCCGAAACGGGGCAGCGATGCAACCGCTGCAGCTTTCGCTCGTTCACCCGCCCCGAAAGGAACGTCTCATGCCTGCCTCTTCAGGCCAGAACGACACGACCTATCAGCCGACTGCGCGGGGCTATCATGCCGTCTATCGCGAGCACGAGGTGAACCACTGTCCGGGCTGCGGCCGCACACAATGGATCATCGGCCGGGTATCGGCGGAATGCGCTTTCTGCGCCACGGCTCTACCCCTCGCGGAGGCGAGCACACGCTCGCACGGCCGGCCCGTGATCATTCTTCACAAGAAGGCCGACCAGACCGCCTGGGCGGCCTGAGGCCGCCTAGCTCGCGGGCGTTGGACGGATCGGCACCGGCGCGTTGCACAGATCGACGCCGCCCGCCGGCCGGATGAAGAAATCGTCCTTCCGATTGGCCCGCGCCTTCACATAAGCAGCGAAATCCGCCGATCGCGTGTCCATCACCTGGAACGACGGCCGCTCGGCCTCCGCCATGTCGCTCGCCAGCCGCACCCAGGCGATCGGCACATCCTGCGACCGCTCCTTGTAGAAGCCCAAGGCCTCGGTGCCGCGCGGCAGGCTGCTCAAATTCTCGATCCCGCTGATGACCCGCCCCACGATGGCGATATTGCGGTCGAGATGGCGGGTTGCATGGCCGATGACGGCATACAACTCGCCGCCGGTGCCCGTGTCTGGCGAAAGATCGCGGCCCACGCCGACATAGCCGTAGCAATGCGTCAGGTTCGCCGTTCCGCCTTTGGGATCGTAGCCGATCGGCCAGCCGAGCGCGTAACCGGCCTTGGGCGCATAATCGTCGGGATAAGGAAGCGGAGTTACGGCGAGCCCCTTCAGCGGCCGCGCATATTCCGCGGGCGGTTTGGCGACGACGCCGGACGGAAGCGGGTCGCTGCTCTCGTTCTTGCCCCACTGGACGACATAATTGTCCTGCACGCGGTAGATGCTGGCCTTGTCCCACCAGTGCGCCTTCGCAAGCGCGCGCAGGTTGGCGACATGGACCGGCGCGAAATCGGGCGCGAGCTGGATCACGACCTTGGGGCCGCTGTTGAGCTGCATCACCAGCAGGTCGTTAGCGGGAATGGTGTGCCACGCGCTCGCCGGCGCGGATGCGACGATTTCGGACGGAGTCTTCGGCTTCGGAGCCGGCGCCGCGGCCACGAGCGCCAATAAACACAGTGTCGCAACCTTGCGCATGCAATCCCCCATCTTCCGGCTTTCGACGGAACACTCTAACGGCGGCAAATGCACCTCGCCACCTTGATGCTGCTCGGCTCCGGAGAGCTCGGCCGCGAGCTCACCATCGCGGCCAAAAGGCTCGGCTGCCGGATCATCGCCTGCGACCGCTACGCCAATGCGCCGGCGATGCAGATGGCGGACGCGTTCGAGGTTTTTCCGATGCTGGATGGCGCGGCGCTCAGGGCGGCGGTCGAGAAGCATCGGCCGGATTTCATCGTGCCCGAGATCGAGGCGATCGACACCGCGACGCTCGCCGAGCTGGAAAGAGAAGGCTGGCATGTTGTGCCGTCGGCGAAGGCCGTGCAGCTGACAATGAACCGCGACGGAATCCGCGATTTCGCCGCGCAAGAGCTTGGCCTCGTGACGTCACAATATCGCTTCGCCGAGAGCCGCGATGAGGCCATCGCCGCCGCCGAGGCGGTCGGGCTTCCGTGCGTGATCAAGCCGGTGATGTCGAGCTCGGGCAAGGGGCAGAGCACCGCGAGCACGCCGGACGAGGTCGGTACCGCCTGGGACTATGCGGTCGCGAAGATGCGCGGCGACCGCCCACGGATCATCGTCGAGGAGTTCATCAACTTCGACAGCGAGATCACCTTGCTGACGGTCTCGACGAAGGACGGCGTGCTCTTCTGCCAACCGATCGGGCACCGGCAGGAATATGGCGACTATCGCGAGAGCTGGCAGCCGGCGGCAGTCCCTTCGGCCGCGCTCGCATCCGCCCAGGACCAGGCGAAGGCAGTCGTCGAGGCGCTCGGCGGCCATGGGATCTTCGGAGTCGAATTCTTCATCCGCGGTGAGGAAGCAGTTTTTTCCGAGCTCAGCCCGCGGCCACACGATACCGGCATGGTGACCCTCATCTCGCAATATCCCAACGAGTTCGAGCTTCACGTCCGCGCGATTCTCGGTCTTCCGATCCCGGCGATCGACCTCGCAGGCCCGTCCGCGTCGGCGGTTATCCTCGCCGAGCGCGAAAGCGACGATTTCGACTACGAGGGCATCGCCGACGCCCTTGCACTCGGCGAGCCGGACAGGCCGATCGATCTTCGGATCTTCGCCAAGCCCAAGACTCTCAAGCGGCGGCGAATGGGCGTGGGGCTTGCTCGCGCGGCGACGACGGAGGAGGCCATTGATCGCGCCAAGGCAGCTGCGGCAATGGTTCGGATCGCCTACCGCGATTGACGCGTTGGCGTGGGGCAAAAGGAGGATCGAGATGCGCGCGCTGATTGCAATCACGATGACGGCAATGCTCGTCGCCGGCTGTGACAACGGTCAGCGGCAGCAGGCGCAGCCGGTGCAATCGATCAAGGTCCGCAGCGCCGAGCAGGACCAGCTGTTCAAGCTCAACGACCTCAATCGCGCCATCGCGCTGAAGCGCGCGATCTACGATTCGGGCTACCAGTGCCAGCGGATCACCAAGTCCGGCTTCGTCGGCGCCTACAAGAATCTCGACATGTGGATGGCGAGCTGCGCCGACGGCCGCGATTGGGCGATCTTCACCGGCCCGGACGGAAGCGCGCAAGTCCGCGATTGCAAGGACGTCAACGGCCTCGGCCTTCCGAAATGTGCGATCAAGTCCAATGAAAGCGAGCCACCGAAGGCAGGCTGATTGGCCTAGGCTTCCCTTAGATTACCAATTCTTCACTTGAGCCGACTGCAACGCCTGCAAGAGCGGGCGCATGCTTCACGAGCGTTTGCCGCAAAGTGGCGTCGAGGTCGGTCCTTCGAAGCGGTGGGCGCCAGCTTTCTTCCTCGCGGCTGCCTTCCTGATTGCTGCGTCGGCGCTCTTTCGCGCAACCAATAAGGACGAGAGCCAATATGTCGCGGCGATAGCCTTGATGCGGCACGGCTGGCCGTATCTCGATTTCGCCTATCTGCAGACGCCTCTCCAGCCGCTCGTGCTGGCGCCTTTGGCGATGCTCCCGGCCGGCTTCGTCTATGCCGGCGTCCGCCTCGCAAACGCGCTGTTTGCTTTGGGAACTTTGCTGGTCCTGTTCGCAGGTGTCCGGGATCGGTCGGGCGCACGAAGCGTGCTGATCATGCTGGTCGCAGCTCTGTGCACACAGCCGTTCCTGCTCGCGGCATCGCTTGCCCGGAACGACGCGCTCCCGATGTTTCTCATCGCATCGGCCGTCGCCACGCTTCTTGCCGCGATAGACAGCCGGTCGCTCCGGATGTTTGCAGCGGCAGGTCTGTTTCTCGGGCTTGCGACGTCCGCGAAGATCAGTGCCGCTTTGCCGGCATCGGGCGCTGCGCTGTTCCTGCTCCTCCGAATTCGCAGGTTCGGAGTCCGAAGCCTTGCGGCCTTTGCCCTCGGAGCATTCGTCGGCCTGCTGCCCTGCTTCATCTTCGCGGCGGCCGCGCCGTCTGAATTCCGCTTCGACGTCTTCTCCTACAGCCTGGACGCACCGGTGCAGTGGTGGACCTCGGTCGGAAGAGGATCCGATCTCGAACCGCTGCACCGGATCGTGCGGCTCATCGGGCTCTCGGCGCAGGGGTGCATCCTCGTCGCACTCGCGGCGGTAGTGTTCGATCGCAGAAGAAGTGACGACCGAGTGCTCCTCGACCTCATGATCCTCGGCGGGCTCGCCGGCGCCTACATGCCCGAGCCGGCCTATCCGCAGTATCTCGTGCCTTTGTTGCCGCCGTTGTTCGCGCGCCTTCCTCTGGCTCTCGATGAGGCGGGTCGGCCGTGGCGGCGATCGCTTTCGAGTCTCGCCGCGATCGGAAGTATCGCGGGCCTCGGCTTTGCCGCATCGCACATCAGGACGGACATCCTAGTGGCCGAAGCCGCGCGGATCGGCCCTAAAACGGCGGCCCTGGCCGGAGGCGGCGGAATTGTGAGCTTGTCGCCCGAATTCGTCGCGGGGACCGGCGCCGACCTCGATCCGCGGTTCGCCGCCGGACCATTCCTGTTCAGGACGGCTGACGGCCTCGCGGATCAAGCCGAGCGCTTTGGCCACGCTGTCTCCTGGCAGGACGTCCAAAGATCGCTTCGGAAGAACCCGCCGGCAGTCATTCTAGCCGGCGGTGAGATGCGGCCGCACAAGCCGCTGCATCGCCACGGCCTGGATGCGCCGTTGATAGGCTGGGCGCTATCCCAGAACTATCGACCGGTGTCGGTCAGCGATGGATTTATTGCGTACGTGAGGCCGAAATGCCCGGTGCGCGTGCGGGCTAGTCGTCGCAGCGCCGGGTTTCCTTATATTCCCCGGCGGACGACTTTTCCTTCACCGTGACGCACTTGCCCTGGCGGATTTCCTCGCGCCAGCTACCGTCGGCATTGACGATGCGGTTGCCCTTCGGAACCCGCTTGCCGTCCTTGATGGTGTAGCTCCACCCCTTCGGCGTAGCCTGGCTCTGCGGCTGCTGCGGCGCCTGGGCGAGCGCCATCGACGCGACGCCGAAACCGGCGATCACCGCGAATGCCACTTCCAAACGCTTCTTCATCTCACACTACTCCCTAGGCTCGTCTAATAGCCCGAGGCACGTGAACCCGCAGTGAAGGGGTCGCTCATGTGCCGGAAGGCGAATCGAGCCGTTTTCGCGATGTGGGAGCGCGGAGTGTCCTCCGCAAGCGAACTCGGGCTTAGCCCTGGCGAGCCTTAAAGCGGCGGTTCGTCTTGTTGATGACGTAAACGCGGCCGCGGCGGCGGATCACCCGGCAGTCGCGATGGCGCGACTTCAGCGATTTGAGGCTGTTGCGAATCTTCATGGCCGGGCGCCTTGCTCGTTCTCTTTGTTCAGGTTTTGGGAGGTTCGTGAACCGGCGGCTCCCCTATGGGGCCAGCCGCCGCAAGTCAAGGCTGCGGCTGACTCTGCCGCTCCGCCCGGGGCTGGCTCGGTGCGAAGGTGTCGCCGAAATAGTCGCCCCTGTACCAGAGCGGCCTCTGGTCGGCGTCGGCGAGGGCGCGCGAGATTCGGTAATTGAGGTCGGCATAGCGCGCGCCCTGATCCCACAGGATGTGCTGCGACAAATCGTCGTTCACCTTGTGATAGGTGTTGGCCAGGAAATCCTTCCAGATCGGCGCTCCGCCATTGGCGAAGCCGGTCATCAGCAGGATCGCCGGGACCCCGCGCGTGACGAAGCGATAATGGTCCGAACGGACGAAGATCGCTTCCTCCGGCATCGGGTCCGGCGAGACCTTCACGCCCATCGAGGCTGCCGCGTCTGCAATCGTCCGCGCAACCGTCGAATGATCGCCGCCGAACGCGATGACGTCGGTGAACGGATAGAGCAGCAGCGGCATGTCGAGATCGACGACGCTGACGATCTTGTCCTCAGGCACGGTCGGATGTGCGGCGAAATAATCGGCCCCGCGAAGGCCCTTCTCCTCGCCGGTATTGGCGATGAAGAGAACGGACCGCCGCGGCGGCTTGCCGGACGCCACGAACTCGCGCGCCGCTTCGAGCATGGTCGCGACGCCCGCCGCATTGTCGAGCGCGCCGTTGTAGATTGCGTCCTGCCCCGGCTTCGCATCGGCTTTGACCCCGAGATGATCGAGGTGGCCCATGAGGACGACATATTGGTCCTTCAGCGCCGGATCGGAGCCGGGGAGGAGGCCGATCACCTCCGGGCTGGTGAAGTCCTTCCACTCCATCTGGTCGCTGAGGCGGAACCGCGCCGGCATGGCGAATCCGGCCAGCGTGCCCGGCTTCTCGGACGCCGCGAAGATTTGGGAGGGATTCTTGCCGGCGGCCCTGAACATCTGCGCTGCGACGTCTTTGGAGATGGTCGCGACCAGCGGGATGTCGGTCGACTGGCTCTTCGTCCTGCCCGTCTGGTCGACCCAGTCGACCACCGGGCGATCGTAATAGCCGAGAAGGTTGAAATTCGGCCGCGATCCGGTGCCGGAGACCTGGATCAGGCCGACCGCGCCCTTGTTCGCCGCGATCACCGGCTTGTACGAATTCAGATGCGCCGCGACCTCCGTCGGAAGGCCGGGCGGCGTTCCGTCCAGCACGACCACGATCTTGCCGCGGACGTCGAGCCCTGAATAATCGTCGATCCCCAGCCGGGCGTCGCTGATTCCGTTCCCGGCGAACACGAGCGGTGCCTCGATCGAGCGCTGCTGCTGAGTCAGGCTCGGGCGGACCGCAAAGTCGCTTCCGGAGCGAAGTCCCCGCGCGCCGTTTCCAATGACCAGCGCCGCAGTCGGAGTCGCCGCATGAGCCGCTCGGCGGAAGGGAACCTGGACGTACCAGCTGCCGTCCTTGCCGCCCGGCGTCAGGCCGATCGCGCGAAACCGCGAGGCGACATAGGAAGCGCCGATGTCATAGCCCTTCGAGCCGGTGTCGCGGCCCTCCAGGAGGTCGCTGGCGAGGAATTCGACGTCGGCGCGGACCCGCTGCGCCGCTGCCGTGTCGGCCTGCGGCGCGGGGGCGGCCGCCGTGGCGAGCAGCGCCAGCGGCCCGAGAACGAACTTCAATGCTTTCACGCGAATCGGAGCCCTTGCAGCTTGCGCTCCCATTCGAGCGCGTGGGTGACGATCACATCAATGTCGGCAAAGCGCGGGGTCCAGTCGAGCGTTTCGACCAGGCGGCGGTTGGAAGCGACGAGCACGGGCGGATCGCCGGCGCGTCTCGCCTTCAATTCCCGGCGGACCTCATGGTTGAGCTTGCGGTCGAGCGCATCGAGGACCTCGAGGACCGACAGACCTTTGCCGTAACCGCAGTTGAGGACCAGGTTGCTGTCCGGCTGCTCGATCAGCCGCTCCAGCGCCAGCACATGCGCGTTAACGAGGTCGCTGACGTGGATATAGTCGCGGACGCAGGTGCCGTCCGGCGTCGGATAATCCGACCCGAACACGTCGACATGGTCGCGCTTCCCGACGGCGGCTTCGACCGCGATCTTGATGAGGTGCGTCGACCCCTTGCCGATCTGGCCGGCGCGAAGCTCGGGGTCGGCGCCCGCGACGTTGAAATAGCGAAGCGCTCCGTAATTGAGCGGGTAGGCGGCCGAACAGTCCGACAGCATGCGCTCGGTCATCAGCTTCGACGCGCCGTACGGATTGATCGGGTCCTTGGGTTCCTCTTCGTCGATGGGGACGCGTTCGGGCGCCCCATATGTCGCGGCGGTCGATGAAAAGAGGATGTGCTTCACGCCGGACGCGACTGCTGCCGAAATGAGCGAGTGAGTCGCGACGGTGTTGTTGGCGTAATAAAGGAGCGGCTTCTCGACGCTCTCCGGGACGATCGCCGATCCGGCAAAGTGCATGATCGCGCCGATTCCCTGTTCGGCGAAGATCCGCTCGAGTAGCTCCCGGTCGGCGATATTGCCTTCGTAGAATGGCACGTCCTGCGGAAGGATTTCGCGCGTTCCGTTGGAAAGATTGTCGATGACGGCAACCGGCCAGCCGGCGTCCTTGAGCGCGAGCACTGCGTGGCTGCCGATATAGCCGGCGCCTCCGGTAACGAGCACCGGCACCTTTGCGACTGCGATTTTGTCCATTGGGTCAGCGAGCTAGCGAAGGCCGCGGGCGATTGCCAGCAGTCCCGTCGATTTGCCGGACTACCGCATTGTTGCAGGATTATTGCCGCGCCCCCCTGCGTCCGTTAAGCGCGGGACGCACGACAGGGGCCTTGAATGTTCAACTGGTTTCAGCGCCTGCTCCCGCGGACGGGCGATTTTTTCGGGATGTTCGAAGCGCACGTGGCGACTCTGGTCGCCGCCGCAAAAGCGCTCGACGAGCTGGTCGACGGGCAGCAGCCCGCCGAGGACCGGATCCGCGAGATCGACGAGCGCGAACATGAGGCGGACGACATCATCCGGCAGGTGCTGCGATCGGTCCGGCAGACCTTCCTGACACCGTTCGACCGCGGCGCGATCACCTCGCTGATCGGCGCGATGGACGACACGATCGATGAAATGGAATCAACGGCCCGTGCCATCACGCTTTATGAGCTGACGGCGTTCGAGCCGGAAATGAAGCAGATGGCGAAGATGATCACGGAGGCGGCGCGCCTCACCGCGCAGGCGATCCCGATGCTCCGCAATATCAGCCGCAGCGGTGCCCGGATCCACATCATCACCGAAAAGATCGTCAGGCTCGAAGGCGATGCCGACGATGTCCACGCGATCGGGCTGAAGCGCGCGTTCCAGCAGCATTCGGACCAGCCGATGCAGTTCATCATCGCCCGCGAAATCTACAAGCATCTCGAGCGGATCACGGACGCGTTCGAGGATGTCGCGAACGAGATCGACGGCATCGTCATCGACCACGCCTGACGTGTACGAACTCGCGCTCCCGCTGCTGATCGGCCTCATCGCCGTCGCGCTGATGTTCGATTTCCTGAACGGCCTGCACGACGCCGCGAACTCCATCGCGACGGTCGTCGGCACGCGCGTGCTTCCGCCGGTGATCGCCGTCGGCTTCGCCGCCTTCTTCAACTTCGCTGCTTACTTCCTCGCCCTGAAATGGCCGGCGCTGCACAACGTCGCGGACACGATCGGCAAGGGGCTCGTCGACAAGGACGTCATCACGCCCGCGGTTGTCTTCGGAGCGCTCATCGGCGCGATGTTCTGGAATGTGCTGACCTGGGTGAAGGGCATCCCGTCCTCCTCGAGCCACGCGCTTGTCGGCGGAATCGTCGGCGCCGGAGTCGCGCACGCCGGCTTTCCGAGCATCCAGTGGATTGGCCTCAACAAGACTCTGATCGCGATCGTCGCTTCGCCGACGCTGGGCCTCATGCTGACGATGGCCATCATGCTGGCGACGAGCTGGCTCGGAAGCCGCGCCAGCGCTCAGGGGGCGGAGCGGACCTTCCGCGGGCTTCACCTGGTTTCGTCGGGAACTCTGTCGCTCAGCCACGGCCTCAACGACGCCCAGAAGACGATGGGCCTGATTACGGTGCTGCTCTATTCGACCGGTCACTTGCACGGGCAGTTCCACGTGCCTAACTGGGTGGCGCTCAGCTGCTACGTCGCGATGGGCCTCGGCACGCTGACCGGCGGGTGGCGAATCATCGAGACGATGGGCACGCGGATCACCAAGCTCAACCAGCACCAGGGGTTCTCGGCTTCGATGGGCGGCTCGGTGATGCTGTTCTCGGCGTCCTATCTCGGAATTCCGGTGTCGACGACTCACACGATGACCGGCTGCGTCATCGGCGCGGGCGCCGCCCGCAGGGCATCCGCGGTGCGCTGGGGAATCGCCGGCAATGTCGCCGTCGCCTGGGTCATCACGATCCCTTGCTCGGCCATTGTCGCAGCGATGTTCTATTGGCTGATCAGCGGCTCTTTCCTGCTCGACCTCATCGCGCTCGCCATCATCGGGGCGTTCGCCTTGGTGGTCAGCCAGCTGCGCAAGCGTCGGCAGCAAGACCCGATCGCCTGATCATCGTCCGCGGTGCGCACCCGCACCCGGTTTGCCTGTTCGGCGCCCTCGCACTATCAGCGGCGCCAATTCCAACCTTTGTCCCAGGACCCCGATGACCCTCACCATCTCGAGCGCGTTCGACGCCGGCAACATCCGTGTCGTGAAGCAGGACGGCGACAGCGCCGACCTGGAGATCGTCAAGGATCACATGTCGGACTTCTACCAATGGTTCTATTTCCGCGTTGCGGGAGTGGCGGGCCGCGAGGTGACTCTGCGCATCACGAATTGCGCCGGCTCGGCCTATCCCAACGGCTGGCCGGATTACCGCGCCTGCATTTCCTATGATCGCGACGACTGGGTCCGGGTCGACGAGACAAGCTATGACAACGGCGTTCTTACGATCCGGGTCAACGCGATCGAGGACATCGTCTGGGTCGCCTATTTCGCACCGTATTCGATGGAACGGCATCACGACCTGGTGACCTCGGTCGCCTCGCTCCCGGGCGTCTCCTACTCTTCGCTCGGCAAGTCGCTTGACGGGCAGGACCTCGACTGCCTGACGTTCGGCGAGGGCCCGCTCAACGTTTGGCTCTACGCCCGCCAGCACCCGGGCGAAAGCATGGCCGAGTGGTGGATGGAAGGTGCGCTCGAAAAGCTCACTGACCTCGAGGATCCCGTGACGCGCGTTCTTCGCGAGAAGTGCACGTTCCGCGTGGTTCCCAACATGAACCCCGACGGCTCGCGCCGCGGGCACCTCCGCACCAACGCCGTCGGCGTGAACCTCAACCGCGAATGGCACGCGCCGTCGGCAGAGAAGAGCCCGGAGGTGCTGTGCGTCCGCAATGCGATGGACAAGACCGGAGTCGACTTCGCGATGGACGTCCACGGCGACGAGGCGATCCCCGCCAACTTCCTCGCCGGCTTCGAAGGCATCCCCTCATTCAACGAGCGGCAGCAGGGCCTCTTCAAGCTGTTCAGCGAAACGCTCGAGCGCCTCTCGCCCGACTTCCAGACCCGCCAGGGCTATGAGATTCCCAAGCCCGGCGAAGCAAACATGTCGATGTCCACGACCCAGCTCGCCGAGCGCTACGGCTGCGTGTCGATGACGCTCGAAATGCCGTTCAAGGACAATTTCGATTTGCCCGACGCGATCTATGGCTGGTCGCCCGAGCGCTCAAAGCATCTGGCGCGCGCCTGCCTCGATTCGCTGCACGCGATCCTTCCGGAGCTGTCGAAGGCGA
>DATMHP010000123.1:0-5974 GCA_035554875.1 Sphingomicrobium sp.
CGGCGTGGCGTACGAGAACATCGATTTCACGCTCGCCAATCCGTACGTCATCGTGGGCCTGCTGCTGGGCGCGCTGCTGCCCTACCTGTTCGGCGCCCTCGGCATGACCGCCGTGGGCCGCGCAGGCGGCGCGGTGGTCGAGGAAGTCCGCGGCCAGTTCCGCGACAATCCGGGGATCATGGATGGCTCGGTCCGCCCAAACTACGCACGGACCGTCGATCTGGTGACCCGCGCAGCGATCCGCGAGATGATCATCCCGTCGCTGCTTCCGGTGTTCGCGCCGATCGTGATCTTCTTCATCGTCCGCTACGTCGCGGGGGCCGAACAGGGCTTTGCCGCCCTCGGCGCGCTGCTCATCGGCGTGATCGTCTCCGGCCTGTTCGTCGCCATCTCCATGACGAGCGGCGGCGGTGCGTGGGACAATGCCAAGAAGTATATCGAAGACGGCAATTACGGCGGCAAGGGCTCCAATGCCCACATGGCCGCGGTGACCGGCGACACGGTCGGTGACCCGTACAAGGACACCGCCGGGCCGGCCGTCAACCCGATGATCAAGATCACCAACATCGTCGCCTTGCTCCTGCTGGCGGCGCTTGCTGGTCACGCCGCAGGCTAAAGCGGCTCATCGCGACAAAGGAGGAGCCCCGCCCGGCACTGCCGCGGCGGGGCTTTTCTTTGTGTGCGGCGGAGGCGTAAGCGCGCGCCATGCCACATGCGATCCGAATCCATGAGCCCGGCGGGCCCGAAGCGCTCGTCTGGGACGAAGTCGAAGTTGGCGAGCCGAGGCCGGGTCAGGTCAAGATCCGGCAGGCGGCCGCGGGCCTGAACTTCATCGACGTCTACCACCGCACCGGCCTGTACCCGCAGCAGATGCCGTTCACGCCCGGAGTCGAGGGCGCGGGCACGGTCGAGAGCGTCGGCGACGGCGTGACGAACCTGAAGGCTGGCGACCGGGTTGGTTATGCGGGCCCGCTTGGCGGCTATGCCGAGGAGAGGCTGATCGACGCCGACCGGCTGGTGAAGCTGCCCGACGACATTCCGTTCGATCAGGCGGCGGC
The DNA here is from genome assembly GCA_035554875.1 of Sphingomicrobium sp. Taxonomy (GTDB): domain Bacteria; phylum Pseudomonadota; class Alphaproteobacteria; order Sphingomonadales; family Sphingomonadaceae; genus Sphingomicrobium. The sequence goes on from DATMHP010000123.1 coordinate 1,059, forward strand.
GATGATGCTCCAGGGAATGACCGCGCGAATGCTGCTTCGCGCCGTCTATCCAGTGAAGGACGGAGACACGATCCTGGTCCACGCCGCCGCCGGCGGCGTCGGCCTCATCCTGTGCCAATGGGCGAGCGCGCTAGGAGCGACGGTAATCGGCACCGTCTCGACCGAGGAGAAAGCAGAGCTGGCGCGCGCCCACGGCTGCGCGCATCCGATCCTCTATACCAAGCAGGATTTCGCCGCCGAGGTCGACAAGCTGACGGCGGGCCAGAAGCTGCCGGTCGTCTATGATTCCGTGGGCAAGGCGACTTTCATGAAGTCGCTCGACTGCCTCCGCTCGCGCGGGCTGATGGTCAGCTTCGGCAATGCATCGGGCCCGGTCGAACCGTTCAGCCCGCTGGTGCTGTCGCAGAAGGGCTCGCTGTTCCTCACCCGCCCGACCCTGTTCAATTATATCGCGACCCGGCCGGAGCTTGAGCAGGCGGCGAACGACCTGTTCGACATCGTCCGCTCGGGCAAGGTGAAGATCGAGGTCAAGCAACGCTTCCCGCTCGCTGAAGCCGCCGAAGCGCACCGCGCCCTCGAAGCTCGGAAGACGACCGGCTCGACCATCCTGACCGTCTAAGGGCGGTCCGCTTCACATTTGACAGCCGTGCCGCTAAGGCACCGCGTCTTTTTCGTCAGGGAAATGAGGTAGAGTTTGGCCAAGGAAGAACTTCTCGAGATGCGCGGGCAAGTCGTCGAGCTTTTGCCCAATGCGATGTTCCGCGTGAAACTCGAGAACGGTCATGAAATCCTCGGCCATACCGCCGGCAAGATGCGCAAGAACCGCATCCGCGTCCTGACGGGCGATGAAGTGCTCGTCGAGATGACCCCCTATGACCTCACCAAGGGCCGGATCACCTATCGCTTCATGCCCGGCCGAGGAGGGCCGCCGGGTCGTCCGTAAATGCGGTTGATACTCGCCTCGGCGAGCCCGCGCCGCCTGGATCTGCTCGCCCGCATCGGCGTCGTTCCCGACGAGATCGTTCCCGCGGACATCGACGAGAGCGTTCCGAAAGGAGAGCTTCCGCGCGACCATGCGCTTCGCCTCGCCTGCGAAAAGGCGGAAGCGGTCGCTGAGCGGCATCCGGATGCGCTGGTGCTCGCGGCCGACACGGTCGTTGCGGTCGGACGGCGGATCCTTCCGAAGGTCGAGGACGAGGCGACTCTCCGCGCCTGCATGAAATTGCTGTCGGGCCGGCGGCACCGGGTGCTGACCGGCGTCGCGCTTGCCGCGCCGGGCCAGCCGCTTCGCACCCGCATCGTCGAGACGATGATCGCGATGAAGCGGCTGTCGGACGAGGAAATCGACTATTATGCCGGACATGGCGAATGGCGCGGCAAGGCGGGCGGCTATGCGCTCCAGGGCTATGGCGAAGTTTACGTTCGCTACATCAGCGGAAGCTATTCGAACGTCGTTGGTCTTCCGCTCGCGGAGACCCGCAATCTGTTGAAAGCCGCCGGATATCCAATTGCCTGAGTGGATCGTCGAAAAGGGAATAGGCGAGACCCGCGCGGCGCTGGTCGAAGGTCGCCGGATCGTCGAAGCGCGGATTGAGTTGGACGGCACCGTTCCAGCCGGAACCATCCTTCAGGCGCGGCTCGTGCAGGTGGGGAACGGCGGACGCAACGGCATCGCGCGCGACGAAAGCAGCGCCGATTATCTGCTGCCCCACGTCCCGAGGGACATCACTGAGGGCGCCGCACTCAACATCGAGGTGACGCGTCCGGCGCTTTCAGGGCCGGAGCCGTGGAAGCGGCCGTTGGCGAAAGCGACGCGTGACGAGCGGAGGCGACCGCAATCGCTTGCGGAGCGGCTTCGCTCTACCGGTCATCCCGTGCGCAAGCTCGCCTTTCCGGCGCCTCGGGATGAACTCGCGGAGCTGGGTTGGAACGAGCTGATCGACGAAGGCCGCACCGGTGCCGTGCAATTCCCCGGCGGCAGCCTCGGCTTGTTCTTCACGCCGGCAATGACGCTCATCGATGTCGATGGCACCCGGCCCGCGTCCGAGCTGGCGATCGCCGGGGCGCGTGCAGCGGCAGAAGCGATCCAGCGGCTGGACATCGGTGGCTCGATCGGAATCGATTTGCCCACCGCGCGCGGAAAGGAAGCACGCAGCGCCGCCGCCGAAGCGATCGACGAAGTGCTTCCGCAGCCCTTTGAGCGCACCGCCGTCAATGGCTTCGGTTTCCTCCAGATCGTCAGGCCGCGCTCGCGGGCATCGCTGCTGGAGCTGGCGCAGGACCGCGCCACGTTCGAAGCGCGGGCTTTCCTCCGTCGAGTGGCCTTCGACGCTCCGGGACCGAAGCGGCTCGTTGCGAATCCCGGCATCATCGCGGCGCTCGAGGCTCGGCCCGAATGGATCGGCGAACTGGCGAAGCAAATCGGCGGCGTGGTCACCTTGCGCGCGGACGCCGCGCTCCCCATCCATGGGTCCTATGCCGAAAAAAGCTGACAAGACCTGCCCGATGTGCGGCAAGTCGCCGTCGACGGAACACGCGCCCTTTTGCTCGCGCGGCTGCAAGGATCGCGACCTGCTCAAGTGGCTGGGCGAAGGTTACCGCATCCCCGGCCCGCCGGCGCCCCCGGACGCGAGCGAGAGCGACTAGAAGCTAATCATCTGCGCGCCGCTGACCTTGACCGGTTTGGCTGCGTAGCTCACGCGCCAGACGGTATTCCCGACATCGTCGGCGATGATCAGCGCGCCGGTCCGGTCGATCGCGACCCCGACCGGCCTGCCGCGAACCTTCCCGTCTTGGCCGACGAAATCCCAGACGAAGTCGATAGGCTTGCCAGCCGGCTGGCCATTGCGGAACGGGACGAACACGACCCGATAGCCGTTGAGATCGGGGCGGTTCCAGCTGCCATGTTCGCCGACGAACGCCCCGCCGCTGAACTGCGCGGGGAACGACGTGCCGGAATAGAAGGCGAGCCCCAGCGGAGCGACATGCGAGCTCAACGAATAATCGGGCATGATCGCTTTCTTGACGAGGTCTGGCTGCTGTGGCCGCACGCGCGGGTCCACGTGCTGGCCCCAGTAACTGTACGGCCAGCCATAGAAGCCGCCGTCCTTCACAGAGGTCATGTAGTCGGGGACCAGGTTCGGCCCCAGCTCGTCGCGCTCGTTGACGACGGTCCACAAGGTCTGACTTCCCGGATAGAAGGTCAGCCCGTTCGGGTTCCTGAGGCCGCTCGCATAGATCCGGAACGCGCCCGTTTTCGTGTCCACTTCCCAGATCGCGGCGCGGTTCGTCTCCGCCTCCATGCCGCGCTCGCCGGTATTGCTGTTCGATCCGACACCCACATAGAGTTTCGAGCCGTCCGGGCTCGCGGTCAGGCTCTTGGTCCAGTGGTGATTGATGAGGCCGGCCGGCAGATCGATCAGCTTCTGCGGCGGCGCAGTGATCCGCGTCTGCCCCGGAGTGAACGGGAAACGCAGGATCGCATCCGTATCTGCGACATAAAGAGCATTGCCGACCACAACGACGCCGAAGGGCGAATTGAGATGGTCGACGAGGACAGATTGCAGCTCCGGCTTGCCGTCGCCATTGGCGTCGCGGAGGAGGGTGATCTGGTTGGTCGCTCCGCCCATGCTACTTGCGTGGGCCAGCCCGAAGATGAAATCGAACATCGGATTCTTCGGGCGCTCGACCGGCTCTTTCGCCATCTTGAGCGACTGGACAATAAGGATGTCGCCGTTGGGCAGCGGATAGACGTTGCGCGGGCTCGAAAGCCCGTTCGCCATCATCTGCACCTGGAAGCCTTTGGGAACGCTCGGAGCGCCGCCTTTCGTCCAGCCCGAGACCTTGGCGAGGTGCATGCCCGGGAGGAGCGTGATCGACGGCTCGGGAAGCGCTGGATTGGGCCCGAGCTGGTTGGCCGGCGACGAAGGCTGCGTGCTGCCGCAGGCCGCGAGAGCCGACGCTCCCAGCAAGATCGCGAGCGTGCGGATCATGGCTCTGCCACCACCAGCGCCGGCCGGTAGAGCCAGCCGGCGATCCAGATCAACAAGGTCGCGATGATCGACAGGATGATCCCGGCTGGCACGACGGATGTCCAGCCGTCCTGGTTATGGATCAGCATGTTGAAGACCTCGACGATCCAGGCGGCGAGAAAGAAGAACAGGCTGATGTAACCCGCCGCCGTTCGAGCGACGGCGTTGCGGCCGAAATCGATGAGCAGGAAAATCCCGGCGACGAATCCGACGATCAGGCCAGCGAGGATCATCCAGGCCGAGAAGTTCGACCACATGAGATTCTCGCTCTGGGTGTAGACGAAATCGGTCAGGAGAGCGCCGGTGAACGTGACGACCGGCACGGGAAGCAGAAGTGAAAAGATTGAGTGGCCGGCGATCGCGACCGCTCGCGTCCGTCTTTCGACGACTTCCGCCAATTTCGCGCCTCCGTCCACGCCTCGAATGCCGGGACTACGACTGTCGCGGCGCGAAAGTTCCTACGGCTGATTCCGTCTGATCAGGCCGCCCAAGCGAAGGGTGGACAGGGCTCCGCATGGAAGGTAGGAGCCGCACCGCTCATACGGCCGGCCGGCCGGACAGGCGAAAAGCCCAGGTAGCTCAGTTGGTAGAGCACGTGACTGAAAATCACGGTGTCGGTGGTTCGATTCCGCCCCTGGGCACCATTCTCGCGCACAGGATGCGCGGGGCGCATCCGAGCACGAGAATCCGAGCGAAGCGGGGTCGCTAGCTCAGCCCCTCCACCACCCCGGATAATCGCGCTTCAGCTTCGCTAGCTTCGGCAGGTCGTTGACGACCACATAAGGCGCGTCCGGGTGATTGCGCGCATATTCCTGGTGATAGGCCTCGGCGGGATAGAAGCCGCCGCTTTCGATGCGCGTCGCGATGGGCTTTCCCATCGCCTTC
>DATMHP010000124.1:0-10186 GCA_035554875.1 Sphingomicrobium sp.
ATCTGCCGCTCGATCATCGCGTCGCGCTCGGCCGCGAAGTTCGTCATGGTGTCGACCATGGTTCACCTCCGGAGTATCAGAAACCCGCAAGCAAGGGGGGCCGTTCCGTCCATGACCGCGACCGACACCGTCTTCGCCGGATCGATTCCAGCAATGTACGACCGTTACATGGTGCCGCTGCTCTTTCGGCCTTATGCCGAAGTCGTGGCCGATCGCGCCAAGGCTCTTTCGCCGAGCCGGATTCTGGAAACCGCTGCCGGGACCGGGATCGTCACCGAGGCCTTGCACCGCGCCCTGCCGAAAGCCGAGATTGTCGCCACCGACCTCAACCAACCCATGCTCGATGAAGCGCAGCGGCGGGTGCCGGCGGCCAACATCCGTTTCGTGCAGGCCGATGCGCTCGACCTCCCATTCGAGGACTCGAGCTTTGACATGGTTGTCTGTCAGTTCGGCGTGATGTTCTTCCCCGACAAGGTGAGGGCAAATGCCGAAGCCCGGCGCGTCCTTCGCGAAGGCGGCCACTACCTGCTGGTGATTTGGGACCGGATCGATCGCAATGTCGCCACGCACACGGCGGGAAAAGCCGTTGCCGGGCTGTTTCCTGAAGACAATAGCGCATTCTACGAGCGCATCCCGTTCCGCTACTTCGATTGGGACACGATCAAGGCGGACCTGTTCGCGGCCGGATTTGGCGATGTCGAGATCGAAACGGTCGAGCTTTCCAGCCGCGCGGCCTCGGCCCGCGACGTCGCTCTCGGTCTCGTCCAGGGCACGCCGATGCGCTCTGAGATCGAACAGCGCGGCGAGGGAATGCTTCTGCGAGCGACAGACGCCGCGGCCGAAGCCCTGCGTCAATTCGAAGGGCCGGACGGCTTCGAGGCGCCGATGTCGGCGCACCTAGTGACGGCGACTAAATAAGTCCGGCGAGCGGGCTGGACGGATCGGCGTAGCGGCGCTTGCCCATGCGGCCCGAGAGATAGGCCATCCGCCCAGCCTCGACCGCGGACTTCATCGCCCGCGCCATCATCACCGGGTCCTTGGCTTCGGCGATTGCCGTGTTCATCAGCACGCCGTCGCAGCCGAGCTCCATCGCCACCGCCGCGTCGCTTGCCGTCCCGACTCCGGCATCGACCAGCACGGGCACATTCGCGCCTTCGACGATCAGCCGGATCGTCACCCGGTTCTGGATTCCAAGACCGGAGCCGATCGGTGCGCCCAGCGGCATGATCGCGACGGCGCCCGCTTCCTCGAGCTGCTTCGCTGCGATGGGGTCGTCGACGCAATAGACCATCGGCTCGAAGCCCTCCTTCACGAGCGTCTCGGTCGCCTTCAGTGTCTCGCGCATGTCGGGGTAGAGCGTTTTCGCCTCGCCCAGCACTTCCAGCTTCACGAGGTTCCAGCCGCCCGCCTCGCGCGCTAGCCGAAGCGTGCGGATGGCTTCGTCGGCGGTGAAGCAGCCGGCGGTATTTGGAAGGTATGTGACCTTCTTCGGGTCGATGAAGTCGGTCAGCATCGGCTGGTTGGGATCGGCGATGTTCACTCGCCGCACTGCCACCGTGACGATCTCCGCGCCCGAGGCTTCGACCGCGGCCGCATTCTCCTCGAAGCTCTTGTATTTGCCGGTGCCGACGATCAGCCGCGACGAGAACGTCCGACCTGCGACGGTCCAGGTGTCAGCGGCAACGGATTGCGGGGCATTCACTTCAACCACCTCCAACGAAATGCACGATTTCGAACTGATCCCCCTCGTTCACGATGACATCGGCCAGAGTCGACCTCGGCACCACTTCCAGGTTGCGCTCCACCGCCACCTTGCGCGGATTGAGCCCGATCGCTTCCAGCATCCCGGCGATGCTGCTCCCGGCCTCCACGCTCCGCGCTTCGCCGTTCACGTTGATGGAAATCGTCGCTTTCTGGGCCGTTTCAGTCATTTACGCCAACGCGCTTTGCCGCATGCCATATCGCTCATATAGAGCGGCGGCGCCCCGGCGCCAGCCGCGGACCCGGACTGGACGCGGCGGCGCTGCTCTGCAAGGGGCGTCACGCCACAGGCGCGCCTTATTTCATTAGGGGAGTAGAATGGCCGGACCAGCCAACAAGGACGGCATGACGAACGGGATGCGTATCGATCCCGCGCTTGTCCGGGAGCTCGCCGAGCTCCTGACCGAGAATAATCTGACCGAGATCGAGGTCGAGGACGGCGACAGGAAGATTCGTGTCCAGCGCAGCCTCATCGCCGCTGCCGCGCCTGCGCCGGCCCTTGCCGCAGCACCAGCCGCGCAGCCGATGATGGCGCCGCCGATGCATGCCGAAGCGCCGGTCGGCGAGCCCGAGGGCGAGAGCATCCGCTCGCCGATGGTCGGCACCGCTTATCTGGCGCCCGAGCCCGGCGCCGCGCCGTTCGTCTCTATTGGCGACAGCGTGAAGGCCGGCGACACATTGCTGATCGTCGAAGCCATGAAGGTGATGAACCCGATCACCGCACCGCACGGCGGGGTGGTGAAGCAGGTCCTCGTCGAAAGCGGCCAGCCGGTGGAGTTCGACCAGCCGTTGGTCGTCCTCGGCTAAAGTCCCGATGGCCATCCAGAAACTGCTGATCGCCAACCGCGGCGAAATCGCGCTCCGGATTCACCGCGCCTGCCACGAGATGGGCATCCGCACGGTCGCGGTTCACTCGACGGCGGATTCCGACGCGATGCACGTCCGCCTTGCCGACGAGACCGTCTGCATCGGCCCGCCGCCGGCGACCGAATCCTACCTCAACATCCCCAATATCATTTCGGCGGCCGAGATCGTCCACGCCGACGCGATCCACCCCGGTTACGGCTTCCTTTCCGAAAACGCGCAGTTCGCCGAGATCGTCGAGAGCCACGACATCACCTGGGTCGGCCCGAAGCCCGAACATATCCGCACGATGGGCGACAAGATCGAGGCGAAGCGCACCGCCGCGAAGCTCGGCCTTCCGCTCGTCCCCGGCTCCGACGGTCCGCTCGAGGACATCGCCGAGGCTAAGAGCCTTGCGAAAGAGATCGGCTATCCAGTCCTGATCAAGGCGGCCTCGGGCGGCGGCGGCCGCGGCATGAAGGTCGTGCCCGAAGAAGAGCAGTTCGAAAGCCTGATGAGCCAGGCCGCGTCGGAAGCGCGCGCCGCCTTCGGCGACGACACCGTCTACATGGAAAAATATCTGGGCAACCCGCGCCACATCGAGTTCCAGGTATTCGGCGACGGCGAAGGCAATGCGATCACCATCGGTGAGCGCGATTGCTCGCTCCAGCGCCGCCACCAGAAGGTGCTCGAGGAAGCCCCCTCGCCCGTCATCACGCCCGAAGAGCGGGCGCGCATGAGCGAGATCATCCGCAAGGCGATGGCCGAGATGGGCTACCGCGGCGCCGGCACCATCGAGTTCCTGTACGAGAATGGCGAATTCTACTTCATCGAGATGAACACCCGGCTCCAGGTCGAGCATCCGGTGACGGAGATGATCAGCGGGATCGACCTCGTCCGCGAGCAGATCCGGGTCGCCAACGGCGACGGCCTGTCGTGCCGGCAAGAGGACGTTCGCCTCCACGGCCATGCGATCGAATGCCGCATCAACGCAGAGGACCCGCGCACCTTCGTTCCTTCGCCGGGCCTGGTGAAGAATTACGTCGCGCCCGGAGGCATGCACGTCCGCGTCGATAGCGGCCTCTACACCGGCTATCGCGTGCCGCCTTATTACGACAGCATGATCGCCAAGCTGATCGTCTACGGCACCACCCGCGAGCGGTGCATCATGCGGCTGAAACGCGCGCTTGAAGAGTTCGTGGTCGAGGGAATGAACACGACCGTGCCCCTCCACCAGCGCCTCGTCCGCGACCCCGAATTCCTCGCCGGCGACTATACGATCAAATGGCTCGAAGCCTGGCTCGAAAAGAATCCCGAATAATTCAGGCGGCCATCAGCCCGCCGCGATAGACGACGTCCTCCAGAGTCCGACCCGCTCCGCGCGCGACGCAGGTCAGCGGGTCTTCGGCAACCTGCACCGGAAGGCCCGTCTCGTCGGAGAGCACGATGCTGAGATCGCGAAGGAGCGACCCGCCGCCGGTCAGCGTGATCCCCTCGTCGAGCACGTCCGCGGCGATCTCCGGCTGCGTGTTCTCCAGCGCGGCGCGAACGACCGCGACGATCCGGTGCACCGGCTCCGACAGTGCCTCCGCGACCTGTGCCTGGTTCAGCGTTATCTCGCGCGGAATGCCTCGCGCCACATCCCGCCCCCGAACATAAGTTTCGAGCCCGCCGCCCTTATGCGGCGCCGTCGCGGTGCCGATTTCGATCTTCACCCGCTCGGCCGTGCCCTCGCCGATCATCAGGTTATAGTTGCGGCGGACGTAGGAGATGATCGCATCGTCCATGCGGTCGCCGCCGACCCTCGCCGAACAGCAATAGGCCAGCCCCTGGAGCGAGATCACCCCGACCTCGGTTGTCCCGCCGCCGATATCGACGACCATCGACCCGATCGGCTCGGTCACCGGAAGCCCGGCCCCGATCGCCGCCGCCATCGGCTCTTCCAGGAGCGACACGCGGTCGGCTCCGGCGTTGCTCACCGCCTGCCGGATCGCCCGCCGCTCCACCGGCGTTGCGCAGGACGGGATCGAGATCACCACCTCAGGCCCGCGCGAGAAACGGCTCGGGCCGCCGTGCGCCTTACGGATGAGGTGCTTGATCATCTCTTCGGCCACTTCGAGGTCCGCGATCACGCCGCTTCTCAAGGGCCGGATCGTCTCGACGTTGGCCGGTGTCTTGCCCATCATCAGCTTGGCGTCGTCGCCGATCGCGCGAACCCGGCGCAGTCCATCGCGCCCGGTCTCCATCGCCACCACCGACGGCTCGCTGATGACGATCCCCGCGCCCGCCGCGTAAACGACAGTGTTGCAGGTGCCGAGGTCGATCGCGACGCCTCTCGGCGACAAGTTGAATAGATTGCGCACGTGTCCCGCCCCCTCCCGCGAAGCTCGGTTCAAAAGAGAATCACCCCGGAAAAGAGCAGCTTGGCAGGTGCGGCGGTTAATCCCAGTCATGGTTAACGGAGAAACTCCGAAGCGTTCCCCTGCTGCGGCGGGCGGTTGCTCCGGAGCAGGGTTGCGCCGGTCGCGTCGAGCCCTAGTGTAGCGCGCCGGGGGGAGCCGCCGATGAGCCTGATCGCCGACCTGAAATCGCTCGAGCCAAGGCAAAGAAACGCGATCTGGGCGAGCTATCTCGGCTGGACGCTCGACGCCTTCGATTTCTTCCTCCTGGTCTTCATGCTGAAGGCGATCGCGACCGAGTTCGGGACGGACGTTTCGGAAATCGCGGTCGCGATCATGCTGACGCTTGCCGCGCGGCCGTTCGGCGCCCTGTTCTTCGGCCTCCTCGCCGACCGCTACGGACGCCGGCCGATCCTGATCGTCGTCATCCTCGCATTCTCCTTCTTCTCCGCGCTGTCGGGTCTTGCGGGATCGCTGACTCAGCTGCTCATCGTCCGCACTCTGTTCGGCTTTGCGATGGGCGGCGAGTGGGGGATCGGCGCGAGCCTGGTGATGGAGACGATCCCGGCGAAGCTGCGCGGACCTGTCTCCGGCCTCCTCCAGAGCGGCTATCCGTCGGGCTATTTCGTCGCCAGCCTCGTCTATTTCGCACTCTTCGACACGATCGGCTGGCGCGGCATGTTCTTCGTCGGGATTGCTCCGGCGCTGCTGGTCTTCCTCATCCGGATGCACGTCGAGGAAAGCCCCGCTTTCGAGGCCGGCCGGGACAAGCCGCGCGTGAACCCGTTCCGCGAGCTCGCCCGCAACTGGAAGATCGCGCTCTACATGATCGTGCTGATGGCGGCCTTCAACGCGTTCAGCCACGGCACGCAGGACCTTTATCCGACCTTCCTCCAGGTCCAGCACGGCTTCGATACGCATCTCACCGGAACGCTCGCCGCGATCATGAACGTCGGCGCGATCGTCGGCGGGATCGGCTTCGGCATCTGGTCGGAGAAGATCGGCCGCAAGAACGCGATCATCATCGCCTGCGTCCTGTCGATCCCGATCATTCCCCTGTGGGCCTGGTCGTCGACGCCCTTGATGCTCGCCGTCGGCGGCTTCCTGATGCAGGTCGCCGTCCAGGGTGCGTGGGGCATCGTTCCGGTTCACCTGAACGAGCTTTCGCCGGGAGCGGTGCGGGCGATGTTCCCCGGCTTCGCCTATCAGCTCGGCAACCTGTTGATGTCGCGCAACGGCGTGTTCCAGGCGCAGATCGCGGAGAGCCACGGCAACAATTACGCGCTCGCGCTTTCGATCTTCGGCGGCGCGACGGCGGTGATCATCGCGATCTGGACGCTGCTAGGCCCCGAGCGAAAACACGCCGACCTCACGAGCACCGCCTCGGCACACGAATAGCTACGCCTCCCGCACCGCCCTCGCGAACAGCAGTGCGGATCCGAGCCACAGGACCGCGAATCCCTCGATCAGGATGAGCAACCCCAACGCGCCGGGCGGCTCGTTCGTCGCAATCCCGCGCGCGAAGACGATCAGCCCGATCAGCGCCTGCGCGCCCGCGGTCACCGCCATCGCCCGCACCATCCCTTCGGCTTTCGCCCTGGCGACGATGACGCCCGCGATCTCGATCGCCAGCACGACCCCGAACACCAGGTTCGCGGGATTGTCTTCATCGCCGATGATCCCGACCGCGCCGTTGATCCAGATGATCAGGAAGCTCGCGATCAGCGCCAGCGCCACGCCGCCCCTGTAGGCCCAGCTTCGCGACGCCCTCGCCGCCAGCTCGAACAGCAGCCCGGTCCCGCCGATCAGCACGATTGCGAATAGGAAATCGCCCGCCGTCCAGTTCACCCCGGGCGCGTCCAGTTGCATCGCCACCAGCGGCGCGAGGATCAGCGCCACGGCAGCCGCCCAGCCGAACAGCCGCCATCGGTTCGTCCTCACCATCGCCTGCACGTCATTCGCCATTGCTTGCCTCCACCGTCGTTTGCGGGTTCTATCCTGCGCGCGCGGCCGGTGAGCGGCATGAGCAGTGGATGAGGTTTTGCTGAAAAGTGACTGGCTCCAGTTTCCGCTTCGACCGCTTCACCCTCGATCCGAACGATCGCCAGCTGCGGAACGGCGGCGATCCGGTCGAGCTCAACAGCCGCTATTTCGACGCACTCGCGCTCCTCGTCAGCGAGCAGGGGCGGCTGGTGTCGAAGGATCGCTTCATGGATGAAGTGTGGCGGGGCGTCCCCGTCACCGACGAGGCTTTGACCCAGTGCATCCGGACTTTGCGCCGGCAACTCGGCGACGATGCGGCGCGGCCGCGATTCATCGAGACGGTACCGAAGCACGGCTACCGATTCATCGCGCCGGTTGATGCTGGCGGCAGAAGCGCACCGCGACGGACGGACAGGTCCTGGACCGCGGATGCGCTGCTCGGCCTCGCCGGCGTCGTCGGCGGCGGCATTGCAGGAGTGATCGGCGGGCTCTTCTACGGTTTCGCCGGAGCCTCGCAGCCGCTCGCGCCCGGAATGGGCGCGATTTCGGTGCTTCTCGTCCTGCTCGCCCTCACTATCCTCGTCGCCCTGATCGGCGCGTTCGGGGTCGCCTTCGGGATCGCCGGGTCGGTCTTCGCCACGGGCCGCATCGGGCCGTGGAGCATCGCGGGGGGTGCTCTCGGCGGCCTCGTCATCGGCGCCTTCGTTGAGTTGTTCGGGCTCGACGCCTTCACCTTGCTGTTCGGCCGCTCGCCCGGAGACATCACCGGCGCGTTCGAAGGTCTTGTCCTGGGCGGCGCTGTCGGCCTCGGCACCTGCCTGGCGACGCGCTACGAAAAGCTGCGCTACGGGACCCTGCTTGCGGCGCTGCTCGGCGGAATCGCCGGGCTCGCAATCCCGCTTCTCGGCGGCAGGCTCATGGGCGGCAGTCTAGCGCTTCTCGCCGAGCATTTTCCCGGGTCACGCCTCCGCCTCGACCGCATCGGGGCGCTGTTCGGGGAGAGCGGATTCGGTCCCGTCGCGCAGACCGTCACCGGCGCTCTCGAAGGCGCACTTTTCTCCGGCTGCGTGGTCGCCGCAATGCTCCTCGCAAGACGCCAGCTAAACCAGCGCGGCTGACGCAAACTTTCAGCCGTTCGGAGCGTTGGCCGCTGCGGAATGGCCTATCGAACGCCGATCCGAACCAGCCGGTGGAAGGCGATGCTCGCCGCCCTTTTCGTCACCGGCGTGCTGGGTTTTGGAGTGATCACCGGCCTCAACGTGTCGATGGTCACCCGCGCGGTCGAGCACCTCCAGGCATTCGATATCACCCTCCCGAAGCCGCCCCCGCCTGAACAGCCGCAGCCCAAGCCGCAGCCGAAACCGAAGGCGGAAGGTGCGCCCGCTGCGCCCAAGGCGTCGCCCATCGTCGCTCCAAAGCCGGAAGTTGTGCTCCCGACGAAGCAGGTGATCGCCGCGGCGGCGAAGCCGGGGACCGGAGCTTCCTCATCGAACGGACAGGGCGGTGTCGGCACAGGCACAGGCGCAGGTGGAACGGGAACAGGCATTGGCGGCGGCGGTGGCGGGTTCACTCCCGCACAGAAGATCACCAAGGTCCCCAATAGCGAATATCGGCGGTTGGCAGCGATAAGCGGCATGGACCGCGGCTCGGTCGGAATCGCCATCCGGGTGACGCCCGGCGGGATCGCGACCAATTGCCGGGTCGTCCGTCCGAGCGGCAGCCCGGCGGCGGATTCGCTTATGTGCCAGCTGACCGAGCGCTACGTCCGCTTCCGTCCGGCGCACGACCCCCAAGGCCGCCCGGTGGCGCAGGACATCACCTGGTATCCGAACTGGTTCCGCTAGCGCGCGGCGACGGTGTCCCCGCCCGCGTCAGGGCCGGTCCTGCCGGCCAGCCGTTGGGCATCCCATCCGTAGATGTCGTCGAGATAGGTGATGGACGATCCGTCCGGGATGGCTGTGAGATAGACGACGAACACCGGTACCGGCTGGTCGAGCGCCACCTTGATCTCCGGGTCTTCGGACGTCGTCTTGAGCACGTGGCCGAACAGCCATTGGCCAAGCCGGTCGGCATCCTCGAGCCGGATGCAGCCGCCGCTGAACAGCCGCGTCGTCTTGGTCAGCAGCTCTTTCCTCGGCGTGTCGTGGAGATAGACCCCGTACGGGTTCGTGAAGGTGTATTTCACCTTGCCGAGGAAATTCTCCGGCCCCGGAAGCTGCCGAACGCGGATTTCGGTCTTGCCGTCCTTGACCGCGTTCCAGTCGATCGTGGTCGGATCGACCGGCGTGGCGGCGTCGGTCCAATCGGACAGGATCTCGTAACCCCGCGACTTCAAATAGCTAAGGCCGTACTTCTCCACGTAGATTCCGACGTCGTCCCAAACGAGATCGGGCGGCACGTTCCAGTAAGGGTTGAGCGCTGCATAATGCAGGTAGCCCGCGACCATCGGCGTCTTACGATCCGGCCGTTCCTGGCCGACCACCACCTTCATGGAATCAGCGAGCTTGTCGCCCTCGTACATGTAGAGCCGCTGGGTCGCCGTATTGACGATGATGTAGCGGCCCCTGTCGGGAAGGATGCGGTCGCGCTGCAGGTTGATCTGCAGCAGCTCGCGCTCGCGGTCTCCCTGATATTGCCCGTTCAGCAGCGCTCGCCGGAGCTGCACGTACATGGGGTTCATCCATTCCATTTCCGCGACGTATTCGGTGAGCGACTTTGCCCCCGCTGCGTCCTGCAGGACCTTGAGCGGTGACCCGGGCCCGAGGCGAAGCGACGGATCGACATATTGAAGGCCGGTGACCGGCGGATTCTTCAGATCGCGCACATATTGCGCGAACGCTTCGCTCAGCTGGAAGTCCGCCTTCTTGACCGAATGACCGTCGCCATCCGACGCTCGGCGAATGGCCTTGCGGAGGTCGTCGACCTTATATTTGGCAGGGTCAATCCCGTCGGCGACGGAAGTGCTCAGAAGCCCGAGCAGCGCCTGCACGGCCGAAGTCGGCTGATTACCCTGGAACCAGAGCGGCTTGTCCTGCCGGACGGTGTAGAAATCTTCAACGGTCTGCCCTTGGGGCACCGCCAACGCCACGCTCGCGGCCACGGCCGGAGCGGGCGACAAAATCGGCGCCGCGGCAAGCAATGCGACGGCGCCGAAGACGACTGAGAGGTGGCGCACCGGCACGAAGCCGGTGCGCTTTGAA
>DATMHP010000125.1:0-1917 GCA_035554875.1 Sphingomicrobium sp.
ACACCCCGCGCCCCGATCCATTTCATCTTCCACACCAGCTTCTGCTGCTCGACCCTGCTCGCCAACGCGCTCGACGTGCCCGGCGCGACGACGGTCCTCAAGGAGCCGGACGTGCTCATCAATCTCGCGAACCGGCTGATCCGCAGCGACGATCAGGCGAACCGGCAGCGGCTCGAGCTTGTCCTGCGGCTGCTGGAGCGGCCCCATGCGCCGAACGAGACAGTCATCGTCAAGCCGACCAATTTCGCCAATCGGCCGCTCGAGAACATCCTCGCGCAACGGCCTCAGTCGAAGGCGGTCCTGCTCTATTCCGACGTCGAGACCTTCCTTCGTTCGCTCCTGAAACGCGGCATGTTCGGGCGCATTTTCGGGCGCAGGCTGTTCACCCAGCTGAGAGGCTGGAGCCCCATCGACTTCGGTTATGGTCCGGATGAGCTTCTGCAGCTGACCGACGTGCAGGCGACAGCGCTCGCCTGGCTAATGCAGATGCACCATTTCGATGCGATGGCGCGAGCCTTCCGCGACCGGGTGATGATCCTCGATTCGCCGACCTTGCTCGCCGATCCCGCGGCCGCGGTCGGGAAAGCGCAGGCGCTCTTCGGTCTGGGACTCGATGAGCGCCAAGTCGAGGCCATTGCTTCCGGCCCTGCCTTCTCAAGACACAGCAAATTCTCCGACCGCGACTATGACGCCGAAACCCGCGAGAAGGAGCATAAAGCCGCCACCGAGGCTCACGCCGAGGAACTGCAGATGGTCGTCCAATGGATCGAGGCCGTCGCGGCCCAGGTCGGAGCGCCGCTCAGCCTCGGATCATGAAGCGCTGCGGGTCCGCCGGCGGCGGCGGAGCTTGCTCGCAAGCCACATCCTCCAGACGATCGCCGTAAGGAAATAGCCGCCCGCCGCAGCGGCAATGGCGATGGTGAGGATTCCGATTGCGATTGGGCCGGACGCTTCGTGGACCCAGAACAGGATCCGCGCGAGCTCGCCGGACGCCTGCTGCGCTACTGTCGGATTCATCACCGCGGCGTCAGCATGCAATTCCCACATGCCGGTACGATAGGCGACATAATACATCACCGGGATCGTGATCGGGTTGATCAGCAGGGTGAACGCTGCGGCTATCGCGACATTGGCGCGAAGCGGAATCGCAAGCAGCGCCGCGATGATCATGTGCATGAACGGGATGACGATCCCCACGCCGAGGCCGATCGCCACCCCGCGCGGCACCGACCGCCGGTGCATCCGCCACAGCTCCGGCTTCGAAAGATGATGGGCGAACGGCCGCAGGAAGCGATTCTCGTGAATCGTCTCGCGCCGGGGGATGTGGCGGCTGATCCAGGCGGGCGTGTGCATGGCGGTTAGGCGCTTCGCCGGAGCAGCCTTTGCTGCTCCCGCTTCCAGTCGCGTTCCTTCACCGTCGCGCGCTTGTCGTGCACTTTCTTTCCCCGGGCGAGAGCAAGCTCGACCTTCGCTCGCCCGCGCCCGTTAAAATAGATTGAAAGCGGGACGAGCGTTAGCCCCTGGCGGGTCACCGCGCCGTGCAATTTGGCGATTTCGCGCTTGCTCAGAAGCAGCTTGCGCTGCCGGCGCGGCTGGTGGTTGAGCCGGTTGCCGTGGCTATATTCGGGAATGTGGCTGTTGATCAGCCAGATCTCGTCGCCCTCGACCGTCGCGTAGCTCTCTGCGATCGAGCCTTCGCCGTGGCGAAGCGACTTCACCTCGGTGCCGGTCAGCGCGATACCTGCCTCGAACCGATCCTCGATGAAATAGTCGAAGCGCGCGCGCCGGTTCTCGGCGACGATCTTGGCTTTGTCGAACGGCGGCGGGAGCGGCTTGGCCATGAGGCTTAGATAAGACCTGCGTGCTCCAATGCAGCATCCACCGCGCGTTTTGACGCGTCCGAGGCTTCGACCAAAG
>DATMHP010000126.1:0-9619 GCA_035554875.1 Sphingomicrobium sp.
GGTCATTGCGATATCGCGGCGCACCGGAATCCCGGTCAGCGTCGAAATCATCGCCGTGACCATACCGACGCCCGCCGAAGGACCATCCTTCGGGACCGCGCCTTCGGGAAGGTGGACATGGATGTCCTTGCGGGCGAACAAACTTGGCTTCACGCCGAAGGATGGCGACCGCGCCTTCACGAAGCTCATCGCAGCCTCAACCGATTCCTTCATCACATCGCCGAGCTTGCCGGTCGTCCGGATCTGGCCCTTGCCGGGCACCGTGACCGCCTCGATCGTCAGAAGCTCACCACCGACCTCGGTCCACGCGAGCCCGGTGACGGCACCGATCTGGTCCTCTTCCTCGCCCATTCCATAGCGATACCGGCGGACGCCGAGAAATTCCGAAACATTTGAAGCCGTCAGCTCGACCTTGTCGGTTTTGCCTTCGAGGATTTGCCGGAGCGTCTTGCGGGCAATCTTCGCCAGCTCGCGCTCGAGCGTGCGCACGCCCGCTTCGCGCGTGTAGTGGCGCAGGATCGCCTTCAGCCCGTCATCGGTGAACGCCAGCTCTTCCGGCTTCACCCCGTGCGCTTCCATCTGCTTGGGGATCAGGTGGCGCTTGGCGATCTGGACCTTCTCGTCCTCGGTGTAGCCCTCCAGCCGGATGATCTCCATTCGGTCGAGCAGGGGCTGCGGCATGTCGAGCGAGTTCGCCGTGGTGACGAACATCACATCGCTCAGGTCGTAATCCAGCTCCAGATAATGGTCCTGGAACCGGCTGTTCTGCTCGGGGTCCAGCACCTCCAGTAATGCCGAAGACGGGTCGCCGCGGAAGTCCTGACCGAGCTTGTCAATCTCGTCGAGCAGGAACAGCGGATTGGACGTGCCCGCCTTCTTGATGTTGGCGATGATCTTGCCGGGCAGCGAACCGATATAGGTCCGCCGGTGGCCGCGGATTTCCGCTTCGTCGCGCACGCCGCCCAGCGACTGCCGAACAAACTCGCGCCCCGTGGCCCGCGCAATCGAGCGGCCGAGCGAGGTCTTGCCGACGCCCGGAGGCCCGACGAGGCACAGGATCGGCCCCTTGAGTTTGTTGGTGCGCGCCTGGACCGCCAGATATTCGACGATCCGCTCCTTCACCTTCTCCAGCCCGTAATGGTCCTCGTCGAGGATCTGCTGGGCCTCGCCGATGTCCTTCTTGACCCTGGACTTCTTGCCCCATGGCAGCCCGAGCAGGACGTCGAGATAGTTGCGCGCGACGGTCGCCTCCGCGGACATCGGCGCCATCGCCTTCAGCTTCTTCAGCTCGGCATTGGCCCGCGTCTTCGCTTCCTTGGACAGCTTCGTCTTGCGGATCTTGGCCGCAAGCTCGGCAAGCTCGTCGCCCCCCTCTTCGCCTTCATTCCCGAGCTCGCGCTGGATCGCCTTCAGCTGCTCGTTCAGATAATATTCGCGCTGCGTCTTCTCCATCTGGCGCTTCACGCGGCTGCGGATCTTCTTCTCGACTTGGAGCACGCCGAGCTCGCCCTCCATGAAGGCGTAGACCATCTCGAGACGACGGGCCGGAGCCAGCTCGCCAAGCACCGCCTGCTTGTCCGCGACCTTGATCGAGAGGTTCGATGCAACCGCGTCGGCGAGCACCGACGGATTCTCGATTTCGGCAAGCTGGATCCCGGTCTCCGGAGGAAGCCTCTTGTTGAGCTTGGCGTAATTCTCGAACTGCTCGACGACCGAGCGCATCAGCGCCTGCACCTCGGGCCCCTCGGCCGCCTGGTCGTCGATCTCCTCGATTTCTGCCGCGACGAAGCCGTCGCGCTCCACCAGATCGACCAGCTTCGCCCGCTTCGCACCTTCGACGAGGACCCGGACCGTGCCGTCCGGAAGCTTCAGCAGCTGCATCGCCGAGGCGATCACGCCCAGGTCGTACAAATCGTCTCGATCCGGATCGTCTTCCGACGGATCAAGCTGCGCGACCAGGAACAGCTCCTTGTCGGCGGCCATCGCGGCTTCGAGAGCGGCGACGGACTTCTCGCGGCCGACGAACAGAGGAACGATCCGCTGCGGGAAAACGACGATGTCACGGAGCGGGAGAAGCGGGAGGGAACGAGTCATGCGGTGTATATGGGCGGGCCGCCGCCTATCCGCAACGACGGGAACAAGTGCGGTCGCGGCGCGCTGAATCGCGAGGAGCAAAGCCATGCAGGACCGCGAGAAAATCAGCACCGGCCCGAACGCCGAACCGCTCGACGAGAATATCGCCGGAACCGCGCCCGGCATCCCGGACGACAGCCTCGCTCCGGGACAGAAAGCGATTCCGCTGCCGCCCACCGACGAGGAGGTCGAGAAAGCGGAAGAAGCGCTCGGCGCACCTCAGGCCGGGGAAGACACCCTCCCCCTCGACGGCGAGTAGGGCTTAACTAGATCGGCCGCCCGAAGGCGATCAGGGCCGCCGGGATCAGATTCTGGAGCGCGTGGACGCACATCGGGATCAGGAAGGCCGCCCATAGCGAACGGCTGCGCCAGGTCACGAACAGCGTCGAGAAGATCAGGAACGGCCACCAGATCACCATCCCCCACATCGGCGCCACCGTCGAATGGGCGATTCCCCAGCCGACCGCGCTGATCAGGATCGCGATGGTCGGCGAGAACAGCCGCAGCAGGATGAGCAGCACGCCGCCCATAATCAGGGTCTCGAGCACGGGCGAGAAGACGACGAGCGCGAACATCGCAAGCCCGCCGCTGACGTTGAATTCGGGCTGCTGGACCTGGGGCATCACCACCGCGCCCAGGATCGCCAAGATGATGCTGGCCGGGAATGCCGTCAGCCAGCCGGTCGCGATCGCGCGAAGCGGTCGCTGCGGCGTGCGGATCGCCGCCGGAAGAAAGCGAAGGAAAGAGTCCGGGCCGACCACGGCCGGCGCGGTCACTGCGTCAGCGCTCACGCGGCGTCGCCGGTCTTACCCTTTTTGGAATAGACGCGGACCGGCTCCTTGCGGCCCTCGACCACGTCCCTGTCGACATGGACCTCGTCCACGCCGTCCATCGACGGCAGGTCGAACATGGTGTCGAGCAGGATTCCTTCGAGGATCGAGCGGAGCCCGCGGGCGCCGGTCTTGCGGTCGATCGCCTTGCGCGCAACCGCACCCAGCGCGTCGTCGCTGAACGCCAGCTCGACGTCCTCCATGTCGAACAGCTTGTGATATTGCTTCACCAGCGCGTTCTTCGGTTCGACCAGGATCTTGATCAGCGCATCCTCGTCCAGGTCCATCAGCGTCGCGATGACCGGCAGACGGCCGATGAATTCGGGGATGAGCCCGAACTTCAGCAGGTCTTCCGGCTCGCAATGCTTCAGGACTTCGCCGGTCTTGCGCTCGTCCGGGGCGGCGACATGTGCGCCAAAGCCCATCGACTTGCCTTCCATCCGGTCGGAGATGATCTTCTCGAGGCCTGCGAAGGCGCCGCCGCAGATGAACAGGATGTTCGTCGTGTCGACCTGCAGGAATTCCTGCTGCGGGTGCTTGCGGCCGCCCTGCGGCGGGACCGAAGCGGTCGTGCCTTCCATCAGCTTCAGAAGCGCCTGCTGGACGCCCTCTCCGCTGACGTCGCGGGTGATCGACGGATTATCCGACTTGCGGCTGATCTTGTCGATTTCGTCGATGTAGACGATCCCGCGTTGCGCCTTCTCGACATTATAGTCGGAGGCCTGGAGCAGCTTCAGGATGATGTTCTCGACATCCTCGCCGACATAGCCTGCCTCGGTGAGCGTGGTCGCGTCGGCCATCGTGAACGGAACGTCGAGGATTCGCGCAAGCGTCTGCGCAAGGAGCGTCTTCCCGCAGCCCGTCGGCCCGATGAGGAGGATGTTCGACTTGGCTAGCTCGACCTCGGCGCCGGCCTTGGTGCCGTGATTGAGCCGCTTGTAATGGTTGTGGACCGCGACCGAGAGGACGCGCTTCGCCCGGTCCTGGCCGATCACATAATCGTCGAGAACCTTGCAGATTTCCGCCGGCGTCGGGACTCCGTCGCGCGTCTTGACCAGCGCCGACTTCGTCTCCTCGCGGATGATGTCGTTGCACAGCTCGACGCATTCGTCGCAGATGAAGACGGTCGGCCCGGCAATCAGCTTGCGGACCTCGTGCTGCGACTTCCCGCAGAAGGAGCAGTAGAGGGTGCTCTTGCCGTCGCTGCCCGATAGTTTCGTCATTCGCTTCCTTGCGCCTTACGCTCGGCGGGCCCGAAGGCTCCCGTCAAGCCTCCCACGCTACCCTGATTTCTATCACAGGCAAGCTTTGGCTTCGGTTAACGC
This sequence comes from Sphingomicrobium sp., assembly GCA_035554875.1. GTDB lineage: Bacteria > Pseudomonadota > Alphaproteobacteria > Sphingomonadales > Sphingomonadaceae > Sphingomicrobium. Next base: position 4,289 of record DATMHP010000126.1, read on the forward strand.
CCTGCCCGACTGTGCCATTTCGGCCACTGATATGGAGGCGCCTTCGCGCCCGCACAAGCGAGGCCTGCAAAGAAATCCACAGCTAATGGAGCAGCTTACGACGGCGTCACATCCCCGGCGCCAGTCCCCGCATCCTCACCCGTCTCGGGTCGCTTCTCGAACACCTCGTCGATGATGCCGAAGTCCTTGGCTTCGTCGGCTTCCATGAACTTGTCGCGGTCCATGGCTTTCTCGATGTCCTCGATCGATTGGTTCGTATATTTGGCGTAGAGCGAGTTCAGCCGGCTGCGCATCCGCAGGATCTCGCGCGCCTGGATCTCGATGTCCGCGGCCATGCCCTGGGCGCCGCCCGACGGCTGGTGGACCATGATGCGGCTGTTCGACAGCGCGACGCGCATGCCCGGCTCGCCGGCTGCCAACAGGAAGCTTCCCATCGACGCCGCCTGGCCGATGCAGACCGTGCCGATCTTCGGCCGGATGTATTGCATCGTGTCATGGATCGCGAGGCCCGCGGTCACCACGCCGCCCGGCGAGTTGATGTACATGAAGATGTCCTTCTTCGGGTTCTCGGACTCGAGGAAGAGCAGCTGGGCGGTGACGAGGCTGGCCATGTGATCCTCGATCGCCCCGGTGATGAAGACGATCCTCTCGCGCAGCAGCCGCGAATAGATGTCGAAGCTGCGCTCGCCCCGGTTCGACTGTTCGATGACGATGGGAACGAGCTGCGAGACGATGTCCTGGTGATCCATGATCCTGAAGGGTCCTCGGTTGAACTGTTGTGAAGCCTACATCGGGCGGAAGCCGGAAAGGTTCAAGCCGCCCGAAAGAAACCGGGCCCCGGCAATCACTTGCCGAGGCCCAGCTTGTTGTTCGTCTGCCGCTAAGGCTTACGGCAGCTTGATGCTTACGCGAGCGTAATAATAGCGCCCGGGCACATCGTAGGTCGTCGGATCCATGTTGTTCAGGCCGCAGCTGATGCAGCCTGGGGGATCCTTGTCGAACAGGTTGTTGACACCGATCGCGAACCCGAGAGCGTCCGACATCCACGACGGCGAGAACCGCGCCTGAGCGTCGACATAGAGACGGCTGTTCATCTTGTTGCCGTTCTGGTCCTCGATGACGCTCTTGATGTAGCGGCCGGTCAGGGTCGCGCCGAACCGGTCGTTGTTCCAGTCAACGATCCCGATCGCCTTGTGCTTCGGGAAGGCCTGGTCCGGGCTGCCCCGTTCCTTGCCCTCGAGGCTGGTCGTTCCCGTTCCGGTCGCGGTCGGCTCCAGCACGTCGTAGTTGAACAGGAAGCTGTTGTTCAGGGTGAAGTTCAGCGTTCCCCACGACGCCGGCCTCGTGCGGTAGCTGAGGTTCACGTCGAGGCCGTCGGTGTTGATGCCGGCGATGTTCTGCAGGAGGCCGCGGATCTGGGTGATCTGGCCGCTCGCCGAACGGGTGATCAGGGCACAAGCGAGCGCGTCATTGTTGACCACGCAGCGCTGCAGCGTCGTGTTCGCCGAGAGCGCCTGGATCGCGCCCTTCACCTTGATGTTGTAATAATCGGCCTCGACCGAGAAGCCCGGGATCCAGGCCGGGCTGTACACCGCGCCGAAGTTCCAGCCCTTCGACGTTTCCGGCTTCAGAGCCTCGTTGCCGCCGGTGATCACCGACAGCTGCGGGTTGAGCTGCTGGTAGCCAGCCGGGACGCCCTGCGCGGTGCAGTTCGCGAGAACCGCGCCGGACGGGTTCTGGTCGGCCGAGCACGGGTCCGCCAGCTCCTGGTCGAAGCGCGACGGGGTTCCGAACAGCTCGCCGATCGTCGGTGCCCGGAAACCTTCCGAATAGCCGCCGCGGAGGCGAAGATCGACGATCGGTTTCCAGTTGATGCCGCCCTTGAAGTTCGTCGTCGAACCCGACGTCGAATAATCGGAGAAGCGGACTGCACCGTCGAGCTCGAGGAGCTCGGCACCCGGCACGTGGGCCAGGATCGGAGCGCTAAGCTCGGCATAGGCCTCGTCGACATTGTACCCGCCCTTCGTCGGAAGCGCCGGGATGTCCGAGCCGAGGCCGGCAGCGACGATCGGGTCCGGATCGAACCGGCCCGAATAGTCGCGATGCTCGACGCCGACCGCGAGGCCGAGCGTTCCGCCCGGAAGCTCGAGGAGGCCGCCCGTCGCGTTGGCGGTCATGCCCCAGATCTTCTGCTCGCTGCTGTCGCGCTGGATGAAGCCGACATAGTCGAGCATCGCCTGCGTGATCGAGCCTTCGCCGCCGAAGATGTTGAACGGCACGCAGGCGCCGGTGCACTCATCGACTGGGCCGAGCGCAACCGCCAGGTTGGCGGCGTTGATGTTGCCGAAGACCTTCTGCTTGGCCTTGTTCTTCCCGTACAGGCCGTTGATGTCCCAGTACCAATCGTGGCCCATCATCTGGAAGTGACCGTCCAGGGTCGCCGTCCCGTAGGTCGTGTCGACCTTCTGGAAATAGCGGCGCGGCCCGCCTTCGACGACGCGGCGGCCGATGAAGTCGTAATTGGCCGTCTCGCCGTTCGGCGTGCCGTCGAGGTTCAAGCCGGATTGAAGCGTTCCGAACGGATTGAACGGGTTGGACTCGTCGATCGTGATCCGGTCGAGCAGGTTGCCGTTACCCGCGGCCGGGCCGACGAACAGAGGCAGCGGCGCCGCCTGGTTCTTCGAATTGCGGCGGTTCCACAGCACCTTCGCGCTGAAATTGATGTCCGGCGTCAGCTCCTGGCGGAGATTGGCGAAGACACCGTAACGCTCCAGCGGAGTCAGGATGTAGTTGTACGGCGCGAAATTGAAGCGATCCTGCGGGCTGACGAAGTCCCGATAGTCCGCGAGCGTCGGTGCACGGCCGATGACCGGCTGGATCAGCGTCAGGTCCTGCCCGCCGATGATGAAGCGGCCGAGCGGCGTTCCGGAGCTGCAGGCAGAGCTGCAGGCGGTCGCATAGGGATCCGGGAAGCGTGAGATCGCCCGGTCAGCCGAGCTGATCGGGTCCTGCTTCACGTAATTGGCGCCGATGACGATCTGCGTCGGGCCGCTGTCGGTGTTGCCCCAGCTGATCTGGTAGTTCTGGGTCCAGCCGTCGTCATGGTCGAGATAGCCGCCGGCCTGTGCGCTTGCGACGAGACCTTTCTGGCCCTTCTTGGTGATGATGTTGACCACGCCTGCGATCGCGTCGGAGCCGTAGATGGCGGAAGCGCCGTCCTGCAGGACCTCGACGCGCTCGATCATGCTCTCCGGGATCGAGTTGAGGTCGACCGAGCCGGGGACGCCGCTGGCCGACGCCGCATTGACGTAGCGGAGGCCGTCGACGAGCACGAGCGTGCGCTTCGAGCCGAGGTAGCGGAGATCGATCTCCGCAGCGCCAGCGCCGACGCCGCCACCGTCCGGCGGGTTGCCGAAGTTGCCGCTGTTGTTGAACTTCGCATTGAGGCCGCCGCCCGCGCTCGGGAGGCGCTGGAGGACGTCGGTGACCGAATTGAGGCCGGTCTTCTGGATATCCTGCTGGTCGACGAAGACGCGCGGCGCATCCTGGTCCAGCGGATTGTGGCGGATACGCGAACCGGTGACGATGATGTCTTTTTCGCCGACGGTCGTAACAGGCGTCGCCTGCGCCGTATCTACGGTCGGCACGGTGCTTTGAGCATGCGCGGCCGAAGCACCAACGGCAATCGCGGCCAGCGCGGCGCCGGCACGAAGAGCAACCTGAATTCGGTTCATCGAAAACCCCCAAGTAACCGGCAATGCGTCAATCGCAGGCCGGATTGGGAGAGGCTAAATCAGCCGATTTTGGCGGGAAAGCGGCACTGTTGAACAGCCGGCACAATTCACGAAGAGTGAGACAAAATTGTTACAGCTGTTTCAGCAGCGGCGGCGCCTCGAGTGAGAGGTAGGCGAGCCGCCGCACTTCTCTGCGGCCGCGGGTCACCGTGTCGAGGATGAGCCCCGCGAAAAAGCAGAGGACGGCAACGATGGTCATTCCGGTGATCAGCACCGCGGTCGGCAGCCGCGGCACCAGGTGCGTGTGCAAATAGGTCGTCACGAGTGGGATCGAGAGCAGCAGTGCCGCGATGAAGAGCAGCAGCGCGATCGTCCCGTAGAACAGCACCGGCCGTTCCACGCGGTAAAGGGTTCCGATAGTCTTCAGGATTCGCCAGCCGTCGCCGAAGGTCGAAAGTTTCGATTCCGACCCCTCTGGCCTCGCAAGATAGCGGGTCTCGATTTCGCCGACCGGCATCCTGAGCTCGAGCGCATGGACGCTCATCTCCGTCTCGATTTCGAAGCCGGACGACAGCACCGGGAAGCTCTTCACGAAGCGGCGCGAAAAGACGCGATAGCCGGAGAAGATGTCGTTGAAGCTGCGCCCGAACAGACCGGCGAGAAGCCCGGTGAAGACCCGGTTGCCGAGCACGTGCCCGCCCCGGTACGCCTCCTTCTCTTCATGCTTGCGGGTGCCGACGACCATGTCGAGCTGCTCGGCAAGCAGCAAAGCCACCATGTCCGGCGCCGCTTCGGGATCGTAGGTCAGGTCGCCGTCGGCCATGACGTAAACGTCGGCGTCGATGTCGGCGAACATCCGGCGCACGACATGGCCCTTGCCCTGCTGGCGCTCGGTGCGGACCACCGCTCCCGCATTCTCCGCAATTGCGCTCGTGCGGTCGGTGCTGTTGTTGTCGTAAACGTAGACGGTCGCCTTGGGCAGCGCCTTGCGGAACCCTTCGACAGTCGCACCGATCGTCGCTTCCTCGTTGTAGCAAGGCAGCAAGACGGCAACACTGGGCAACTGCGGACTGTCCAACTGGTCCCCCTCCGATCGACGGTCAGCCTATAGAAGCGATGTCGCGGGCGCCGCTAGCCTAATCGATCGCGGCTGTCGTTACGTGCAGCAGCCGGAAATCATCCGAAGCCGCAGCAATGTTCCACGGCTCCGATGGCGGAATCACGAAGCTGTCGGAGGGTCCGAGCCGATGATCGTCGTGGCAATCGAGCCGCGCCGTCCCGCTGAGGACGAACCCGAACACCAATTCGCCGCCGTGCGGCGGGAAAGTCAGCGGAACGCCCGCCGGCCGAATCGTCCGCACCTGCGCAATGCCGCCCGTCGCCTCGTGGATGGCGGTTTCCTGCGCTTCGCCGGCCAGGAACGGAGTCCATGCGGTCTCGGCCGCGACATGCCGGAGGAAGCGCTGGCCCGAAAAGCTCCGCTCCGGATCGCCCGTACGGTTCGGAAGGTCCATCTCATGATCGGCCAATGTCGGATGCAGCGCGGGGCAGCTGACTTCGACGACCTCCAATCCCGGTGAGCTCTCCAGCACCCGAT
>DATMHP010000127.1:0-28921 GCA_035554875.1 Sphingomicrobium sp.
TGAGCAGCTTCCATGTTATCGAATCGATTTTGAACGCACGTTCAACGGACCCGAACGGTACAACTGCAATGCGCCGCTGAATGCGGCGCTCCCCATAAAAATAGACGAAGTACAGCCAAAGAATGTGCAGGACGACACCGATCAACAGTGCCACTCGATCGTACGGGAACCGGGTCATAACAAACCATGCCACGACGACGGCATGCGCCGTCAGGGTGGTTGGGAGTATTATCGACGCGCGCCTGATTCCGGGAAAGGTCTCAACAGAAAAACGGGCCCAGAATGCGATCACAATTGCGACGAGATTGCCGGTCACGGCATTCATGGATCCCGCTGACAAAAGTGTCCCGAAGATCGTTCCGCGCACCACCCACGGGAGCACCGCTCCAAAGAGACATGCTCCGGCCAACTGAAATCGGCGCCTCGTCAGGAAAGACCGCTGTTCCCTTCGAACGGGCGCAGTCGCTTGTAAGTAGTTCATACGGCGGCCCGGCGTGTTTCGGGCTGCGACATGGCTGCAGCAAGTTGAGCGATGACGTCGACATAGGCGTCGACGATGCTGTCCTCCGAAAACTCGCGTTCGGCTTTGTCCCGCGCCCTCCGCCCCATGGCCTGCCTATCGTTCTCCGGCATGGCGGCGAAGCTCAGCATCGCACCGGCGAGAGATTGCGACGACTTCGGTTCGCAGAGCAACCCTGTCACCCCATCCTCGACGACATCTCTACATCCGGCGACGTTCGTCGCAATGACCGGTTTTCCCATCGCCGCTGCCTCGAGGAGGACTCGCGGAAGTCCTTCACGGTAGGACGGCAGGACAATGCAGTCAGCGGCTGCGATGAAAGGCCGCACGTCCGTGTTCTCGCCAACCAACTCAACGTAACCCAGTTCGGCTGAAAGCTTCAGAGCCTTGGCGCACGCTGCCTTGGGATGCGAATCCAGCGAGCCGATCATCTGATAATTCGCAGCTATGGTCTTCTTGACCGCAGCTGCAGCTTGCAGGAATTCGTGAACGCCCTTGTCCTTGAGGAAACGCCCGATGAACAGGAAAGTCGGCGAAGCCCGTTGAGGTGATGAGGACGCCGGGGAAAAACGGGACAAGCTTACGCCGGATCCATTCACGATTACTGCCTGCTCAGGCCGCACGATCTTTTTGAGAAGAAACAGGTTGCGGTCATCCGCGTTGTGGAAAAATACCCGGTATGTCCGGCGCAATCCCCACCGGTATAGCTTCGTCAATATCGCCTCGAGGAGGCGACCGCTCAAAAAGCCCGTTCCGAGGCCGGAAACGGTATTGAGGCAAGGGATGCCAGCCCAGGCGGCCGCGGCCGACCCGTAAATGTTTGGCTTCGCAGTAAAAGCCATGAAAACTGTGGGGTTTACCTTTCGAAGCGCCCTGTAATATCGGAACAGGAGTGCCAGATCGGCCAGCGGTGAAAGACCTCGCGGATTCATGGCTACTGGATGCACTTCCATGCCGAGAGCTTCTAAGTCGGTCGTAAACTCATCTTGGGGAACCATGGCGACGACCCGCCAACCCAATCCGATTAGCTTTTGAATTATCGGCCGCCGAAAGTGCGCTAGGTTCCAGGCGCAATTCGCGGACAGGGCCACTGTTCCAACTGGAGACCTCGTTCCGCCATGCATCAGGGGGCTTTCCCCTGCCACAGTGTCGCACCGCGCAAATTCGAAATGCCGAGGACGACAGCTTGCTGTCTGTCTGAGTCCCTTCTGCAGCTAGGCTCTTCCGCGGCCATGTTTGATGAAGCTATTCTTGCTGTGCCTGCGAAGTTAGCGACATCAGGTCATGGCGGTCCGTAACGGCTCCATACCGGCCCTTGCCGTAGCCGTACCGACCGGAGCCATATCCATATCCGTACCCATAGGCCCCGCGCCGTGCCGCGCTCTTGGTAAGAGCGGCCCCAAGGATATTCGCACCGGCGGCACTCAGACGATGGATAGCCTCGACCGCTGCGGCGGTGCGCGTGCCGCCGCTTTCAACAACCAGGACGACCGAATTGACTGCGGATGCGATCAACGGTGTGTCTGCAAGGCCGAGGAGCGGAGGCGAATCAACTACCACCAAATCATATTCCGCGCAGGCCTCGGCAATGACTGCCCGGAAGCGCGAGCCGCCAAGGAGAGCCGCCGGATTGGGCGGTTCCGGACCGCATTGCACGAGCCATAAATTCGGATATTTCGTGATCGTGATATTATCCGCCAGCGGCTCATCCGTAGTAAGCAGCGTACTTAGGCCTCTCTGATTATCGTCACCCCGGAAGGTTGGCTTCCTTAGGTCGGCATCAATCAGCAGGACCTTCCTCCCGAGCTTGGCGAAATGATGGCTGAGAGCGAGGGCGCTTGAGGATTTGCCTTCTGCGGCCTTTGCGCTCGTGACCAGCAAAGCGCGCGGCAGGCCCTCATCGGTGGTGAAGCGAAGCGACGTGGCGAGGCTAGCATAGGCTTCCGCTGCCGGTGATGCCGGGTCATCGAGTTCCGCAAGCAAGGCCATTCGCTTGGCGTTGCCGGCTCGTTTTGGAATTGCGCCGAGACAGGGCAGTCCGAGCTTATTCCTTACATCGGAGGGAGTCTTGATGGTGTCGTTGAGGATATCGAGGCCGATGGCTGCGATGATCCCACCCAAGAGTCCGAGGCTCAACCCAAGGACAAGATTGAGGATCACATTGGGCTTGAATGGCTGGTCCGGAATGTTCGCGTTATCGACGATCGAAACAGGCGACGCGCCAATTCCTCCGGCGACTCCGATCTCCTTGTACCGCTGCAAGAGTGCATCATAGAGCGCCCGATTGGTGTCGACGTCTCGCTGCAGAATCGCGTATTGGATGCTTCGCCCGCGTAGGTTGAGCACGTCCGATTTGAGTTCGGCGACCTTAGCCTTCAGAGCCTGCTCGGCGGAAAGGGCCGCCTTGTAGTCGACGAGCGCGCTGTTTACCCGGCCGCTCTTCGCTGTCGCAGTTGCCTGGGAAATTTGCCGCTGCAGCTCTGCGATCTGCGAGCGCAGGCTGATCATCTCCGGATGGTCCGGTTTCATCAGAGCACGCTTCTCCTGATACTGAGCCTCCAGAGCCGCGAGGCTCTGTCGCAAGGTCAGCGTGCTGTCGGTAACTTCGCTCGTTGGTCCTGCGGCGAGCGCCTGATGATACACGCCTTCGGCCGCAATTCGCCGGGCCGTGGCCTGCGCGAGCGCATCGTTGAGGGCAACGAGTGACTGGCCTTGCGGCGAGGACGCGTCGTTGCCGGCGCCTTTCTCATCCGCAGTATCGATGATCCCCTGCGCCTGAGCGTATTGGACGAGCTGCCGCTCGGACTTCTCGAGCTCGCCGCGGGTTTTCGCAATCTGGCGCTGGAGAAAATTACGTGCGTACGCCGACGCCTCGTAACGTCTTTGCAAGCTCGTGTTGATAAATGAGTCCGCGTAGGCATTCGCTATTTTGGCAGCCATTTGCGGCGCTTCCGACGTGTAAGTGAACCGGATGAGTTCACCGTCGGACTGCGGAGCAACCTCCAGATTGTCGCTAATCTTCTTCGCAGCCTGCTCGACTCTCTTTGCGGGGTCGGAACTCTGGTCGGCAAACTTCGGATTCGAGGCCAAGCCAAGGTCTTGGGCAACCTGCTGTGCCAGTTCCCGGCTTTGAAGCAGTCCCACTTGAGTCGCCACGAACTGCCAAATATCGACGCTTGGCGCCGACGCATCTGCCTTTTGGTCGATCACCTGCACCGAAGGGGGATTCACCTGGAGAACCACTTCCGCGCGATATTTCGGAGTAGTCAGCATGGTGATAGCCAGACCGAGCAGGAACCCGATGCCCGCCGCCGATAGAATCAGGCCGCGCCGCTCACGAAGCACTCGAACTAGGCGGTGGAAATCCATGCCCGAGTGAAATTCCTGGCCGGACTGGAGCGCCAGCGACTGCGCCTGAGGAACAACGTCCCACCGATCCCCTGCCGGTGTGAGGGCAAGATCACGGTTCATGAGATCACCATTGCTGCAATTGTAGAAGGCGCGAAAGCCGACCAGCGCCGAAAGCCCCGTTCAACGCAATTTCTCACAAGGCGCCTCCGCGAAATCGGACTCGGCGCTCTACTTGCACTCGAGTACAGATGCAACGTCACCCAATGAGCTAAGGTCGCGATTTCGAAAGAAAAGCTGCGTTCCCGGACAGGCAATCCGGAAATCTGTCAGAGACCAGGCGAGACCGATCTTGCAGCGCATCTGTCCCCGTCGACACTGTCCGCATAATTGCTAAAACACTCGAGATGGCCAAGTCGGAACGATCGAAAATCCGCGTTACTGCTTCCGGGGCACGGGTTGCGGGCACCGATATTCAATGGCCTGGCGCAGCAAGGATCCTGGGCACGGCGACGGTTGCAATTCTGATGGCCGCGGAAGTCGCTCGAATTACGGTCGCCAACGCTGTCGCAGATGAGAATCCAGCACTCGCCGCCCGACTTGCACCGTCGAGCCCTATGACACTCGTTTCCACATCCATGGGGGAAGTCGGTATCGCTGCTCGGCAGGGCGAAGATGTCTCTCAGCCAACACTTCAGCGTTTGCGGGTCGCGGCAGGTGCCGCCCCGCTCCACACAGCGCCGTTCCTGGTTGCGGCGGCCATCGCTGAAAGGAATGGCGATCTCGCGCGAGCTGAATCGCTTCTTGAAATGGCGCGATTGCGCGACCCGCGTTCGATCGCCACACTCTATTTGCTCGCCGACGTATCGCTTCGCCAGAACAACGTGGTCCAAGGCCTTCGCGAGCTTGCTCTGCTTTCCCGGATATTGCCTGGAGCATCGGTGAAACTCGTGCCCGCGCTCGCAGATTATGCGCGTGCACCGGGCGCTCGCGCGACTTTGGATCAAATATTGAAATCCAATCCGGAATTGCGGCGGCCCCTCCTCGTGGCGCTGTCAGCCGATCCGGACAACACGGGCCTCGCCATAGAGTTGGCCGGTCCGGAGCTGCGATCGCCAGAGCCGGAGGCGCAGGTGTGGAAATCCAGACTGCTCAGCGGATTGATTGAAAGGGGCGATTATGGCCGGGCCTATACCGTGTGGCGGACATTTGCGGGTTTCGGCCCTTCCTTCGCCCCGTTGCTGTTCAATGGCGAGTTCAAAGCGGTCTCGGCGCCGCCGCCGTTCAACTGGAGCTATACAGCGGGAAGCGCGGGAATTGCGGAACCGGCGAGCGGAAGGCTTCGAATTCTCTTCTACGGGAAGAATGAGCAGTCGCTCATCGCCCAATTGCTGTTGCTGAAGCCTGGCAATTACCGTTTCGCTGCACCGACGACCGGGAACGCGCCCGCCGGTGCGCTAGAGTGGACTCTGACTTGCAATCCAGGCGGCAGGCCGATCATGCAATTACCCGTCGGCTCGGCGAGCACCGAAACGCATTTTGCAGTTCCTGCCGATTGCCCAGCGCAGAAGCTCGAGCTCAAGGGTCATCCGGAAGATATGCCCCAAGACTCGGACGTTCAGATCGGCCCCGTTCGTCTCGAAAAGGCAAATGCTTGATTCACAAGATGAATTCTCTTGTTGTCGCAACATACCTGCTGCTGTGCATCGTGCTCGGCGGAAGCGCCCAGGGTGTCTGGTCCAATCTTGCCCTCCAGGTCATCGGAATCGCGCTGTTGGCCTGGAGCGGCATTTCACCGCAAGAGAAAGTACAAGAATATCGCGCGCCCTTCGCGCTCGACCTGCTGTTTGTCTGTTTCCTCATTATCGTGCTCGCACAGCTGATCCCCGTCCCTGCAGCCGTTTGGAAACAGCTACCGGGACGGGAAGGTATTGCGGCAGGCTTCGCCGCGCTTGGTTATCCGGCGCCGGCCCTCCCGATCTCCGAGACTCCATACCAATCAGTCGCGGCCTTGTTCGCGGCGATTCCTGCCATTGCAACCTTGATTGCGACGGAACGGCTGCACCCATCGCCGCGTGCGATTGCAGCAGTGGTGATAGCCGGGACCGTGCTCAGCATCATCATTGGTATCGTCCAGGTTGGCAGCCATGGGCAATCGTGGGCTTATTTCTACGATTTCACGAATCCTGGTGCCGTAGGTTTCTTCGCAAACCGGAACCACATGGCGACACTGCTGCTCGTTACAATACCGCTGGCCGTAGGGCTATTCGCATCGGTGAAGCCGGGTCGCCGCTCGGTCCTTGATACGAAAGGCGTTGCCGCAGCTCTGCTGACGGTCATCATGATCGGGATCGTCATGAACGGTTCGATTGCGGCCTACGGCCTCGTGATCCCCGTTGCAGTTGCAAGTGCCTCCCTCGCTCCGGGGGCGTCAAGGTGGCGCGGGCCGGCCTGGGCGGTTGCAGGGGTTGCTCTTGTCGCCGCGCTCGCCGTGCTCGTCGCTAAACCAATTGGCGTAGACGCAGCCGAAGCAGACTCCACCAGTTCCATCGTCGGACGCACCGAGATCTGGCAAACGACATCCATGGCCATTCGCGAGACATTGCCGGTCGGGACGGGACTCGGATCCTTCGCCCAAGTCTACCGCCAGCATGAGAATCCATCGAGCATCACGCGTTCTTATGTCAATCATGCGCACAATGATTATCTCGAGGTCGTGCTTGAGCTCGGGGCCGCGGGCGCCCTGTTGATAGTCCTGTTTCTCGGCTGGTGGATCGCCACTTCTGTTCGAATCTGGCGTTCCCCTCTAAGCACCCCCTTCGCGCGTGCTGCCACGATTGCGACGGCGGCGGTGCTCGCGCACAGTCTTGTCGATTTTCCCCTTCGAACGGCGGCGATTTCGACGATCTTCGCGGCCTGTCTTGGCTTCATGGCCCAGCATATGCGCGGGGCTGCAACTGCCAGACCGGGTGAAACCCGCCCGGCGCGGCATATAAAACTGGGATAACGAGGCGAGTTTGACCTTGAGGCGGCCGCCCGCAAGCTCGCTTCGGCGCGCCGAGGCAACATTTCACGATTTGGAACTGTGGAGCGCCAATCGGGAAAGTGTCTCTTACCGCCACATGTCCATGAGTAGGACGTCAGCGGTCGATTGACTCGCTCAAATCCTCACGATTCCCGATTAGGGCTTCCTTGTTCAGCCATGGCAGAAAGGCCGCGCGCGCACGCGCAGTATAAGCCAACTTCCGGTCGGCCTTCCTCGCACGGCCCTCCGGCGGCGGCATCAGGCCGAAATTCACATTCATCGGCTGGAATGTCTCGGCATCGGCGCCGCCGGTGATGTGGCCCAGGAGTGCCCCCATCGCCGTTTCGACCGGCGGCGGCCGCAACCGCTCGCCCCTGACCTCCGCCGTCGCGAAGCGCGCAGCAAGGAGTCCGATGGCAGCGCTCTCGACATAGCCCTCGCAGCCGGTGATCTGGCCTGCGAAACGGATGTTGGGCTTCGACTTGAGCCGGAGTTGCTCGTCCAGAAGCCGCGGCGAATTGATGAAGCTGTTGCGATGGATACCGCCGAGCCGGGCAAATTCCGCACTCTCGAGGCCGGGGATTGTCCGAAAAATCCGAACCTGCTCGCCATGCTTCAACTTGGTCTGGAATCCGACCATGTTCCACAAGGTGCCGAGCGCATTGTCCTGTCGCAACTGGACGACTGCATAAGGCCAGCGGCCAGTCCGCGGGTCGTCGAGACCAACCGGCTTCATCGGTCCGTGGCGGAGCGTGTCGATTCCGCGCTCGGCCATCACCTCGATCGGCATGCAGCCTTCGAAATAAGGAGTGTCCTGTTCCCAGTCCTTGAATTCGGCTTTTTCGCCGTCGATCAGCGCTTGGACGAATGCCTCGTACTGCGCCTTGTCCATCGGACAGTTGATGTAATCTTTGCCCTCTCCCTTGTTCCACCGCGACTGGAACCAGGCAATGTCCATATCGATGCTGTCCCGGTGAACGATGGGAGCGATGGCATCAAAGAAAGCGAGCGCGCCCTGCCCCGTTTCCGAAGCGATCGCATCGGCCAGTTTTGACCCGGTGAGCGGTCCAGTCGCGATGATCGCCGGATGAGCCGGCAGAGAATCGATCCGCTCCCGGACCACATCGATATTCGGGTGGGCTTCGATCGCATTCGTGACCATGGCGGCGAAGGCCTCGCGGTCGACGGCAAGAGCGCTTCCGGCCGGAACCCGATGCTCGTCCGCGGCCGTCATGATGAGGGAGCCAAGGTCACGCATCTCCTGGTGAAGCAGCCCGACCGCATTGCGCTCGGCATCGTCCGATCGAAAGCTGTTGGAACAGACCATTTCCGCCAATCGGTCGGATTCGTGCGCCGGCGTTGTATCCCCGCCTCCGCGCATCTCCGAGAGGCGAACCCTGAAACCGGCTTCGGCAAGCTGCCAGGCGGCTTCCGAACCGGCGAGACCGCCGCCGATAACATGAATTTCTCCGGACATGGCGCCGCCCTAATATGCTACCCGGACGCTATCCAGAGCCTCGTGAACAGGACGGCTTCCCCTGCCCAGCCGTCCAAGTCGCGTGCTTGCGCTCGTTCGGGGCTCACAGGGTAAATGGGAAATAGCCATTTCCCGAAACCGGACCGCAACCGGTTCTGTCGCTTAGACGACATTCGAGGCCGGAAACTCTGCCGGCCGCTGTGGAGAAACAGTAGGCGCTATGGGTGCATGAACTGCGTTGCGGTGACATTCACCAAGATCAGTCCACGCGCGTCCGAGTAGAGCGCTTCCCCAAGGAGGTGGCCCTCGTCTGACAGGCGAAGGCTCTTCGGCGTCTGGATGCCTCCGCACTGCAATCAAGAGCGGAGATATTGGATGGATGCAGGCACGCAGGTTGGACTTACCGAAGATCAGGTCAAATCCATTTTGGACATTCGGCGGCAACGATCCGCGATCTTCGGTGAAGGCCTTTTTTCGGATCCTGCGTGGGACATCCTGCTCGAACTCCTCGCCGCCAGGCTCGGACGCAGGAAAACGACACTTTCAAGCCTGAACCGGATCGCCCCAAAATCGGTGATCGGCCGATGGGTCGCGCTTCTCGAGGAGCGCGGATTGGTCGCTTGCGATTGCAATCCCCTGCGGCCCCATCAATTCTGCATCCGGCTCAATGACGAGTGCGCCGATCGCGTCATCCGCTTCCTCAGCGCCGCGCGGCACCTTCAGTGTGAATGAGATCGCCGATCAGCAAAGACGATCGGGCAGCACCTGTGCCGCGCTTGACTTTCAGTCCGATGCCTCTGCAGTCCGGGATATGGTCTTTCAGCAGCTGCCCCTCTCATGCCGCGCATCCTGATCACCGGAACGGCCGGATTCATCGGCTATCATCTCGCCGAACTCCTGCTGGAGAAGGGGCACACCGTCCAGGGCTACGACGGAATGACGGATTATTATGACGTTTCCTTGAAGCGCCGCCGTCACCAGCGACTGCTGCAGAAGCCGAATTTCGCGGCGACCGAGTCGATGCTCGAGGATTTCGGGACACTGCGGAAAACCGTCGAGGATTTCCGGCCCGATGTCGTCGTCCATCTCGCTGCCCAGGCCGGTGTCCGTTACAGCCTCGAGCAACCGCGAGCCTATATCGAAAGCAATGTGGTCGGCACCTTCAACATTCTCGAGCTCGCGCGCGAGTTTCCGCTCAAGCATCTGCTGATAGCATCCACCTCGTCCGTTTATGGCGCCAACACCGAGATGCCGTTCAATGAGCAGGAAAAAGCGGACACGCAGCTCAGCCTTTACGCGGCAACGAAAAAAGCCACAGAATCGATGGCGCACAGCTACGCGCATCTGTTCGGAATTCCGGTCACGATGTTCCGCTTCTTCACGGTCTATGGACCGTGGGGTCGGCCGGACCTGGCTTTATTCAAATTCGTCGACGCGATCCTCGATGACCGGCCGATCGACATCTACAATCACGGCCAGATGGAGCGCGATTTCACCTACATCGCCGACCTTGTTCGCGCGATCGAGCTGTTGATGGACATACCGCCCGGGCCGCCAAATGATCGTGGCGAGCTGTCGCCAATAGATTCGGTCAGCCCGGTCGCACCGTTCAGGATCGTCAACATAGGCAATTCAGAGCCGGTCCAACTGCTCGATTTCGTCGACATTATCGAGGAGAAACTCGGCAAGAAGGCGCAGCGCAATTATCTGCCGATGCAACCCGGCGATGTCCGCGCGACCTGGGCAAACGCAGAGCTCCTGCGCGAGCTCACCGGCTACCGCCCGCACACGCGCATTCGCGACGGAGTCTCCGCCTTTGTCGACTGGTTCCGCGAATATTACAGGAAATAAGGCCGCTAGAATGGCCGGAAGATGTTTAGCAGCGGGAAACTCTGGAAAAACTTCTTCTGGAAGTTTTTGATTCGGGAGCCATCGACGATGATCACGTCGCCCGAATAGACAGGCGGGTCCTGCATCTCGCCGTGCTGGATGCTGAGCAGGTCGAACGCCGCCGCCTGCCGCTGGCCGTTGATCATCCGGAAGATCGCCACCCGGCGCATGTTCGCCGTCTCCATGTCGGCGCCGCCGGCAAGCGCCACCGCCTTCATCAGCGTCATCGCTCCCATTACCGGGAAGCTGCCGGCCTTGTTGACCGCGCCGTCGACCGTCACCAGGTGCCCAGCCGCCTCCTTCACCCCGACGCTGACGTCGGGATTCTCGAGATACTTCTCGCTATATTTCTTGGTCAGCTCGGTATCGAGCTGTGCCGGCGTCAAATTGGCCGCGGCGACATCGCCGATGAGCGGCATCGAGATATTGCCAAGCAGGTCTACCTGGTAGTCGCCGGTCAGATCATCCATTCCGAACACGCGGATCGTCAGCGTGTCCATCGGCGCGATCCGGTAGCTCGCATCGATCCCTGCAGTCGACGGCATGTCCGGAGCACCGAAGTTGCTGACGTTGTACGGGATCGATCCGCCTCGCGTATCCGCACATCCGCTGACTGCGAGCGCCAAGAGCGCGAAAGACACTCCGGAACGCCGAGGACGGCATGATTGAGACACCTGCATCCGAACACCTCTCCTAGCGATGAGCCTCAACGCAAAGCAGCTTCCGCGCCTCGCCGATCGATTTCTTCATACCCATCTTGCGCGCACAGTTCGAGCTTGTTTCCAACCGATCGAGAATGCACGGCACAAGGCATGACCGTCGAGTGACAGGACGGGCAGCGGATTCCATATCGTTTCCGGTCGTAACAAAGATCGGCGCGAACTTGATAGCTCGCCGACAAGATCATGTTGATGCTGACAGCGGCCGGCGGCAAGGCGCCGCAATTCCAATTTCGCATCCACTTCAGGATGCGTAACACAACTCCGGATCGAGTGCGCCGGAACGCCTCATGGCCGCATGTGGGGAAGCTCTCAATCGCCGAATCGCGGCTGTCTGGAGACTCCCAAATGAGCCCATGACTCCGCAGTGCCCACCAAGAGCAAGAGACCTTCACCCGCCGGTGCAAGCGAGTCTTCCCATCCGCCAGGGCACAGCCGCTCGACGATCGGGAGATCGGGACCCGTTATATAGACCTCGTCGGGCGCGTTTCCCGCTTTCTGCTTAACGAACAGCGCCAGGTCGCGATTGCCGCGGTAATAGAGGAGCTGGAACTCGCCAAACAGCTGCTGAAAATGCGCCCATTCCGCGACAGCCATCAGTTTCATTCGCCAAACTGCCATTACCTGCATTCTCTCGGTTTGACGGCTCTCCGGCTCGGCTGAATCCCGCAACGGCGGTTACGGTTCCCGCTTGCCACCGAATGATAGCTGAAATGGTGGCCACCTGCGAGCGAACCGCTCCGATGCGGTATCGGAGCGGATCGCCGACATGACCAAGGTTGTTCCGCGATACACCAGCTCGTTCCAGCTGCATAAGCCGCGGGCTGGTCTGGAAGGCGACCACACCTCCAGCCAAGGGAAATCGCTAATTAGGCGGTCAACATCCTACTAGGGGCAAGCGTGTTACCGGTGCCCGCGAATTCATCCTTGCCTCAATTCACGGCCGGGTCGGCGAGACAGCTGCTGATCGCATCTTCCAATTGATGAACCGCAAGATCGACATGAGCGCCGATATGCGCGGGCGCTTCGGCGCAATCCAGGAGGTCGAGAGCTGACCGGAGGTGCTCGCACGCGCCCCGAAGCATCTTGCGGCGACCGATGTCGCACTTGGCTTCCATATTTCCCCCATTTCGTGGCGGCGCGGTAGTGCGACGGAACTGGTTAAAATGAATTTGCAGTCAATCCGGTCGAGCGCGAAGAGAAATCAGATCCGAAATGGACGGATTGCGGACTCGCCCGGGGAAGGGCGCCTCGATCGCGGCTCGAGCACGGCGAATTCTCCGCTTCATCCGGCCGCATTGGCAATCCGTCCGCAACGCGCCGTGCAATGCTGCAAGGGTTTCCGGAGGCCAGGTCGATCAGCGGCCAGAGCGCTCCAACAGGGATTCATGCGGGTCCGGCCGATCGCCCGCGTCGGATTTCGGCGGTTCGGGCTGAGGTCGGTCGGGAGCCTCCCGGCGGCGCTCGTCGTGTCTCCGTCGCTGCGCGAAATGACTGAGAAGATCGTTCCAGTCTGCTCGAAAGCTCCCGCGGCGATGTGGCACCTTCTACTCCGATGGGCCTGATCCTTTAACCTACGAATTTAACTTGGTTTTTGTTCCGCCCGCCAGAGCATGCGGGCGAACGCCTTGTTTCAGGCCGAAGAGCGAAGATTGGCTGCCGCCGTGCAGTCGACCTCAGCGAAGCTGTCGAAGGGACCTTCTGAAGGGCCAGAACTCAGGCGGGTTTGCCGGTCGAAGGCGTCATCCGACGGAAAAGGGGAAGCTGAGCAGAGCAATGATGAACAAAGTTGCGGCTATAAGGCCCATGACGAGCGCCGTGATCGTCACCACGTTCAGCCAACCGCCTTCGACGGTGTACAACGGCTCCTTCCATTCGCCGAGCTGAAGCGAAGGCTCGCCATCCTCATTCAGAGGCGGCCTTGGATCGGCTCGCAGCAGGGCCGCGCTGACGGCTGCCGCCGACAGGGGGCTTGCAAACTGGCAGCCAGCGAACCCGTCGCGCACCCACATCACTTCGGCTGCGGTCGCACCCGCCTCCGGCAGCTCGACAACGAGCAAATCTCCCGGCCGAAGCGATGCGTCGCTCTCCAGGAGCAATCCGCGTTCCGACAGGTTGTACACGAGCGCGGGCCTTGCGCCGGTCCCAGCCGCGGCCGGCAGTTGCAGCCGCAGCGTCCGCCGGCCCCTGCCGCGCCTCTCGTCGGACGGCGCGTATGAAATCAGTCCGGCTTGCAACGCCACCAGGATTCTCCTCGGGTGGCGAGGGTGACAGCCGAAAATTAACAGAGTCTTGTCGAAGGCTGCGATTCGGTTCCGACTGTCTGGATCTGAGCCGCGCCACCATCGCCCGCTACGGCTGGACCGGCCGACACGAGGATGTGCCCCGGGGACGGCACCTCGCGCAGCCTGCTCCCGACATCGGCCCTTAGAACGTTTCCGAGGGATTCCGCGTGGACGGCCATCTCTGCGGCGGGCCGGTTTCAGCCTTCCCCAACCGGCCGCCAGGCCGATAGAGGGGGTGAATGCGTATCTTCACCATCGGCTATGAAAGCGCGACGGTCGCCGAATTCCTGGCGGCTCTGAAAGAGGCAGGAGTCCAGCGGGTCATTGACGTTCGCGCAGTACCGAATTCACGGCGGCCCGGCTTTTCGAAGACCCTGCTCAGGAACGAGCTTGCAGAAGCCGGCATCGATTACGTTCACCTACGCGCGCTGGGGACTCCGGCCGACGGCCGCGCCGCGGCGCGGGCCGGCCGGACCGAGGACTTAAAGCGCATCTACTCAGGCCAGCTCGAGCTTCCCGAAGCGATCGCCGAAGGCGCCCGGATGCTAGAGCTGGCGAAAGAGAAACCGAGCGCGCTGCTCTGCTATGAACGCGAGCCGGGCGGGTGCCATCGCACCTTGCTGGTGCGCGCCGTCGCCCCCGGCGCCGAGGTCGTCGACCTGTTCGCCTGATGCCTGGCGGCCGGCCTCGGCTTGACGCGCGTCAATGCTTGGTCGGTCGGCGGTCGCAGCGCCATTCAAGAGTAGCTATCCGCTTGTCGACCGGAGCAAAACGCCATTAAAGTTCAGAGGTGTGGCGACGACTCCCATGACCGAGCTGTTCATTTCGTACGCCCGTTCCACCGAGAAGGAGGTGGCGCTCATTGCCGAGTGCCTCCGATCGCTCGGCTATTCTGTCTGGCGCGACGACGAACTCCCTGCTCACCGCGCCTATGGTGAAGTCATCGAGGAGCGGCTGAACGGGGCCAAGGCGGTGGTCGTCCTGTGGTCGGCCGACGCGGCGAAGTCGCACTGGGTTCGCGCCGAGGCCGACACCGCGCGTACGCTCGGCAAGCTGGTACAGGTCAGCCTCGACGGAACCTCGCCTCCGCTGCCCTTCAACCAGATCCATTGTGGCGACCTGTCGGGTTGGAGCGGCGATCTCGACGCACCAAGCTGGCGCAAGCTGCGAGACAGCCTCGCCGAGCTCGCCGGCGAAGCGAAACCCGTCGCGCCAGCCTCCACTCCGGCACACGGCCAGAAGCTTTCAATTTGCGTCCTCCCGTTCGAGAATATGAGCGGCGACCCAGATCAGGCCTATTTCAGCGACGGGATCAGCGAGGACATCATCACGGACCTTTCAAAAGTGTCCGCGCTCGCCGTCGTCGCGCGTCAGACGGCGTTCAATTTCAGGGGATGCGGGATGGAGGTTCCGGCGCTCGCCCGAAAGCTTGGTGTCAGCCACATTCTCGAGGGCAGCGTCCGCAAGCATGGCGGGCGGGTTCGGATCACCGCCCAGTTGATCGACGGCAATAGCGGCGACCAGATCTGGGCCGAGCGTTACGACCGCGACCTGACCGATATCTTCGCCCTCCAGGACGAGATTTCCGCGACTATCGTGGCGGTCCTGAAGGTGAAGCTGCTCCCGAGCGAGCGGAAAGCGATCCAGGAGCGCGGCACCGATAATGTCGACGCCTACAATCTTTACCTCATGGCCCGGCAAATCTGGATTGCCGGAAACCATGGCGATATCCGGCGCGAGGAAAAAGTGGTCCGGATTTGCCGGCGGGCACTGGAGATCGATCCCGACTACGCCCGTGCCTGGGCGCTCATGGCGATTGCACAGTCGGGAATCCGCTACGGGTTCGGACGAGCCGGCGACGACGGGACCGACGCGGCGAGAAAGGCTCTGTCCATCGATCCCAGGCTCGCCGACGCGCACTGCGCGCTGATAAGGCGTCTGATCGAGGAGAAGCGCTACGAAGAGGCGGAGGCAGAGGTTGCCGAAGCGCTTCGCTACAATCCTGATTCATGGGAGCTGAACAAGGAGGCGGTGCGCCTCCACTGCCGGCAGAAGCATCTCGAAGAGAGCGCTTATTATCTGAAACGCTGCACCGAGATGGACGAGACGGATTTCTACAATCGCGGGATGCTGATCACTTACTACCACGCGCTTGGGCGGCGCGAGGAACTGGAGTGCACCAGCCTCAAGGCCCTGCAGCTCGCCGAGCTCGCGCTCGAGGACGATCCGGAAAATATTGCCGCCCTCAGCCTCGGGGCCAAGGCGCTCGCTGCTCTTGGAGACGAACGGACGACCGCCTGGATGGATCGCGCGCTGCTGCTCGACCCCGACAATCTCAACCTGCGCTACAATTTCGCAACCGCATTCGCGACGCATCTTGGCCAAAAGGACAGTGCGCTAGCGCTGCTTCGATCCTCCCTGGGAGTTGCGACGGGCACGCTCATCAGCTGGGCCAAGGTCGATCCGGACGTCGATTGCCTGAGAGGAAATGAAGAGTTCGAGGCGATACTGGCAGAAGCCGAGTCTCGTGCGGCGAAGCTTCAGCGAGGAAGCGCCTCAAGCCACTGAAGGCGGTTGCGCCATTACGCTCCTCTTCCAGCGCGGCCGTCGACCTGTTCGCCTAAAGCTTCTCCGACCAGCCGCTTCAAATCTTCCGGTTTGGCGAGGTCGCTTCCCGAGCTCAGCACCGCGGCAGCGCCGCCCGCAAGACCCACACGGAACGCCTCGTCAGCCGGGCGGCCGAGCGCGAAGCCGTAAACCATCCCCGCAAGGAAGCTGTCGCCGGCCCCGACGGCGCTGCACGCCTCGACCGGAATCGCGGGGCTTGTCGTCGTGCCGTCGCGGCGGGCGAGGATCGCGCCCTCGCGGCCGAGTGTGATGGCGACATTCTCGGCCTTGCCATCCGCGACGAGTCGCTCCGCGTGCGCTGCAAGCTCGTCGGCGGTAAGCGAGCGACCGGCGAACTTCTCGAACTCGCCCCGGCTTGGCTTGACGAGGAAAATTCCGCCTGCGTCCAGCGCCGCTTTCAACGGCTCCCCCGACGTATCGAGCACAAACCTCGTTCCCCGCGCAGTCACCTTCGCACAGAGTCTCGCGTAGAAGTCGCCGGCGATGCCCGGCGGAAGCGAGCCGCTTGCAACGAGATAATCGCACGGGATCGAGGCCGCGGCGTCCAGCGTTTCCTCCGCCTCCTTTGCGCTGACATCCGGCCCCTCGGGAACGAAGCGGAATTCGTGCCCGGTCGACTGCTCGACGACCGTCAGGCTGATCCGGCTGTCGTCGCCGATCTCGATCATCCGCCGCTCGATCTCCGCGCGGCTCATCAGGTCGTCGAGGACCCGGCCGGTCATGCCTCCACCCAGGAACAGCGCACAGACGTTCGCATCGAGCCGACGAAGCACCCGCGCGACGTTGATCCCGCCGCCGCCCGGCTCGATGGCTTCGTTGTAGGTCCGCGTCTTGTGCGTGTGGCGGACGACGTCGGCTTCGCTCGAAATGTCGATCGCCGGATTGAGCGTCAGAGTGACGATCCGCGCTTTAGCCACGCAACGATTCCCCCCGCTTGGCATCAGGCGGGCGGAGCGCCTTCGCCGACGAGCAGCTCCTCGATGTCGGGGATCGGCCGGTCGGTCATCGTCTTGTTCACCGTCAGGACGATCCGCCGCTCCGCCTCCTTGTGCAGCTTCTTGCGGAACTCGCCCAGCGCCTTGGGCGGGATCACCACCGCCAGCGCGTCGAAGTCATTCTCGAGAGCGCGCCGGTTCACCTCCTCGGCGGCCTCGCGGATCCAGCGGTCCTCGCCCTGCTGGTGGAAATCGGTCTCGTCCATTGCAGGACGTCCATCTCCCCATCTTTGACCCTGCGTTCCGGGTGCATCGCTCTTGATGTCGCGGTCCATCGGGTCGGCGCGCTCGTCGTGGGATTCCGTCCTCAGGTCGATCATGCCGGAATCGCCCTGGTTGCGGAGCCACAGCAATTTCTTGCCGTCGGCGACAAGGACGAGTGCTCCGTGGGGAATGGCCATCGAGGATGCCTCCTTACGCTTCGGTTGCAGACACCAAAGCAACGCCCCCTGCCCGAGGGCGTTCCCTACTCCTCCTCGCCGGATGCCAGGTCCTCGCCAACCGTCGCATCCGGAACCGGAGCGATCTCTTCCTCGCCCGAATCGAGCTCTTCCTCGTCGCTTTCGTCGATCCTCGCGACGCTGACGACATGCTCGTTGTCCGCAACGCGGAAGATGGTCACGCCCTGGGTGTTGCGCCCCATGATCCGGATATCGGCGATGGTCGTCCGGATCATCTTGCCCTGGTCGGTGACGAGCATCAGCTGTTCGCCCTGCTTCACCGGGAAGCTGGCGACGACCTTCCCGTTCCGCTCCGATGTGTCGATGTTGGTAATGCCCTGCCCGCCGCGGTTGGTCCGGCGATATTCATAGGTCGAGCTGCGCTTCCCGTAACCGTTCTCGGTGACGGTCAGGATGAACTGCTCCTTCTCGCTCATCTCGGCGTAGCGCTCGGCCGAAAGGCCGCACTCGACATCCTCGCGGTCGCGCCAGGACGGGCACTTGAGATAGGCTTCGCGCTCTTCCTGGGTGGTGCCGACGCGGCGGAGGATCGACATCGAGATTACCTCGTCGTCGCCGATCAGCCGGATTCCGCGGACTCCGGTCGAGGTCCTGGACTGGAATTCGCGAACGTCGGTCGAGCGGAAGCGGATCGCCTTGCCGTTGCGCGTGGCGAGAAGGACGTCGTCCTCCTCGGTCAGCAGCCGGACCTTGATCAGGCGGTCGTTCGGATCGCCCTGCTCCTCGCTGTCCTCGTCGTTTTCGACCGTTCCGAAGCGCATTGCGATCTTGCCGTTGGAAGGAACGTTGGTGAACGCGTCCATGCTGTTGCGCCGCACGGACCCGCGTGCGGTCGCGAACATGATGTGCAAGCCACCCCATTCGGCTTCGTCCTCGGGGAGCGGAAGCACGGTCGAGATGGTCTCGCCGTCGGCGAGCGGAAGCAGGTTCACCATCGGCCGGCCCTTGGTATTGGGGCCTCCCTCCGGCAGGCGCCACACCTTCATCCGGTACACCCGGCCGAGGTTGGAGAAGAACAGCACCGGATTGTGAGTCGAGGTGACGAACAGCTCGGTGACCGCATCCTCTTCCTTGGTCTGCATTCCGGCGCGGCCCTTGCCGCCGCGCTTCTGCTCGCGGAAGATCGAGAGCGGGGTGCGCTTGATGTAGCCGGTCATGGTCACTGTGACGACCATGTCCTCGCGCTCGATAAGGTCCTCGTCCTCGATTCCATCCGCGGCCGCCGCAAGCTCGGTCACGCGCGGGGTCGCGAACTCGGCTTCGACCTCATCAAATTCCTGCCGCATCACCTCGTAGAGACGGGCGCGGTTGGCGAGGATCTCGAGGAGCTCGCCAATCGATTCGGCCAATTCCTTGAGTTCCCCGGCGATCTCGTCGCGGCCGAGCGCGGTGAGCCGGTGCAGCCTCAGCTCGAGGATCGCCTTCACCTGCGCTTCCGAAAGCTTGTAGCTCTTGTCGCGCTTCTGCGGCTCGACCGCTTCGACCAGCGCGATGTAGGGCCGGATCTCCTCCATCGGCCAGCTGCGAGCGAGGAGCTTCTCGCGCGCCTCGACCGGACTCTTCGACCCCCGGATCAGCTTCACCACCTCGTCGAGATTGGTGACTGCAACGACGAGACCGAGCAGGATGTGGGCCCGCTCGCGCGCCTTCGCGAGCTCGAACTTCGACCGCCTAGTGATGACTTCCTCGCGGAAGCGGACGAAGCTTTCGATGATGTCGCGAAGGGTGAGCGTTTCCGGGCGGCCGCCGCGGATCGCGAGCATGTTCGCCGGGAAGCTCGACTGCGCGGGCGTGTGCCGCCACAGCTGGTTGAGCACCACTTCGGGGGTGGCGTCGCGCTTCAGGTCGATGACGATCCGGACACCCTCGCGGTTCGATTCGTCGCGGATGTCGGCGACGCCCTCGATCCGCTTGTCCTTGGCCGCCTCGGCGATCTTCTCGACCAGGCCCGACTTGCCGACCTGGTAGGGGATTTCGCTGAGCACGATCGAGCGGCGATCGCCCCTGCCCTCCTCGATCGTGTGGCGGGCGCGCATCATGATCGAGCCGCGGCCACTCGTGTAGGCGTCGCGAATTCCGGTCTGGCCGAGGATGAAGGCGCCCGTCGGGAAGTCCGGGCCCTTCACATGCTCCATCAGCCCTTCGGTCGTGATCGCCGGATCGTCCATGTAGGCGCGGCACGCGGCCAGCACCTCGCCCAGGTTGTGCGGCGGGATGTTAGTCGCCATTCCGACCGCGATTCCGCCGGCGCCGTTGACGAGCAGGTTGGGGAAGCGCGCCGGAAGCACCTGCGGCTCGCTCTCGCTGGCGTCATAGTTCGGCTGGAAGTTGACCGTGTCGCGGTCGATGTCGGCGAGCAGGAAGTTGGCGACTTTCGCAAGCCGCGCCTCGGTGTAGCGCATGGCCGCCGGCGGATCGGGATCCATCGATCCGAAATTGCCCTGGCCGTCGATCAGCGGCACCCGCATCGACCACGGCTGAACCATGCGCGCGAGGGCATCGTAGATCGCCTGGTCGCCGTGCGGGTGATATTTACCCATGACGTCGCCGACGATGCGGCTCGACTTGCGGTAAGGCCGCCCGGCGACATAGCCCGCCTCCTGGCAGGCATAGAGAATGCGGCGATGGACCGGCTTCAGCCCGTCGCGGACGTCGGGAAGAGCGCGGCTGACGATCACGCTCATTGCGTAATCGAGGTAGCTTGTCTTCATCTCCTCGATGATGGAGATCGGGGCGATATCGCTGGGGTCGCTCGGAGCGCGCTGTTCGTCGGCCGGCGGTTCGGTGGCCAAGTGGAAATCCTATCTGTGAAAACCTGGGATACGCGGGAAGAAAGCGCTCGAACGGCGCCTGCCCCCCAGATAGGGAAGACTAGCCGATTGTGAACCCGCACGCCACCCCGCGCGCACGCGTACGCGCGCGCGAGATCTTTCCAAAGGGCCCAAAATCGGGAAAAATCAGATGGTTCAATGCCGGTTCATCGCCTTTGAACGAGAGTCTTGGCGATCTTGCCGCCGGGCAGTATTGCCGGTGCGCACTTCCAGATAATTCGGGGCCGGGACGGCCGACGGAGGACAAGACAATGAAATCGACGATTACTGCAGCCGCAGTCCTGCTGGCGGGAACGGCACTGGTGGCCTCGCCGGCCTCCGCGCAGAGCAATTATGGGGGCCAGGCTGCTCCCCAGCAGTCCGCGGCTGCTCCGGCTGACCAGGCGGCATCGGCCAGTCCGAACGCCATCAAGACTCACATGCCGAAGATCTCGAGGGAAGCCTCGAAGGCGATCCAGCAGCTCCAGAAGGACATCAACGACAAGAATACCGCCGCGATTGCCGCGGACATCACTGCCGCCAATGCTGCGGCGAAGACCGGCGACGACCGCTATGTGATCGGAATCCTCCAGCTCAAGGCCGCCGCCCAGTCGAACGACAGCGCCGGGATCGCTGCCGGAATCGAGGCGATGCTCGCGTCCGGCTCGGCGGCCCAGGACGAGAAATACCCGCTCTACATCAATCTCGCCCAGGCCTATTCGGCCTCCAAGCAGGACGCCCGCGCGGCGCAGGCCTACCAACAGGCCCTCCAGCTCAATCCGTCGAGCGTGGATGCGACGGCCGGCCTTGCCGAAG
This sequence comes from Sphingomicrobium sp., assembly GCA_035554875.1. GTDB lineage: Bacteria > Pseudomonadota > Alphaproteobacteria > Sphingomonadales > Sphingomonadaceae > Sphingomicrobium. Next base: position 20,975 of record DATMHP010000127.1, read on the forward strand.
CCAAGGTCGCCGCGGGCCAGGCAGCCGAGGGGCTCGCCCTGCTCGAAAAGGGAATCGCGCTTCAATCGGCGGGCGGCGCTCACGCTCCGGAAACCTGGTACAAGCGCGCCCTGCAGATCGCCTACAAGGCGAAGCTTCCCCAGGCGATGCAGATCAGCCGCGACTGGATCGCGGCCTATCCGACGACGAACACCTGGCTGAACGCGCTCGCGGTCTTTCAGAACATGCAGCAGCTCGACGATTCGCAGACTCTCGACCTGTTGCGCCTGAAGCGCGCGACCGCCTCGCTCTCTCCCGCCGACTATTTCAACTACGGCGATGTCGCCGTCCGGATGGGCTATTCGGGCGAAGCAAAGGCGGTTCTCGACGAGGGCTTTGCAGCCAACGCGATCAAGCGTTCCGAGTCCAGCTTCAGCCAGCTCTACACTTTGGCCTCGCAGAAGAGCCAGGGCGACAAGGCCAGCCTCGCGACCGCACCGGCCGCGACCGCAACCGCGGTCAGCCTGACCGGGACCGGCGACGCCTGGTACGGTTATGGCGATTATGCGAAAGCCGCGGATTTCTACCGTGCCTCGCTTGCCAAGGGCGGAGACGCGAACCGCAACAACCTGCACCTCGGCATGGCGCTCGCCCGGCAGGGCGACAAGGCCGGAGCAGCTGCCGCCCTGAACAAGGTTACGGGCACGACTGCCGAACTCGCCAAATTCTGGCTGGTTTACGCCAACGCCAAGGCCTGATCGGCTCCTGCAAAGTGATGAAGGGGGTCGCTTCGGCGGCCCCTTTTTTTTGAGTCAAACTTACGTAAACTATTGTCTCGTTTCGGGATAGTTAACCAATCCTATCTTCCGCCATCGCGCCCCCGGGATAGAGCAGAAGGCGGAAATCCTTCCGGTTTGGGCAGACTCGCGAGTGTGACGGTGCGGTTCGACGATCGTTTGACGACTGTGCTGGAACAGCCGGCAGCAACGGCGCACGACCGTTCGATCCGCTGGCGCCAGCTCGTGGAGCTCGTCGCCAGGGCGCAGGGCGAAGGCAATTGCCAAATGCTGGAGCGCGCCCTCGGAATCATCCGCGACGACCGCGGATCCGTGGAGGAGCGCGTTCGGGTCAGCACCGCTCTTGCAATCGCCGCGCTTCCCCTTCCCCCTGATCTGGTCGCTGCCTTCGCAGCCGATCGGCTGACCGTCGCAGCCCCGATCCTTGCGGGTGCGAGGCTGACTGCATCCGAGTGGAGACACGTCGCCAGCTCGGCGAGCGATGACTGCCGAAGCTTCATTGCCGCTATGCGCTCGGAGGGGGCGGACGCGGCTCCGCGCGAAATGCCAAGCTCCTCCGCTGAGGCGCCGATCCCATCGATCAGTGAGGTGGTGGCCCGGATCGAACGGCTTCGAAGTTCGCGCGTGACGGACTTTGCCGGGCCTGCTTCGGAACCGGCCGATTCGCCCCGGCTTTTCCGTTGGGAGTGCAACGAAGCCGGCGAGATCGGCTGGGTCGATGGCGCGCCTCGCGGGGCGCTTATCGGGCGCTCGATCGCGCAGGGGAATGCCGCTTCGGGAATCGACCATAAGGTCGAGCGGGCCTTCGCAGCGCGGGCGCCTTTCCACGACGGACTGCTCGAGCTTCCGCGCGACGCGAGCACGGGCGGCACCTGGAGGATCAGTGGAATCCCGGCTTTCGAGCGGTCGACCGGCCGTTTCGCCGGCTACAGGGGTGTCGCTCAACGCGCCGGGGGCGACGTGACCGCAAGCGACCCGACCTCGCTTCGTGAGCTCGTGCACGAGATCAAGACTCCGCTCAATGCGATCATAGGCTTCGCCGAAATGATCAGCGGCGAGTTCCTTGGACCCGCCGATAGGGCCTATCGCGACCGCGCATGCGAAATCGTCGTGCAGGCCCGGCTGCTGCTCAGCGCGATCGAGGACCTGGATTTCGCCGCCAGGATCGATCACGCGAACGGGCGCCACCATCCGCAGATAGACCTCGGCGAGCTGATGGAGCAGATGATCGGCTCTCTTCGCGAGGAGGCCTCCGCGCGGAACATATCCCTGCAAGCATCCCGATCGACCGCCGATCTCAAGATGACCGTCGACCGCGAAGTCGCCGAGCGGCTCATTCAACGCATGATGGTGGCGGTGATCGCGAGGGCCGCCGAAGGCGAGACTCTGCGACTGGGCGTCGACCCGGAAGGCGACCGCTGCACCGTCTGGATCAGCCGGCCGGCGGCGCTCGCAGGATTGCGGGACGAGCAGCTGTTCGGCTCGCCGCACGATACGATGTCGAAGGAATTCCCGCTTCGCCTCGCCCGTGGCCTTGCGCATAGCGCGGGCGTCGAGATGATCGTGTCGCCGAGCGCGATCTGCCTCGCCTTTCCGCGCACCTGACTTGGCGCGGCGGCGCGGCCTGTCTATCTGCCATTTTCGTGCTCAGGGGCCTGTAGCTCAACGGTAGAGCCGGCCGCTCATAACGGCTAGGTTGTAGGTTCGAATCCTGCCGGGCCCACCAGCAAAGCCGCCGAGTGCGGCGAAGCGATCGCCCAGCAATCGCGAGCAGCACGAACAGACAGCCAATGCCGGCCAGCGGGCCGCCGCATGCGAACCCGATTGACGAGCATCCGTTCCGGCATGCTGGGGGCATGTCGGCGCGCGAATGGCGGATTTGCTCCCGTGACGGGCGCTCAAGCCGAGATGTTCCTCCGCTTGTGCCCCCTCAGCCTGATCGCGAGGCCGATCAGCACCACCGCTGCGAGCAGAGCATAGAAGCCGATGATCAGCCCGACCGAAAGCAGCGACGCGCCGGGAACCGCCGCTGTCACCACGAGGATCGCGACGCCGAGCAGGACCGAGAAAAACCCTGCGACCGCAAGCAGCCACTCGCCTTCGATCTCTCTCCTCAGCCGGATAGCCGCACCGATCTGCCCAAGCCCGTTCACGATCGCCCAGATCGCGATCATCACCAGAAAGACGAAAGCATAGCTGACGGTGCTGAGCCCGGGCCAGGCCATGTAGATCACGCCGACCGCGATCCCGGCCAGACCGGCGATGAGCAGGCCCCACCAGCGCTCGCGGTGATGAGTCGCGCCGGCGATGCCGGTGACCAGCAAGCTGACACCGTCGACGAAGGCGAACAGCGCGAACAGGAAGGCGAAGGCGGTCAGAGCGCTGAACGGGAAGAAGATCGCCAGCAGCCCGAGGATCAGTGCGATGATCCCGCGGAACAGGAACCAGCCCCAATTATGCGCCGGCAGGTTGCGCGAAACCTCGCCGCCGAAGCTAGGGCGCGGATCGGACCTGCTTTGCGTTTCGGTCATTCACCGATGAAATGGAATTCCGGCGTCGCGGTTCCCAAATAGCGGCGGCTGCTTGTCTGCGCGGTGCCCGCCGCGTAAGCGCCGGTCGAAGTCGGGGAGTAGCGCAGTCTGGTAGCGCATCTGCTTTGGGAGCAGAGGGCCGCAGGTTCGAATCCTGTCTCCCCGACCAGCTTTCAGGAATAGAGGAGCGCGGTCGATCCGCCGAGCGAGGGACGGCGGCCGCGGCGGCTCGAGTAGGGCTTGAGGATCGCCTCTTCGACAGCGATCTCGAGGGCGATCTGTTCAAACGGCCGTGTTACGATGACTGCCGACGGCAGCCAGTTGAGAACGGCATCGGTTTCAATTGTAACGAAGACCGTCGGACAGTCTCGGACCGCGCAAATGGCGTTCATCGCCTCGCGCGCCGTTCCGTCCGGCAGCCGGTAGGCGGTAACGATCAGGTCAGGCGCCCGGCGCCGGGCCGCGGCGCGCGCCGCGGCGGCGCTCGATGCCAGGTCGAACGACATATAGCCGATGCCTGACAGCGTTTCCTTTATCGGCGCGAAGAACGGCTCCTCATGGATGATCAGCGCGTGCATCACGCGTTTTCGTTGCTGGCCGGCGCAGCGGGGAATGGGCAGTCGTCGGAGCGCCCAAGGCCGCTCTTCGTACCGAGAGTCGAATAGCCGCGCACACGGCCTTCGCTCAGGATCGTCGGCGTCGGCGTGGGCCGGGCGATGAAGTTCAGCGCCGCCTTGAGCCGCCGCCGGATCGCTCCAATGAAGCCATCGGCGGAGGCGTCGGCCTCGCCGTAGCTTTTATAGCCGTGATAGTCCTTTCCCATGTCGGTCTCCTCCAGTCGCAGAGGCGAGCGCACGCCTCTCGCTCTACGATGAAGGGAGTATCTGCCTTTGCAATAAAGCGGACAAACGAATACCATTGCACTTTCCTATTCGATAAGATGCATTGAAATGGACATCACCGCCGCCCGCACCTTCCTCGAAATCGTGAAGACCGGAAGCTTCGTCCGCGCCGCTTCCAACCTGAACGTGACCCAGACCACGGTCAGCGCCCGGGTCCGAGTCCTCGAGGAACAGCTCGACCGCCAGCTGTTCATTCGCAACAAGGCCGGGGCGAAGCTGACCCCCGCGGGAGACCAGTTCCTCCGCTACGCCACCAGCCTGGTGCAGGTCTGGGAGACGGCGCGTCACCAGGTCTCGCTTCCCGCGGGACGCGAGAATGTCGTTTCGATCGGCGGCGAGCACAGCCTGTGGAATCCGCTGCTGCTGGACTGGCTGGTGTGGATGCGGAGCCACTCCACCGATGTGGCGATCCGGGCGCAGGTGGACGTAGCCGACCGCCTCGTCGATCAGGTGCAGGAAGGCGCGCTCGACCTCGCCGTCGTCTACGCGCCTCATCACCGGACGGGAATCGTTCCCGAGCTCCTGCTCGAGGAAGCCCTGGTCGCCGTGGCCACCGATCCCAATGCGACGGAGCTCGGCGGAGACGATTATGTCCATGTCGACTGGGGCGCGGATTTCCGCAGCAACTACCACGCCGCCTTCCCCGAAGCCGCCAGCCCGGCGCTCTCCGTCAACCACGGTCCGCTCGCGCTCGATTACATCCTGGCCGTCGGCGGAAGCGGCTATTTCCGGATGGAAGCGGCTCGCCCGCACCTCGAATCGGGGCGCCTGCACCTGCTCAAGGACAAGCCGCGATTCTCTTATTCGATCTACGCCGTCTATTCGGCAAAGGCGGACGAGCGCCTGATGGAGCGCGTCCGCACCGGGCTCAGAACGGTCGCCGCAATCGCCGCCAACCGAACCTGACAGGCTTTACTGACGGTTCTCGGTGGCGGCCGTGTTCCGCTCATTGTCGTTGCTGACGACATTGCTGTTGTTGATCTTGTCGGCCGTCTCGTTCGCCTCGTTGGCGATGGCATTGCCGATATTCTCTGCCGTGTTGCCGACATCCTCGGCGGCATTCTGCGCCGTCTCCTGATTATACTGGACCGTGACCGCGCTGTTGTTCGCGTCGGTCGAGACGTTGCAGGCGGCCGCGAGCGCCGCGAGCGGCAGGACGATCAGGATGCGCATGAGATTTTCCTCCTTTTGGAGGAATGAAACTCACCGCGCCCGTTTCGGCTCCGGCTCGACCGGTCCGGCAAGCACTGCCAGCATCGCCGTCCACGCGGCGACATTCTGCCGCAGCGCCTCGGGGTCGACCTTGTCGAGCGTATCGTCGGGCGTGTGGTGGACGTCGAAATAATAGGTTCCGTCCTGGCTGAGGCCGACGCCCGGCATTCCGGCGTCGAGAAGCGGCTCGATATCCGAACCGTCCGCCTGGTCGAGCGATCCGGGAACGATCCCGAGCGGCGCCAGCGCCGACTGCAGCATCTTCGCTTCGGCCTCGCGCTCCTTCCCCAGCTTGCTGTTCACGCGCCAGATCTTGCCGGCGCCGAAATCGCTCTCGGCGAGCGCATAATGCGGCTCGGTCCCGTGCTTCTTCAGATAATCCAGGCCGCCGAACAGCCCGACCTCCTCGGCCCCGAACCAGACGATCCGGATCGTCCGCAGCGGCCGCCCTGAATCCATGATCCGCTTTGCGGCGGCGGTCGCGATCGCAATGCCCGTCGCGTCGTCGATGGCGCCAGTGCCCTGGTCCCAGCTGTCGAGGTGGCCGCCGACAAGGACCGGCGGCAGCTTCGGATCGCGGCCGGGCACTTCGGCGATGACATTGCCCGACTGGCCGCTGCCCGTCTTCGAGACCAACGTCAGCCGCATCGTCACCGGCTTGCCGCGCTTGAGGATCCGCTGAAGCTGCTCGGCATCGGGCAGAGTGAGCGCACCGGCCGGGATCGGCTTCACGCCCTCGGGAAAACTCATGACGCCGCTGTGCGGGTTGCGGTGATGGTCGGTGCCGATCGAGCGGATCACGATTGCGATCGCGCCCTTCTTGCTGGCAATCCCCGGCCCCTGCCGGCGCGGCCCGCCGAAATAGCCGTAGCCGGAGCCGTCCTGCGTGCGCGGCATCGCGTGGCTTACAAAGACGATCTTGCCTCGGACGGCCGCGTCCGGAGCGGCGACAAGTTCTTCCAAAGTATCGAAGCCGACAACCTCGCCGCTGATCCCTTCCGGCGGCGTCGAGGCGCTGTTGCCGAGGGCTGCGACGACCATCTTCTGCGGGAAAGGCGCGAGGATCTCTGCGCTCTCGGGCCCGCGGCTCCAGGTCGCCATGTCGAACATCTCGACCCGGACATTGGAGAATCCCATCGCCTTCAGCTTGGCGACGGCCCAGGTCCGGGCGCGTGCCTCGGCTTCCGATCCTGCGAGGCGTTGGCCGACCTCGGTCGTCAGGCCCTCCGTGATGTCCCAGGCATAATCGTCCTTCAGCGCGGAATCGCGCAGCTGGGCGACTTGGCTGGGCACGGTCTGTGCGGCGGCTGGAACGGCGAGCACGAGGGCAAGCGCGGTCAGGATGGAGCGAGTCATGCCGGAGCCGTAGCGAAGCCTTCGAACGGCTGTCACCCGCGCCGTCGATAAAAAATGCGCATCCGTCGATTAAAGGAGCCGCAGCTGGTCGCCCTGCGGCGGCTCGAACAGGTCGCGGCGGAGTGCGAACTTGGCTTGCCGGAGCCCGTGCTTCTTCACCGCGATTTCGAACCGCGTCTTCAAGAGCTCCGCCCATGGCCCCTGCCCCCGCATCCGGCTGAAGAAATTGGGGTCGTTGTCGCGACCCCCGCGCATCTGCCGGATGACGTTCATCACCTTCCCCGCGCGGTCCGGGAAATGCTGCTTCAGCCAGTCACGGAACAGAGGCGCGACCTCGTGCGGAAGCCGCACCGGAAGGAAAAAGCCGCCGCGCGCTCCGGCCGCGGCCGCAGCTTCGACGATGCTCTCCATCTCGTGATCGGTGATCTGCGGGATGACGGGCGCAATCGCGACATAGCAGGGCACGCCTTCCTCATTGAGCCGCCGGATCGCCTCCACCCGCTTGCGCCCGGCGGGCGCCCGCGGCTCCAGGACCCGGCTGATCCTCGGATCGAGCGACGTGACCGAGACTGCCACCGACGCGATCCCGAGCGCCGCCGCGGGCTTCAATATGTCGAGGTCGCGAAGCACGCGGTCCGACTTCGTCGTGATGGTGAACGGATGCTTGCACTCGAGCAGGAGCTCGATGACCGAGCGGGTGATCTTCCACCTCTCCTCGATCGGCTGGTAGGGATCGGTATTGGTCCCGAGCGCGATCGGCGCGCAGCTATAGCCCGGCTTCGACAGCGCCTGGTGAAGCAACGCGGCAGCCTGCGGCTTAACGAACAGCCGGGATTCGAAATCCACCCCCGGCGACAGGTCGTGATAGGCATGCGTCGGCCGCGCGAAGCAGTAGATGCAGCCGTGCTCGCATCCGCGATAGGGGTTCACCGAGCGGTCGAAGCCGATGTCCGGCGAGGCATTGCGGGTCAGGATCGTCTTCGGGTGCTCGATCGTCACCGTCGTCCGCCGCCTCGCGATCCCGTCGAGCGCCTCGACGCTGTCGAGCCTGTCGCCGTCCTCCGCCCGCTCCTTCAGGTTGAAGCGTGTCGGCGTTGAATTGCGGGTCGCTCCGCGCCCCCTGAATTCGTTTGAATGCATCGACTCGTCGGGCATGGCGTTGAATCTACG
>DATMHP010000128.1:0-3529 GCA_035554875.1 Sphingomicrobium sp.
GGTCACTCCCGCTTGTCCGAGCAGCATCGTGCGCATCTGGTCCGACACAAACGGGTTGGGATGAAGGATCAACTCGACGCGGGCGACGCCTTCGCCGGCGATCTGCCTCAGCGCAGTCGCGATAGCGGCAAGGCCGTCGCCCCAATTCTCGCGGCGATGACAGGTGACGAGCAGGCGCGGTGGGCCTGCGGTCCGGAAGGCACCGACGCTCTCGCTGATGCCCAGCACGGCGTCGATGCCGCTGTTGCCGGTGACGTGGATCGCCCCGCGCACCCGCTCGCGCCTCAGGTTCGCGGCGCTCAGCTCCGTCGGCGCGAACAGCAGCTCAGCGTCGCGGTCGATGGCGATCCGGAATTCCTCCTCCGGCCAGGGATTGCTCAGATTGTGGCTCCTCAGCCCCGCTTCGACATGGCCGACCGGCACTCCGGCAAGCCTCGCTCCGAGAGCACCGCCGAGCGCGCTCGACGTGTCGCCCTGGACGAGGACGAGATCGGCCTCAAGCTCCTGAAGCGCAGCGTGAACGGCCCTGCCGACCGCGCCGACATGGGCGTGCGGATTCTCCTGTCCGGGACAATCCAGCCGGATCGCGGAGAAGCGGGCGAGGCCGTAGTCGGAGCGCTTCAGCCGCGGATGCTGGCCGGTGAAGACGAGCGTCGGCAGCATCCCGCGCCCGGCGAGGGCCGCGGCGACAGGCGCAAGCTTGATGGCTTCAGGACGCGTTCCGACGATGAGACTGACGCAACCGGACAGCTTTCCCCCTGGCTTCGGCGGCTAGAGACTGCATCCGGCTGGGCGAGGGTGCAAGGCCCCTAGCGGAAATTGTCCGCGTAGGCCTGGAGCTTGAGCTTTACGGGCGTGGCCGGGACGATGTGATAGGCGATATTATTCCGCTCTGCGTAGGCCACGGCTTCCTCGCGGGTGCGGAAGGTCAGCTTCACCTGCGTGTTCGTGTCGCCGGAGCCGTTCCATCCCGTCAGCGGATCGGGAAGCTGGGCCTGCTTGCGCTCGAACTCGAGCAGCCAGAGACCGGCGTTGGCGCGGCCGGCCTGGGTGGTCCGCCGGTCAAGCTCCGAGATTCGCGCGATGTTCATGCCGCGCGAGTTGCCAAAGCGCCCGCCCGGAATCAAGCCGCCTCGTCAGTAAGCGCGCTGGATCGCGAACTCGACGGCCTCGGTCAGGGCGCTCTTCGCGCGGCTGGCCGGGAAGTTGGCGAGCGCGTCGATTGCGCGGCGTCCGTAGTGACGAGCGCATTCGATCGTGTCGGCCAGAGCTTCTGTCGAGCGCATCAAGGCTGTGGCGTGGGCCAGATCTTCATCGCTCGTCCGCGTCCCGCTGACGGCGGCGCGCCAGAATGCGCGATCCTCTTCTGATCCGCGCGCGTAAGCGAGGATCAGCGGAAGCGTCATCTTGCCGTCGCGGAAATCGTCACCGACGCCTTTGCCCATCACTTCGGCGTCGGATGCGTAGTCGATGACGTCGTCGGCAAGCTGGAAAGCGATGCCGAGGTTCTTGCCATAGGCTTCGAGAGCCAGCTCGGTCTCCTCGTCGGCCTCCGCGACGACTGGCGCGACGCGGCAGGCGGCGGCAAACAGGGCCGCGGTCTTGGCGCCGATGATCGCCAGATATTGTTCTTCGTCAGTGTCGATCCGGCGCTGCGCGGTCAGCTGCTCGACCTCGCCCTCCGCAATGATCGATGAGGCGGAGCTCAGGATCTTGAGCACCTTGAGGCTTCCGTCTTCCACCATCAACTCGAAGGCGCGGCTGAACAGGAAGTCGCCGACCAGCACGCTCGCCGGATTGCCCCAGATGAGGTTGGCGGTCCGCTTGCCGCGCCGCATTCCCGACCCGTCGACGACATCGTCATGGAGCAGGGTCGCGGTGTGGATGAACTCGACCGCCGCCGCGAGCTTGTGGTGCCGCGTGCCCGGGTAACCGAGCAGCGCCGCGCAGGCCAGCGTCAGCATCGGCCGCATCCGCTTTCCGCCGCCGGCGATCAGGTGACCCGCCAGCTCGGGAATGAGCGCGACCTTGCTCTGCATGCGGTCGAGGATGACGGCGTTCACGCCGTTCATGTCGTCGGCGACGAGCTGCATCAGCGGCTCGAGCGACGGCTCCTTCGTCGGATGCAGCGGATGGACGGTGGCGCTCACGCCGCCGCCCTAGCCGCGAAATCCGCGATTTCCTAGCCGGTCACCAGACGTGAACGCGCTGTTCCGGAGGTAAATAGAGCTTGTCTCCGGGCTTTACGTTGAACGCTTTGTACCAGGGGTCGAAATTGCGGACGATCCCGTTGACCCGATATTCCTCGGGGCTGTGCGGGTTGCTCAGCAATTGCTGGCGAAGCGCACCCTCTCGGCGCTTGCCCTGCCAGGCCTGGGCGTAAGCGATGAAGAAGCGCTGGTCGCCGGTGAAGCCGTCGATCACCGGCGGCTCACCGTGACGGGCGACGTAGCGGCGGTAGGCGTCATAGGCGGCTTCAAGACCGCCGAGATCGGCAAGGTTCTCGCCGAGCGTCAGCTTGCCCTTGATGTGAACCCCGGGCAGCGGCTCGTACTTGTCGAACTGCCCGGCGAGCATGTCGGCCTTCACTTTGTATTTGGCCGCGGTGCCCTTGGTCCACCAGTCGCGAAGCCGGCCCTTGGCGTCGAACTGGCGGCCCTCGTCGTCGAAGCCGTGGCCCATTTCATGGCCGATCGTCGTCGCTCCGGTCTCGGCATAATTCACGGCCGGGTCGGCATTGGCGTCGAAGAAGGGCGGCTGGAGGATCGCGGCCGGAACCGTGATCTGGTTCATCGTCGGGTCGTAATAAGCGTTCACCTCCTGCGCGTTCATGAACCACAGGCCGCGGTCCACCGGGTGCGGGAAGCGCTTGAGGTCCAGCTGCCACTGGAAGTTCTCGCTTGCGACGTCGTTCGCCAGCGGATCGGTGCGGCTGATCCTCAGGTCCGAATAATCGATCCACTTGACCGGATGGCCGATGCGCGGATCGAAGGTGCCGAGCTTTTCGAGCGCAGCCTTGCGGGTCGCTGCGTCCATCCAGGCCGCATGCTCGATCTTGTCGTGGTAGGCGGCGCGAACATCATCAACCAGCTCCTGCGCCTTCTGTGCCGTGGCGTCAGGCCAGTGGTCCGCGACGTAGAGCTGGCCGACCGCTTCGCCCAGGGATTCGTCGAGCAGCTCCATCCCGCGCTTCCAACGCGCGCGCTGCTCGGGGACGTCGTTGAGCGTGTGGCCGTAGAAGCCGAAGCGCGCGTCGTCGAACGCTTTGGGAAGGAACATCGCGTGGTCGCTGATGAAGCGGAAGGTGAGATAGTCCTTCCAGGTGTCGAGCGGCACATCGGCGATGCGCTTGCCTGCGGCCGTGACGGCAGTGGTCTCGGCGACATCCACCGTCTTAGCGGCGCAAAGTCCGACCGCGTTGAGAGTTTCTGCCCAGTTGAATTCCGGCGCAAGCTTCTGGAGCTGCGCCATCGTCATCACATTATGGGTGGCGACCGGATCGCGGCGGCGCTCCGGAGTCCACTGGTCC
>DATMHP010000129.1:0-14804 GCA_035554875.1 Sphingomicrobium sp.
CAGGCCGTTGCAGAGCTGGCCGACATGTTTGTGAAAAGTCGGCTCGAAGTGGATTTCGCGCAGCTTGCAGCCCTCCAGCCAATCCGGCGCAAGCCGCTGCATCTCGTCCATCACCCGGCGCGGCTCGATGTCGGGCGCTCCGAACAGCTCCAGCGGGCGGGTGGTGCCCCTGCCCTCGCTTAGGGTCGTGCCCTCGAGCATCACCGTTCCAGCATAGCAGCGCGCCATGTTGACGTTCGCCGCGTTCGGGCTCGGATTGATCCAGATGCGATCTGCGGGCCAGCCGAAGCCCGGCGCCTCGTCCGGCTTCCAGCCATCCATCTCGATCACCCGGTATTCAACGCCGAGCTTGAAGTGGTCGACGAACCATTGGCCGAGCTCGCCCAGCGTCAGCCCGTGCCGCATCGGAATCGGCCCGGCGCCGACGAAACTTTCCCAACCTGGCCGCAGCGCGAGGCCCTCGATCGGCCGGCCGGCTGGATTGGGTCGGTCCAGAACCCAGACGCTCTTGCCGTTCTCCGCCGCGGCTTCGAGGACATACAGAAGCGTCGTGATGAAGGTGTAGATCCGGCAGCCGACATCCTGCAGGTCGATGAGGATCGTGTCGAAGGTCGACAGCATCTGACCGCTCGGCCGGCGGACCTCGCCGTACAGGCTGAACACTGGAATTCCGTAGGTCGCATCGGTGAAGTCCGGCGATTCCATCATATTGTCCTGGAGATCGCCGCGGACGCCGTGTTGCGGGCCGAATTCCGCCGTTACCCTCACCCCGGCAGCGAACAGCGCGTCGAGACTGTGGGTCAGGTCCGCGGTGACCGATGCCGGATGCGCCAGGAGCGCGACGCGCTTGCCTTCGAGCTGCTTCAGCAATTCAGGATCAGCGAGCAGCCGGTCGATTCCGAACAGGGTCATGGAAGCTGTCTAGGCAAGCTTGGCGGCGAAGCAATCCGCAAGGTGGAAATCGGGCTTGTCCGGGTTCGAATGCGCCAAAGCCCAATAGGATTTGGTCCCATCTTTTTCCTCGAGCACCGCTGACAGACCGAGATGCCACGTCCGTTCCGCATCAACCGCGATCGTCGCGCCTAGCGCCCACCAGGTGAAATTTTCCTCCATTCGCACGTAGGGCTCGGCGACTTCAGCAGGCGACATTCCCTCACGATAGCCGGAGAAATCATAGGCCGCCCAATCGCCTGAGGGGGCGAAATTCCATTCGCGGTAGGAGTCCGAGGCCTCAGCCCGCAGGAATGCCTCGAAACAGGTGGTCTTCCACAGTTCGTCAGCGCGGCCTGGGCTATCGCTTTCGGGAATAACGAATCGGTCGGCCGGCGCGCCAACACCGAACCAGATGTTGGTCGTCGCGACAGCTCCGAGTGAGCTGGCGTGGTCCACGCTCGCCCAGACCTTGAACGGCGGATCAGCGGGCGGTGCGGATGGATGCGGAACGAGGTTCAGCTGCATCGCGACACAGTAGCAGTGGGCGAACTGTCACGCTAAGCGGCAAATCATGACGGCCTATAAATCCGACCTCCTGAAGCTTCTCGACGAGCGCGGGTACATCCACCAGGTGACGGATGGGGCGGCGCTGGATGCGCTCGCGTTGAAGGGGCAGGTTACCGGCTATATCGGTTTCGACGCGACCGCTCCGAGCCTTCATGTCGGAAGCCTGGTGCAGATCATGATGCTCCGCCGCATGCAGCAGGCGGGGCACCGGCCGATCGTGCTGATGGGTGGCGGAACCACCAAGGTCGGCGATCCGTCGGGCAAGGACGAAAGCCGCAAGCTGCTGACGGAAGCCGACATTGCCGCGAACATCGCGGGTATCCACAAGGTCTTCGAGCGGTTCCTCGATTTCGGCGACAGCTCGACCGGTGCGATCATGCTCGACAATGCCGAATGGCTCGACGGGCTGGAGTATCTGCCCTTCCTCCGCGACGTCGGACGGCATTTCACCATCAACCGGATGCTGACGTTCGACAGCGTCCGCTTGCGCCTCGACCGCGAGCAGCCGCTGACCTTCCTCGAATTCAATTACATGATCCTCCAGGCCTATGATTTTCTGGAACTGTCGCGGCGCGCCGAGTGCCGGTTGCAGCTCGGCGGGTCTGACCAGTGGGGCAATATCGTCAACGGCATCGAGCTTACGCGCCGGATCGATGGGACCGAGGTCTTCGGAGTGACGACGCCGCTGATCACCACGGCCGACGGTGCGAAGATGGGCAAGACGGCCCAAGGCGCCGTGTGGCTCAGCGCTGACCTGCTCAGTCCGTACGATTACTGGCAGTTCTGGCGGAACGCGGATGACGCCGACGTCGGCAAGTTCCTGCGGCTGTTCACGGATATCCCGCTGGACGAGATTACGCGGCTGGAGAGCCTTCCCGGCGCCGAGATCAACCAGGCGAAGATCGCGCTCGCAAACGCGGCGACGGCGATGCTTCACGGAGAGGATGCCGCGCGGGCTGCAGAGGAAACGGCCCGACAGACCTTCGCAGAAGGCGGCGCGGGCGAGGACCTGCCGACGCTTTCGGTCGGCGACGGCATGAATATCGCGCACGCGCTGACGGCGCTCGGCTTCACGCCGTCGAACAAGGAAGCAAAGCGCAAGATCGCCGAGGGCGCGGTTCGGCTGAATGATCAGACCGTGAGCGATCCGGGGCTGACGATTGAAGTACCGGGCGAGTCGGTAAAGCTCAGCCTGGGCAAGAAACGCCACGCGTTGCTGGTCCGCTAGCCCCCCCGGATCAGCCCCACAGCCTGGTCACGCTCGAAAAGATAGAGGCAGACCCTCGCTGCCTGGCCACGCGGGCCGGAAAGGCCGCCGTCCCGATCGAGCAGGAGCTGGGCGTCGGACTGGGCGATCGGCGCCAGATCCTCGACATCCTCCGCTTTCGCGACCCGGAAGGCCTCTTCGCCCGATTGGCGGGTGCCCAGGATTTCGCCGGGGCCGCGGAGCCGCAGATCCTCCTCCGCAATGCGGAAGCCGTCGTTGGTCTCTCGCATTAGCGCAAGGCGGGCCCGCGCCGTTTCGGTCAGGTTCGAGCCGCGAATGAGCAAGCAGGTGCTCTTGCCTGTTCCTCTCCCCACCCGTCCGCGAAGCTGGTGGAGCTGCGCCAGCCCGAACCGCTCGGCGCCCTCAACGATCATCAACGTGGCGTTGGGAACGTCGACGCCGACCTCGATCACGGTCGTGGCCACCAGCACGGCCAAGGCGCCGCTAGCGAAGGCCGCCATGACCGCGTCCTTCTCCGGCCCTTTCATCCGGCCGTAGACCAGCCCGACCTTGTCCTCGCCGAAGCGGAGCTTGAGCACTCGTGCCCGCTCCTCGGCCGCCGCCGCGTCGCTGGTCTCGCTCTCCTCGACCAAAGGACAGACCCAATAAGCCTGGCCGCCCGCAGCGATGTGGCGGCCGAGGCCGTCGACCACGTCCGTCAGCTTCTCCTCGCTGATCACCCGCGTTTCGATCGGCGTCCGCCCCGGCGGCATCTCGTCGATCCGGCTGACGTCCATCTCGCCATATTGGGTAAGCGTCAGGGTCCGCGGGATCGGTGTCGCCGTCATCACCAGCAGGTGCGGCGGCCGCTCGGCCTTTTGCGACAGCAGAAGCCGCTGCGACACGCCGAAGCGATGCTGCTCGTCAATTACCGCGAGGCCGAGGTTCCGGTACGCGACCTTCTCCTGAAAAATGGCATGGGTGCCGACGAGGATGTCGATCGAGCCGTCGGCGAGACCCATCAGCACGCTCTCCCTCGCGCGGCCCTTCTCGCGTCCCGTGAGGATCGCAACATGGACGCCGAGCGAGCCGACCTGCTTCGTCAGCGTGTCGAAATGCTGGCGCGCGAGGATTTCGGTCGGAGCGAGGAGCGCCGCCTGGGCACCCGCTTCCACCGCGATCAGCATCGCCTCGGTCGCGACCAATGTCTTGCCGGAGCCGACGTCGCCCTGGAGCAGACGCAGCATCGGGACGCTCTGCTCCATGTCGCCGCGGATCTCTCCGATGACCCGCCGCTGCGCGCTCGTGTGCTGATAGGGCAGCTTCAGCTTGCCTATCAGCGCATCCGTTCCGGCGAGCGGAATGCCTCGATTGCGGCGCGCCGACTGCCGGAGCAGCAGGAGCGCCAGCTGGTTGGCGAAAATCTCGTCATAGGCGAGGCGGCGGCGCGCGTGGGTCGCGTACGGATCCTGATGCCCCTCGGCGATCGCAGAGCGCCACGGCCGCCACGCCTCGCGAGCGGCCAGGCTCGGCTCGATCCATTCGGGAAGCTCCGGGGCGCGCTCGATCGCGAAGCCCGCAAGCTCGCGCATGCGCTTGTTGGTGATGCCTTCGGTGAGCGGATAGACAGGTTCGCGGATGACCGGTCCCGGTCCCTTCCCCGGTTCGGAAACTTCCGGATGGATGATCTGCCACTCGTCGCCATACTGCTCGAGCTTGCCCGAGACGATCCGCATCTCATCCATCGGCAGGCTCTTCTTCGCCCAGCCCGGATTGTTGAAATAGATGAGGCTGATCGTGTTGCCGTCGCGGTCGGAGGCGAAGACGCGCATCGGCCCGCGGCCGGAGCGTGGCTCCCGCGTCTGGTACGGCTTCAACTCAAGGATGACATTGCGGCCGAGCAGAGACGCGTCCGCAGCCGGCGCCCGGACGCGTTCGATCACACCGGTCGGCAGGTGATAAACGAGGTCGATCACGCGCGTGAGATCGAGCCGCTTCAGCTGCTTCGCGACCTGCGGCCCAACGCCGGGAAGCGTCTCCATCTCGGCGAACAGCGGATTGAGGATGTCGGGCCGCATGTTGCGATCAGTGGTGCGGACCGGTGGCTTCGTCAAACGCCGGCTCGTCAGACGAAGGTGAAGTCCACCCTCTCGAACTCCTTCTCGTCGAAGGCGTGCTTGGCATAAGGCCCGTCGCGATCGACGAAGAAGAGGAAGAGGTGCGCCGACCAGGCGTTCGGGTTCGGCTGCATCCGCCCGTGCGCGTAGTGGCTACCCTGGTACAGGACCGCATCCCCGACCTCCATTCGAACCGACGCGTAATCCATGGTCCCGAAGTCGTCCGACAGCGGATAGAGGGAATCGATCCTCTCCTTGCCGACCTGCAGGTCCCACGGCTGGTCGTCGCTATATTCCAGCGTCATCGACAGACCGAACTCGCTCGACGGGCGGTCGGAATGCACCCGGCAGATGTCATCCTTCAGATAGATCCGGAAATAGGTGTAGCTCGGCAACAGGTCGCGGCCGACCAGCTGGCTCATCATCGGAGTCAGGCCCCACAGGAAGAACTCCATGGGTTTGAAGACGTCCGAAGGAACGTCGAAGGCAGCATGCTTGAGGACCGCCGGAAACGGCTGCGGCTGGCTGAGCGGGATCGGCCGTCCCCCCGTCGCCTCCTTCAGCCGCGCGACGAAGGCGCGGGCGACTTCCGGCGGGACCAGTTCCCGGATGTGCGCATAGCCGTCCTTCTGAAAATCGCCGATGAATTCCATGACCGGGTCGTAAGAGATGACCGGTCCGGTCGCAATGCGCGCGATGCGGCGGCTTTCCTCTGCTTGTTTGCGCTCCTACATGGCGACGATGCATCCAGACGCTGAATTGAAGCGCCTTCGTTGGCGAGCGCACCATCGCGGCACCTATGAAGCGGACCTGCTCGTCGGCGGATTCTTCGACGCGCATCACCAGTCGTGGGGAGACGCGGACCGCTTGCTGTTCGCGCGAATGCTCGAGGAGCAGGATGTCGACATCATGGCCTGGGCAAGCGGAACCGCTGAGGCGCCGGAACGCTACCAGGGACCCATGCTCCACGCGCTCCAGAAGCTCGACTACATCCCGATCTCGCGATGACGGAGCCGCTGCAACGCATAATCGGCGCGTCCGAGCCGCTGACCCTGGCGTCGGTTCCGACCGGATTCCTGCCATGGCTCGCGGCTGACCTGTCGCGGGTGGCGTTCGGTGGCAGCAAGCCGTCGCGCGCGGTCATCATCGCGGCGGACGAAGCCGCGATGCGAGCGATTGCCGACACGGTCCCGGCCTTTGCTCCCGAAGTCGACGTCCTGACGCTGCCGGCGTGGGACTGCCTGCCTTACGACCGCGCTTCGCCCGCGCTTCGCGTGATGGCGGAGCGGCTTTCGGCGCTGAATGCTCTGGAGCAGCCGCTGAAGAAGCCGCAGCTTCTCGTCGTCACCGCGAACGGTGCGATCCAGCGCGTACTGACGCCGTTCCGGATCCGGCAGCTGACGCGGCGGATCGCGGAGGGGGACCGGGTCGATCGCGAGGCCCTCGTCAGTCAGCTGACGGCGCTCGGCTACCAGCGCACCGACACCGTTGCCGAACAGGGCGAGTTCGCCGTGCGCGGTTCGCTCATCGATCTGTTTCCTTCGGGCGAGCGCACGGCGCTTCGGCTCGACTTCTTCGGAGACGAGATCGAGAGTTTGCGCCGCTTTGATCCTGTCGACCAGCGGTCGACCGGCAAGGCCGATACCTTCACGCTCATGCCCGCCTCGGAAGCGCTTCTCGACGAGGACAACATCAAACGTTTCCGCGAACGCTACCGCGAGGCGTTCGGCGGAACGGCGACCGGCGATCCGCTGTACCAGGCCGTTTCGGACGGGCGGCGGATGGCCGGGATGGAGCACTGGCTCCCGCTGTTCGAGGACCGACTCGCGACCGTCTTCGACTTCCTGGGCGAGGGCGACATCATCGTTCGGGATTCCGGCAGCGATGGCGCGCTCGACTCGCGCTGGGAGAGCGTCGAGGATTATTTCCAGAACCGCAGCCGCATGATGGCCGCCGAGCCGGGCAGCTACCGCCCGCTCCACCCGACCGCTCTCTATCTCTCACGGGACGAGTGGGAAGCGGAGATTCCGGAAAGGCGCATCCACCGAAGCTCGGCATTTCCCGAAGCGGAGAGCGCGACGACGATCGATTTCGGCGTCGAAACCGCCCGCGATTTCGCTCCCGAGCGGGCGCGCAACGACAATGTTTACGAAGCGGTCGCCGACCACGTCCAGAAGCTGCGCCGGGCCGGCAGGAAGGTCGTCCTTGCAAGCTACACCAAGGGTGCGCGCGAGCGCCTCGCCGGACTTCTCGAAGATCATGGCCTGAAGGCGAAAAAGGCCGTCGACAGCTGGCAGGAGGCGCTTGGATCGAAGACGCAGCCGGCGCTGCTGGTGCTCCCGCTCGACCATGGCTTTTCGACGCCGGACGTGGCCGTCCTCACCGAGCAGGACATGCTCGGCGACCGGCTGGTTCGCCGCCGCAAGCGCCGGAACAACGCCGACGCCTTCCTGGCCGAGATC
Source organism: Sphingomicrobium sp. (assembly GCA_035554875.1). Taxonomy (GTDB): domain Bacteria; phylum Pseudomonadota; class Alphaproteobacteria; order Sphingomonadales; family Sphingomonadaceae; genus Sphingomicrobium. The sequence goes on from DATMHP010000129.1 coordinate 7,287, forward strand.
GCATCGCTCTCGCCCGGCGATCTCGTCGTCCATGCCGAGCATGGCATCGGCAAATATGAGGGGCTGACCCAAGTCCCCGTCAGCAAGACGCCGCACGATTGCGTCGCCATCGGCTATGCGGGCGGCGACAAGCTGTACCTGCCGGTCGAAAATATCGAACTCCTGACCCGCTACGGCAACGAGAGCGAGGGCGTCCATCTCGACCGCCTCGGCGGCGAGGCATGGCAGCGCCGCAAGTCGCGCATGAAGCAGCGGATCCGCGAGATTGCCGGCGAGCTGATCAAGGTCGCGGCGATGCGCGCAACGCGCCCTGCCCCGGTCGCCGAACCCGACTCGGCTTTCCCGCAGTTCGTCGACCGCTTCCCCTATGAAGAGACCGACGACCAGGAACGCGCGATCCAGGAAGTCCTCGGCGACCTGGAAGCAGGCAAGCCGATGGACCGGCTGGTCTGCGGCGACGTCGGCTTCGGCAAGACCGAAGTTGCCCTCCGTGCCGCGTTCGTCGTTGCAATGTCCGGCCTACAGGTAGCGCTGATCGGCCCGACCACGCTTCTGGCGCGACAGCATTATGCCCATTTCGTGGAGCGGCTTCAGGGCTTTCCAATCGAGGTCGGGCGCCTGTCGCGCCTCGTCCCTGCAGCCGAGGCGAAGAAAACGAAAGAAGGCCTCGAAAGAGGCACCGTCGACATTGTCATCGGGACCCACGCCCTTCTCGCGAAAGGCTTGAAATTCAAGAGACTGGGCCTCGTCATCGTCGACGAGGAGCAGCATTTCGGGGTCGCTCACAAGGAGCGGCTGAAGGCGCTCAAGGCCGATGTCCACGTCCTCACGCTCACGGCAACGCCGATCCCGCGCACGCTGCAGATGGCGATGAGCGGGCTCCGCGAACTGAGCGTCATCCAGACCCCGCCGGTCGATCGGCTCGCCGTCCGCACCTACGTCACGCCCTGGGACCATGTCGTGATCCGCGAGGCCCTGCTGCGCGAGCATTATCGCGGCGGGCAAAGCTTCTTCGTCGCTCCCAGGATCGCCGACCTTCCGGACCTCGAGGAGTGGCTTCGAAACGAGGTGCCGGAGGTGAAGGCGATCACCGCCCATGGTCAGATGGCCGCGAGCGAGGTCGAGGAGCGGATGAGCGCCTTCTACGACCGCAAATATGACGTGCTGCTCTCGACCAGCATCGTCGAGAGCGGTCTCGATATCCCGAGCGCCAACACCCTCGTCGTCCACCGCGCCGACCGGTTCGGCCTCGCCCAGCTGTACCAGCTCCGCGGCCGCGTCGGACGCGCGAAAGTGCGGGCCTACGCCTATCTGACGACTCCCGCCGATCGGTCGATCACCGAGAGCGCGCAGAAACGGCTACAGGTCCTCGCCGATCTCGATAGCCTCGGCGCCGGGTTCCAGCTTGCGAGCCACGACCTCGACATCCGCGGCGCAGGCAATTTGCTCGGCGAAGAGCAGTCGGGACACATCAAGGAGGTCGGGTTCGAGCTCTACCAGTCGATGCTCGAAGAAGCATTGGTCGATATCAAGGCCGGCGGTGTCCAGCGCGAGGAGGAGTTCTCGCCGCAGATCAGCGTCGATGCGCCTATCCTCATTCCGGAAGTCTACGTTCCCGATCTCGACCTGCGGATGGGCCTGTATCGCCGCCTCGGCGACCTCGAGGACAAGCAGGCGATCGAGGAATTCGCAGCCGAGCTCATCGACCGCTTCGGTCCACTGCCCGAAGAGACAGCGAACCTGCTCAAGATCGTCGAGACGAAGCTGAACTGCAAGAAAGCCATGGTCGCGAAGCTCGACACTGGGCCGCGCGGTGCTGTGGTGACCTTCGCGCCCAGCGGCTTCCCCGACCTTCAAGGCCTGCTCTCGTACATCGACCGCCTGAAAGGCAGCGCGAAGCTGCGGCCCGACAGCAAGCTCGCGATCAGCCGCAACTGGTCGGCGCCGGAAGACCGCCTCAACGGCGCACTCCAGCTTTCGCTCGGGCTGTCGCGCGTCGTTGCCGCCGGCGAGCGAACGATGGAACCGGCATGACCGATTCGCGGCGTCGGCCGTTTCCGCATATGCTTTTGATGTGAGCCCGAACGACGCCTCGATGCCCAGGATTGACCTCAAGGCGCGCGGGATTGCCCTCCTCACCTCCAATCGCGAGCTCGCCAAGGCCGCCGAGGAGATGCTGTGCCGCCGCTATGATTGGGCGGATGAACAGGAGGCGAAGATCTTCGTCGCACTCGGCGGCGATGGCTTCATGCTCCACACCTTGCACCGGATCCTCGAGGGCGAGCTGCCGTGCCTTCCGGTTTTCGGGATGAACCGCGGCACAGTCGGATTCCTGATGAACGACTGGCGACTCGATCGCCTCGCCGAGCGGATCGAAGCCGCAAAGGCGATCCGTGTTGCCCCGCTAGAGATGACCGCCCGCACGGTTGGGGGCGACACCTTCACCCATGCCGCGATCAACGAAGTCTCACTGCTCCGCGAAACCCGCCAGACCGCCAAGATCGAAGTTTCAGTGAACGGGCGGACGGCGATCCCGGAGCTCGCCTGCGACGGCGTGCTCGTTGCTACGCCGGCAGGATCGACTGCTTATAACCTCTCCGCGGGCGGCCCGATTCTCCCCCTGCAGGCGAAGATGCTAGCCCTAACGGCGATCAGCCCATTTCGGCCACGGCGCTGGTCGGGCGCGATCCTTCCGGACGACACGCATGTCTGCTTCAAGGCCCTGGAGCCTGCATTGCGGCCGGTTTCAGCCGTCGCCGACCAGTTCGAAGTCCGCGAGATCGCCCAGGTGGATGTTCGTCTGGACCACGATCGTTCGCTAACCCTCCTCTTCGATCCGGAGCACGCGCTCGACGAGCGGATCGCGATGGAGCAATTCGCCACCTGAAGAGGGTTGTGTTTGGGGGAAGCCGCGCTATCTAGCCCGCGCTGCCCTTTCGGGGCTGCTCCCCGGTAGCTCAGCGGTAGAGCATCCGACTGTTAATCGGACGGCCGCCTGTTCGAATCAGGCCCGGGGAGCCATCTCTCCTCTGTCGGAACCTTTCGACGCCCGCACCATCGAATGGGTGCGGGTGAAAGAAAGGGCGCAGCAAGGTGGGTGAAGCACAGGCCGCTACGGGGCCGGATTTCTCCTCGGGATTTCCGCTCGGCGACATTCCCGAAGAGGGGACCGTCGCGGGACGCGTCGGCGACGAGCCGGTGCTCCTGTCGCGGTTCAACGGGTCGCTCTACGCCGTCAGCGGCGCCTGCACCCATTACGGCGGGCATCTCGCCGACGGAGTTGCCGAGGGAAGCACCGTCCGTTGCCCGCTCCATCACGCCTGTTTCGATCTCAAGACGGGACAGCCGCTAAGGGCGCCCGCGCTCGATCCGCTCGACCGCTGGCAGGTCGATGTCGACAGCGACCGCGCCTATGTCAGTTACAAATTGAAGGCGCAGCCGGACGAGGCGCCGGAGGTGGAGACCGACGTCGGACGGGTCGTCATCATCGGCGGCGGAGCGGCAGGCCTGGCCTGTGCCAACGAGCTTCGGCGGCTCGGCTATTCGGGCGAGATCGTGATGCTCAGCGCCGACCGCGACCCGCCCTGCGACCGGCCGAACCTGTCAAAGGACTATCTCGCCGGCACTGCCCCGGAGGAGTGGCTGCCGCTCCGCACGGACGAATGGTATTCCGAAAACCGCGTCGACCTCAGGCTGTCGACCGAGGTCACGCGTGTCGATGCGGCGGCGCGGACCATCCACTGCGCTTCGGGCGAGAACCTTCCGTACGACCGGCTGCTGATCGCAACGGGCTCCGAGCCCAACCGACTCGCAGTGCCGGGTTTCGACAGCGACAAGGTCTTCACCCTGCGCTCGATCGCCGATGCACGGGCAATCGCCGAACGGGCGAAGGGAGGAGCGCGCGCGGTTATCATCGGCGCCAGCTTCATCGCCATGGAAGCAGCCGCGGCTCTTCGCAGCCGCAAGGTCGAAGTCGACATCGTCTCGGTCGAGCATGTGCCCTTCGACCGCGTGTTCGGCATCGCGCTCGGGGAGCACATCAAGAAAATCCACGAAAAGAACGGCGTCCGATTCCATCTTGGATGCGTTGCGTCGAGCTTTGACGGCAGCACGATCACGACCACCGCCCGCGAGCGGATCGAGGCGGACTTTGTCCTTGTCGGAATCGGCGTGCAGCCCCGCCTCCACGTCGCCCGCTCCGCCGGCGCCCAGCTGGACAATGGGGTGATGGTCGATTCCGCGATGCAAACCAGTGTGACCGGCATTTATGCAGCGGGCGACATCGCCGCTTATCCCGATCCCACAAGCGGCGAGCGCATGCGGATCGAGCATTGGGTCGTCGCGGAGCGGCAGGGCGAGGTCGCGGCCGCCAACATGCTCGGCATCGAGCGGCGCTTCGACTCAGCGCCCTTCTTCTGGAGCGAGCAATTCGGAACGGCGATCCGCTACGTCGGCCATGCCTCCGAATGGGACCAGGTGATCGTCGACGGAGACATCGACAGCGATTCCTTCGCGATCCGCTACTTCAATAAGGGCGTGCATTGCGCGACTGCCACCATCGGGCGCGACGTCGACAATCTGGAGGATGAGCTGGCCCTGGAGAGCAAGGTCGGCATCCAAAATGGGAGAGATTGGTGAATCTCAGTACTTACGACGCCTTCGACATTCCCGAACTGGACGAAGTCGTCCCGGTCGAGCCGCACCGGCGGCCCGGACGGCTGGAAATCGAGCGGGCGATCCGGACCTTGCTTGCGGCCACCGGCGATGATCCGTCGCGCGAGGGCCTCAAGGAAACGCCGGCCCGGGTCGCGCGCGCTTACGAAGAGTGGTTCGCCGGCTATCGGATCGATCCGAAATCCTACCTCGAGCGCGTTTTCGAAGAGACTGAAGGCTATGACGAGACCGTCCTCCTGAGGGACATCCCGCTCGTCTCGACTTGCGAGCATCACATGGCGCCGATCACCGGCAAGGCGCATGTCGCCTACCGCCCGAACGGCCACGTCGTGGGCATCTCCAAGCTGTCGCGGCTCGTCGATGGCTACGCCCGGCGGCTTCAGCTGCAGGAGCGGCTGACGAACCAAATCGCCTTGGCTCTCGAGGAGGCGCTGCAGCCGAAAGGCGTCGCGGTCGTGATCGAAGCGGCGCACGGCTGCATGACGACGCGCGGCGTGAACCAGCACGGCATCTCGATGGTGACCAAGTGCTGGCTCGGCGACTTCAAGACGGACGAAGCGCTGCGCCGCGAATTGATGGAGTCGATCCGGCTCCATTGACTCCTCGCCGGGCGGGTCCAGAATCCGCCGGCAGGGAGGCACGCATGGATCCCTTGATGCTGGCGCTGCTGGTTGCGGGCACCGATCCGCCGCAAAGTGTCGCAATCCCGGAGCCGACCAAACCCGCGAAGGTCTGCCGGGAAGGCGATCAGGTCACCGGCAGCCACGTTCGTACCGGCCGCCGCTGTCTCACTCAGGAACAGTGGGATCGGGAGGACGCCAGGCGCGTCGAGCGGCCGGTAACGATGCGGGTTACCGAACATCAGGCCGACGGCGTCGAACCGACGACCCGGCCGCAATGATCAGCCTTCGAGTTGCGCCATCAGGCTTGCGTTGCCGCCGGCCGCTGTGGTGTCGACACAGGTGACGCGCTCGGTCGCAAAGCGCGCGACATAGTGCGGGCCGCCGGCCTTCGGGCCGGTTCCTGACAGGCCTTCGCCTCCGAAAGGCTGGCTCTCCACAACGGCACCGATCTGGTTGCGATTGACGTAGAGATTGCCGACCCTGGCATGTTCTTCGACATAATCGCGGACCGTGTCGATGCGGCTCTGAAGGCCAAGCGTCAGGCCGTAGCCGGTGGTATTGATCGCCTCGACCACTTCATGGAGTTTGTCGCCGGCATAGCGAATGACATGCAGGATCGCGCCGAAATTCTCGCGATCCAATTGGTCTACGGACTTGATCTCGTAAAATGCGGGGGGAACGAAGCAGCCGTTCTTGGCCTCCTTCGGGGGCTCCAGCCGGCAAATCTTCGTCGCATTCTTGTCGAGCCACTTGAGGTGGTCATCGAGCACTTTCTTCGCAGCCTCGTCGATCACCGGCCCGACGTCCGTCGCCGGATCGCTCGGATCGCCGACCTTGAGCGCCTCCATCGCACCCGCGATCATCTTGATCATGCCGTCGGCGACGTCCTCCTGCACGAACAGGACTCGCAAGGCCGAGCAGCGCTGGCCGGCGCTTTGGAAGGCCGACGAGATGACGTCGCGAGTGACCTGTTCCGGCAGCGCCGAGCTGTCGACGATCATCGCATTCTGGCCACCGGTTTCGGCGACGAACGGGATGATCGGCCCATCGCGCTCCGCCAGCGTGCGGTTGATCTGGCGCGCGGTTTCGGTCGAACCCGTGAAAACCACGCCCGCAAGCAACGGATGCGCGGTCAGCGTTCCGCCAACGACCCTGCCGGAACCCGGCGCAAGCTGGACGATATCCTTCGGCACACCCGCCTGATGCATCAGCTCGACGGCAAGCGCGCCGATTAGCGGCGTTTGCCCGGCCGGCTTAGCGATCACTGCATTGCCCGCAGCAAGCGGCGCCGACATGAGGCCGGTGAAGATGGCGAGCGGGAAATTCCACGGCGAAATGCTCGCGATCACCCCGCGGCCATGCAGCCGCAGCTCGTTCTGCTCCCCGGTCGGTCCCGGAAGCGGAAGCGGCTTGGTGAACTGGCGCCGGGCTTCCGATGCGTAGAAGCGCAGGAAGTCGACGGCCTCGCGCACTTCCAGCACCGCGTCGACGAGGGTCTTTCCGGCTTCCCGAATGCAGAGCGAGAAGAACTCTTCCGCATGTTCTTCGTAGAGGTCGGCCGCGCGCTCGAGCATTCTTGCCCGCGCTTCGCCGCCGAGCGAATCCCATCCGACCTGCGCGGCATGTGCGGTGCGAGCCATCCGATCGACGTCGGCTGCTGTCGCCTCGAACGTCGTTCCGACGGTGATCCTGTGGTCATGAGGCGATACGATTGCCCGCGGCTCGCCCTTTCCAAGACCCGGTTTCGCGGTCCAACTGCGGGCATCGAGTGCCTTCAGCCGCTCGAGCAACGGCTCGCGCACCAGCGGATCGCTTAGATCGACGCCGGCGCTATTGCGGCGCTGGGGCGAGAACAGGTCAGGCGGCAAGACAATTTTCGGGTTCCGCTTGGGCTCCAGAGCTTCCAGCTCCGCGACCGGATTCCCAACCAACTGGTCGATCGACACCTGCTCGTCGGCGATGCGATTGACGAAGCTTGAGTTGGCCCCATTCTCGAGCAAGCGGCGGACGAGGTAGGCGAGCAGTTCCTTGTGACTACCGACGGGCGCGTAGATCCGCACCGGCGTCTGGCTGTCGCCAAGATGCTTCTCGAGCTTCGCCAGCTCCTCGTAAAGCTCTTCGCCCATGCCGTGGAGGCGCTGGAATTCGAACGTCGCGCCGTCGGCAAGCGCCTTGATCTGGCCGATCGTGTTCGCGTTGTGCGTCGCGAAGGCCGGATAGA
>DATMHP010000130.1:0-29634 GCA_035554875.1 Sphingomicrobium sp.
ATTTCCTCGCGGCCGAAGATCTCGACCAGCGCATTGACAAGCTCGTCCATCATGTCGGCACTGTGCTGCGGCCCCGGCGTGAAGCGAAGCCGCTCGGTGCCGCGGGGGACGGTCGGGAAATTGATCGGCTGGACGTAGATGCCGTATTCGGCGAGCAGCACGTCGCTGATCTTCTTCGCCTTGACCGGGCAGCCGACCAGCAGCGGAACGATGTGCGTGACGCTCGGCATGACCGGGAGGCCGGCTGCCGCGAATTTCTTCTTGAGCATCGCCGCGGACGCCTGCTGCTGCTCGCGTTCCGCCGAGGAGATCTTCAGGTGGCGAACGCTTGCCAGCGCTCCGGCGACGAGCACCGGCGACAGCGACGTCGTGAAGATGAACCCTGGCGCATAGCTGCGGATGCAATCGATGATCGTCTTGCTGGCGGCAATGTAGCCGCCCATCACGCCGAACGCCTTGCCCAGCGTTCCTTCGATAATGGTCAGTCGCCCGGCGACTCCATCGCGCTCCGAGATTCCGCCGCCGTGATCGCCATACATGCCGACCGCGTGCACCTCGTCGAGATAGGTGAGGGCGCCATATTTGTCGGCGAGGTCGCAGATTGCGGCGATCGGCGCGATGTCGGCGTCCATCGAATAGACGCTTTCGAACGCGATCAGCTTGGGCAGCGTCGGATCGCATTCACCCAGAAGCTGCTCGAGATGCTCGAGGTCGTTGTGCCGGAAGACCCGTTTCTCGCAGCCCGAATTCTTGATCCCGGCGATCATAGACGCGTGGTTGAGCGCATCGGAGAAGATGACGCAGCCGGGAAGCAGCTTGCCCAGGGTCGAGAGCGCTGCCTCGTTCGAGACGTAGCCCGACGTGAAGAGGAGGGCGCCTTCCTTGCCGTGCAGCGAAGCCAGCTCGGCCTCCAGCTCCATGTGATAATGCGTGTTGCCGCTGATGTTGCGGGTGCCGCCGGAGCCTGCGCCCACTTCGCGGAGAGCGGTCTCCATCGCCTCGATCACCACCGGGTGCTGGCCCATCCCTAGATAGTCGTTCGAGCACCAGACGGTGACCGGCTTCGGGCCGTTGCCGCCGAAGCAATGGGCATTGGGGTAGGAGCCCCTGGTCCGAAGGATGTCGATGAAGACGCGGTAGCGGCCCTCGTTGTGGAGCCGGTCGATCGCCGATTTGAAGATGCTGTCGTAATCCATGACTGCTGCCGCGGCCTTTAATGCCGTGGATATATTATTTCCACCCGGCATTGCTCAATTTAATGAGCGAACGTCGTCGAGGCCGTATTCCGCGAGCGCGCCGAGCAGTGGATGGCGTGGCGGATCGCCGGTGAAGACAGCAATACCGCCAGGATATTCGGCGGGCCAGGGCTGGTCACGAGTCAGATATTGAATGCGGCGCGCAATGCCCGCACCTCCGTCGACCCAGCTGAGGCCCGGGAAGGCTTCGGCCAACTCCTCTTCGAGCAGCGGAAAATGTGTGCAGGCGAGGACGACCGTGTCGATGTCTCCGCCGCGATCCTCCTCGAACAGGGGCAGTGCTGCACGCCGCACCTCCTGGACCGTGACAGTTTCGCCCGCGAGCTTCGCCTCGGCGAGGGTCACCAGTTCCGGCGATCCGTAGCGAAGGACGGTGCAGTGGCTCGCGAATTGCTCGGCTAAGTCGTCGACGTAGGGCTGGCGAATGGTCGCCTCGGTGCCCAGCACCCCCATGACACCTGTCTTGGTTGTCTCTGCGGCCGGCTTGATCGCGGGAACGGTTCCGACGACCGGTACGTCGAGCGCGGCGCGCACCTGATCGAGGGCGATCGTGCAGGCGGTGTTGCAGGCGATGACGACGAGGCGCGGCCGGAAGCGCTCGACAAGGCGACCGAGCAGGGCCGGCACCCGCGATGCGATCTCGGCTTCGGATTTCGTGCCGTAGGGGTAGCCCGCGCTGTCCGCGGCATAGACGATCGGCGCCGTCGGCAGCAGCTTCCGGGTTGGCCCCAGCACCGACAGTCCGCCGACTCCGGAATCGAAGAAGAGGATTGGCGAGTCCGCGTTCATGCTTATCGCATTTGACGGACGGCAATCTCCCCTGCAACTGTCGACGCATGGGAGGGAACCCGCAGACCCAGCTGCTGCTTGCGCTGCTCGTCGGCTATGTCTTGGGCTCCATCCCGTTCGGGCTGGTCCTGACGCGGCTTGCCGGCAAGGGCGACATTCGCAAAGTCGGTTCCGGCAACATCGGCGCGACCAACGTGCTCCGAACCGGCAGCCGCTGGCTCGCCGCGGCGACTCTAATATTGGATGCGCTGAAGGCGACCGCGGCGGTGTTGGTTGTGCGCGCGCTGTGGCCGGGGACCGAAACCTTCGCAGCCGCCGGGGCGCTGATCGGGCACCTTTATCCGGTGTGGCTGAGATTCCGCGGCGGCAAGGGGATCGCGACCTACCTGGGACTTCTGATCCCGCTGCTGTGGCCCGCGGCGGTGGTATATGCCGTGGTTTGGCTGGCCGCCCTGGCCCTGATCCGGATTTCGTCCGTCGGCGGAATGCTCGCGGCCATCAGCGCGCCCATTGCCGCGGCCGCGCTTGGTCAGAAGGCTCTCTTCCCGATGCTGCTCGGCTTCACCCTTCTCGTGCTGTGGCGTCACCACGGGAATATCGTCCGACTTCGCGCCGGGACGGAACCGAGAATCGGGAAGAGACGTGGCTGACGGTCTCTCGCGCGAATCCGTCTGGCGCTCCTGGAACTCGACCTCGGCGGCCGGCTCGACCGCCACGCCGGGAAGCGGGTAAGTCTCAGACCCGCTTGACGGGGCGAATCCCTCAACCCCACTTGTACATGCGTATGCGTGAGGAAACCGCTTGAAACTCGTCGTTGTCGAATCGCCCGCGAAGGCGAAAACCATTGAGAAATATCTGGGTCCAGGACACCGCGTGCTGGCCTCTTTCGGTCATGTGCGCGACCTTCCGGCGAAGGACGGCTCGGTCGATCCTGACCGCGATTTCGCGATGGAATGGCAGGTCTCGCCCGACCGCGCGAGGCAGCTGAAGGCTATCACCGACGAGGCCAAGGGCGCCGACACACTGATCCTGGCGACCGACCCCGACCGCGAGGGCGAGGCGATCAGCTGGCACCTCGCCGAGGTGCTGAAGAACAAGAAAGCGCTTCCAGCCAAGGTTCAGCGCGTCGCCTTCAACGCGATCACCAAGAGTGCCGTCACCGAGGCGATGGCGCACCCGCGCGAGCTCGATGAGGATCTGATCGACGCCTACAAGGCACGTCGGGCGCTCGACTATCTGGTCGGCTTCACTCTGTCTCCGATTCTCTGGCGCAAACTTCCAGGAGCGAAATCCGCCGGTCGTGTGCAGTCGGTCGCGCTCCGGCTGATCGTCGATCGCGAGCGCGAGATCGAGGTCTTTCGCCCGCAGGAATATTGGTCGATCACCGCAAGCTTCGAAGCGGACGGGCAGGCTTTCACCGCCCGGTTGGCCGAATTCGACGGCCAGAAAATCGACCGCCTGACCATTGGAAACCGCGGCGACGCCGACCGCGCCAAGACGGCGGTCGAGGAAGGGCGTTTCACGGTCTCGTCCGTCGAGACGAAGCCGTTCGCGAAGAATCCGCCGCCGCCGTTCATGACGTCGACCCTGCAGCAAGAAGCGGCGCGCAAGCTCGGCTTTGCCGCAAGCCACACGATGCGGGTCGCCCAGGGCCTCTACGAGCAGGGGCTGATTACTTACATGCGGACCGACGGCGTCGACATGGCGCCCGAGGCGATCAGCGCCGCCCGCCGGACGATCGCCGAGCGCTACGACAGCGGCTACGTGCCCGACCGGCCGCGCCAATACACGACCAAGGCGAAGAACGCGCAGGAAGCGCATGAAGCGATCCGGCCGACAGATTTCTCACAGCGGCGGGCCGGATCGGGCGATCACGCGCGCCTGTACGAGTTGATTTATAATCGCGCGCTCGCGAGCCAGATGGCTTCGGCTCGGCTGGAGCGGACGACCGTGGAGCTGTCGGACGGGACGGGACGCGTTGTTCTTCGCGCGACCGGCCAGGCCGTGCTCTTCCCCGGCTATCTGGCCCTCTACGAGGAAGGGCGCGACGAGAAGATGGACGACGAAGAATCGGCGCGGATGCCGGTCCTTCGCGAAGGCGATGCTCCCGCAAAGACGGGTGTCGAGGCGACGCAGCATTTCACGCAACCGCCGCCGCGTTATTCAGAAGCCAGCCTGGTGAAGCGTCTTGAAGAGCTCGGGATCGGGCGGCCGTCGACTTATGCGTCGATCCTCCAGACCCTGAAGGACCGCGAATATGTTCGCGTCGAGAAGGCCCGTTTCGTGCCGGAGGAGAGCGGGCGGCTGGTGACGGCTTTCCTCGAGCGCTTCTTCGAGAAATATGTCAGCTACGACTATACGGCCGAGCTTGAGGAGGAGTTGGACGACGTCTCCGGCGGCCGGCTCGAATGGCACAAGCTGCTTCAGGATTTCTGGCGCGATTTCCGGCCCAAGGCCGGCGAGGTGATGGAGCAGAAGCCGTCGGAGATCACCGCGGCGATCGACGAATTCCTCGCACCCTGGCTTTTCCCCGACAAAGGCGACGGCACCGACCCTCGCCTGTGTCCGCAGTGCGGCAACGGCCGCCTGGCGCTTCGCGGCGGCAGGTTCGGCGCATTCATCGCCTGCTCCAACTATCCCGAGTGCAAATACACGCAGCGTTTCGGGCAGGGTGGAGCGGAAGGGCAGGCGAGCGACGGGCCGCAGGATCTCGGCAACGGGATCGAGCTGAAGACCGGCCGCTTCGGTCCGTATCTGGAACGCGACGGAAAGCGGGCTTCAATCCCGAAGGACATTCCTGTGGGCGATGTCGACACCGACATGGCGGAAAAGCTGCTTTCGCTGCCGCGCGACATCGGACCGCACCCGGAGACCGGGAAACCGATTACCGCGTCAATCGGACGCTACGGGCCTTACCTCGCCCACGATGGCAAATATGCGAAGCTCGGTTCGACCGCGGAGGTGTTCGAGACGGGGATGAACGCGGCGGTCTCGAAGCTCGCCGATGCTGCGTCCGGCGCCGGCCGGCAGCGCGGCGCCTCGCGCGAGCCGATCGCGGTGCTTGGCAAGCACCCGACGAGCGGCGGAGACATCAAGGTCATGGCCGGCCGCTACGGACCCTACGTGACCGACGGGACCGCCAACGCGACGCTTCCCAAGACCATGGAGCCCAGCGCCGTGACGCTCGATGATGCTGTTCGCTTGATCGACGAACGGGCGGCGAAGGGTCCCGCGAAGAAAAAGGCTGGGCGAAGGAAGAAGAAGGCCTAGCCGCAGGCCGTGCAGCCTGGGTTCTTGGGAAGCCGCATCTTTCGCCATTCCAGTGCCGCCCCGTCGAACAGGTAAAGGTTGCCCGCTATGTCGTCGTCGATCCCAATGATGGCGCGGATCGCCATGAGAGCGCCGAAGCTTCCGACTGTGGCCGCGAGGGCTCCGAGCACCCCCTGTTCGGCGCACGTGTCGCAATCGTCGCTGTCGAAGGCATCGCCGACAAAGCAGCGGTAGCAGGGTTTGTCGGTTTCCCAGCCACGATAGAGGCCGATCTGGCCCTGGAACTGCACCGCCGCCGCCGAAACCAGCGGGATGTGGAGACGCGTCGCGGCATCGCTGACGGTGAGGCGCGTCGCGAAATTGTCGCTCCCGTCGAGAACGAGATCGTGGCCGCCGATCAACTGTTCGACATTGCCGGAATCGAGTCGCTGCTGAGCCGGATTCGCCTCGACGTACGGATTGAGGGCGCGTGCGAACTCGGCAGCCAACGCTGCTTTCGGCTGCCCGATCTGATCGTCGCGAAAAATCGGCTGGCGCTGGAGGTTGGAGCGTTCGACCTCGCCGTCGTCGATGATGGTCAACTTGCCGATTCCGGCCCCTGCAAGCGCGGGGATAGCCGCGTTCCCTATCCCGCCGGCGCCAATAATCGCGACCGATGCCGCTTTCAGCTTGCGTTGCCCGACACCGCCCACCTGCCGAAGCACGATGTGCCGCGCATAACGGTCCAGCTCGTCGTCGCTTAAGGTCGTCACCGTCCGGTGCTTCCGAAGCCCCCGCTTCCCCGCTCGGTGTTGCTGAGCTCGCTCGCCTCGACGAAATCGGCGCGCAGGACGGGCGCGGGCACCAGCTGGGCGATTCGCTCGCCGCGGCGGATTTCGAACGGCTCCCGGCCCAGGTTGATGAGGATGACCTTAACCTCGCCGCGATAATCGCTGTCGATCGTGCCGGGCGTGTTGAGGCAGGTGATCCCGTGCTTCATCGCCAGGCCGGAGCGCGGGCGGACCTGCACTTCATATCCGCGCGGGATTTCGATTGCGAAACCGGTCGCGACGGCGTGCCGCTCGCCGGACTGCAGGATCAGCTCCTCGGCGGCGCTAACATCGAGCCCGACTGCGTCCTCGCTTGCATAGCGCGGCAGCGGCATCCCATCGCCGTGCGGCAACCGGAACAGCTTTATCTCGATCATTGAAGCTCCTTCGAAATCCGCTCGATCAGTCGCCGCGCGACCTCATCCTTGGTCATCTCCGGCCAGTGCTCGACTCCGTCGCGCGTGACCAAGTGCACGCGGTTATGATGGCCGCCCATCACGTCGCCGGAAACATCGTTTGCGACGATCCAGTCCGCGCCTTTCGCGATCTGCTTGGCGATTGCATTCTCGACGACATTGGAGGTCTCTGCCGCGAAGCCGACGAGCAGCTTCGGCCGCTTCGGGCTTGCGGAAAGCTCCGCTAAGATGTCGGGATTGGGCAGGAACTTGAGCTTCGGTGGGCCATCGGATTTCTTGAGCTTGGTCGGCGAAGCCTCGACCCGCCAGTCCGCGACCGCGGCGACGAGAATGGCCGAGTCAGCGGGCAGCGCGCGGTCGACCGCGTCCGCCATCTCTAGCGCAGTCTCGACGCCAACCCGTTCCACCCCGGAAGGGGTATCCAGCGCGACCGGTCCGGCAATCAAAGTGACCCTCGCTCCGGCCTCGGCGGCCGCCGCGGCAATCGCGAACCCCTGCCTCCCCGACGAGCGGTTGGCGATCACTCGCACCGGATCGATCGGCTCGTGGGTCGGGCCGGCAGTGACGAGGACGTGCTTGCCTTCAAGGCTCACTTCAGCAGGTCACCGATCGCATCGACGATTTGCTGCGGCTCCGGAAGCCGTCCGGGACCGAACTCTCCGCACGCCATCTCCCCCTCGGCCGGGTCGATGATGCGGACTCCGTCGGCCTTGAGCTGCGCGACATTCCGCTGCGTGGCGGCATGCTGCCACATTCGGACGTTCATCGCGGGCGCGACAACGACCGGCTTGTCGGTCGCCAGCAGCAATGTCGTCGCAAGGTCATCGGCAAGGCCGGCTGCCATCTTCGCGAGCAGGTCGGCGGTCGCAGGACAAACTAGGATGAAATTGGCCGAGCGCGACAGCTGGATGTGACCGATCTCGACCTCGTCCTTCAGCTCCCACAGCGAGCTGTAGACCGCGCTCTCGGCGAGGGTGCCAAGGCTCATCGCCGTGACGAAATGCTCGCCGCCCTTCGTCAGCACCGGCGTGACCTCGTGGCCCGCCTTCTTGAGCAGCCGGACCAGCTCCAGCGACTTGTAAGCCGCGATCCCGCCGCCGACGATCAGAAGCACCTTGCTCATGGCTGCAGCCTTTGCCCCTCCTTCATTCCGGAGTCGAGTGAGGCGCTAGTCGGGCACCTGTTCGATGCGTGGGCGTTATGAGGGCATGAACCAGCTGTTCACGCGTATCTCCAGCCGCATGTCGGCTTATGCAGGAAAGGCCGCCACCTTCCTCCTGGCCGTCATGATCATCGTTGTCTGGGGATTGAGCGGACCGGTATTCCACTTCTCCGACACTTGGCAGCTGGTCGTGAACACCGGAACGACCATCGTCACCTTCCTGATGGTGTTCCTGATCCAGAACAGCCAGAACCGCGATTCTGCGGCGCTTCAGGCCAAGCTCGATGAGTTGTTGCGGGCCGTGGAAGGCGCTCGCGAGCACGACTTCGTCGGGGTGGAGCATCTGACCGACGATCAGATCGAGAAAATTCGCGAGATCGTCGAAAAGGACAGCAACTCAAATCACCGCAACGGCGGCCAGACGACCTCCCACGGAAGCTCCATCGGCGTCAGGTAATCGCTTTTAAATCAGCCAGGTGATCAAGGCGCCGGCAGATGCCGCAAGAATTCCCACGAGCACGTACCCCGTCCAGCGTGCCGGGCGGACCGGCTCGATCTCGGGCAGCGGGGGAGGGGGAGGAGCGCCACCGGCCGGCGGATAATATTGGTCGATCCGGTTTATGAGGTCGGGGATCTTCTTGAACGCACGCACCGCCTCGACAATTCGGTCGGCGTAATAAGCCTCGGGGCCAAGTTCGGAGCGCATCCATTCGTGCAGGAAGGGCTCGGCCGCCTCCCACATGTTGATGTCGGGATCGAGCTTGCTGGCCACCCCTTCGTTCATGACGATCGATTTCTGCAGGAGCAGCAGGTGCGGCTGCGTCGGCATGTCGAAATCTCGGGTGATCGAGAACAGGCTCTCGAGCATGCGCCCGACCGAAATCTCCTTCACCGGAAGTCCGCGGATCGGTTCGCCCGCAGCCCGAAGCGCCGTCGCGAATTCTGCGACACTGTGGTGCGCGGGCACATATTGCGCCTCGAAATGGATTTCGGCGACGCGTCGATAATTGCCGGTGATCAGGCCGTAGAGGATCTCGGCCAGCCACACTCGCGCTCGCCGGTCGATGCGGCCCATGATCCCGAAGTCGATCGCCGCGATCCGCCCGTCCGGGAGAGCGAACAGATTGCCGTGGTGGAGGTCAGCGTGGAAGAATCCGTCGACGATCGCCTGGCGAAGGAAGGCCCGGACCAATGTCGCAGCCAGGGCGCTGCAGTCCTGACCTTCGGCGATGAGGGCATCGCGATCGTTAAGCTTGATTCCTGGCAGCCACTCCAGAGTCAGCACCCGCCGCGCGGTTCGCCGCCAGTCGATCTCCGGCACATAATAGCCGGGCTCGGCGACCATATTCTCCTTCAGCTCTGAGGCCGAAGCAGCCTCGCGCTGGAGGTCGAGCTCGCGCGCCGTCCACTGTTTGAACTGAGCGACCACCCGCCGCGGCCGGAGCCGGGCAGCCTCGCCGCCCAGCGACTCCACCTGCGCCGCGGTCCACTCATAGGTGTCGATCGCCCGCGCGAATTCATCTTCGATCCCCGGACGGAGCACCTTCACCGCGACGTCGCGCCCGTCGGTCGTCGTCGCGCGATGCACCTGCGCGATCGAGGCGGCGCCGATCGGCTCCGGATCGAATGAGCTATAGAGGTGGTCGAGCGGCGCTTCGAAGGCGCGCTCGATCTCGGCCTTGATTGCCGCGAAGGGCGCGGGCGGGAGATTGTCCTGAAGCTTCGACAGATTGTCTGCGGCTTCGGTGCCGACGAGGTCAGGGCGTGTCGACAAGGTCTGCCCGAGCTTGATCGCGGGCGGCCCGATCTCTTCCAAGGCGGCGGCATAGTCCGGCGTCTTCGGAACCCGCGCCCCGAAGCGGGCGATCCGCGCAAGTCGTCGCACCTGCGGCGGAGTCAGCGGATCATTCTCGATCCCCGTCAGCGCGCCATGCCGGGCCAGGGTGCGGCCCCATTTCAGAAGCCGCCAGAGATGGACTGGATAGGCGGTCAACTCAGATCTTCCAGCCCGACCAGATGCAGACCAGCCCGCCGAGGACCGGCTCGGCCCTCGTCTGGTCGAAGCCAGCCTCCGCGATCATCTTCCGGAACTGTTCGGGCTTGGGAAAGCGCCGGATCGATTCGACGAGGTAGCGGTAGCTTTGCTCGTCCCGGGCAACCGCTTTCCCGACGCGTGGGATCACCTTGTCCGAATAAAGTTCGTAAACGTCGGCGAAGCCGGGCCATTCGCTGGTCGAAAATTCGAGACAGAAGAAGCGCCCCCCGTGCCTGAGGACGCGGTGCGCTTCCTTGAGCGCCGACGGAATGTCGGTGACGTTCCGGATGCCGAAGGCGATCGTGTAGGCATCGAAGCTGGACGCCTCGAAGCTCAGGCTCTCCGCATTCTCCTGCTTCCATGAGAGCAATTCGAGGCCGCGCGCCTTCGCCCGCTCCATTCCTACCGCCAGCATGTCGGCGTTGATGTCGGAGACGGTGACCTGCGCCCCGCGCCGCGCCATTCGGAACGCAACGTCGCCGGTGCCGCCAGCCATGTCGAGGATCCGCTCGCCGCGCCTCGGCTTCAGCCGGGATACTAAACGATCCTTCCAGCGCCGGTGAAGGCCGCCCGACATGAGATCGTTCATGACGTCGTAGCGGCGCGCGACCGAGCTGAAGACTCGGCCGACGCGGCGCGTCTTTTCCTCGGGGCTGACGAGCTCGTCGCCGAAGTTCACTTGGGTCGTCATAGCGCCTCGCCTCTAGCGGCCTTGGCGAGGCTCCGCCATATCGCCGCCGTGCCAGAACTTCCCGAAGTCGAAACAACGGTCCGCGGCCTCGAAAAGGTGCTGCAGGATAAGCGCATTACCCGCGTCGAGCTGCGCCGCGGCGACCTCCGCCGCGCCTTTCCGCAAGATCTCGGCCAGCGGCTGACCGGAGCAAGGGTCACGTCGCTCGGCCGGCGAGGCAAGTTCGGACTGATCCATACGGACCGCGGCGACACGCTCGTTTTCCACCTCGGCATGTCGGGAAAGTGGCGCGTGGACCCGAACGAGCTTCACGCCCACGATCACCTCTTGATTGGGACTGAGGAGGGACGGCGCCTCGCGCTCAACGACCCGCGACGGTTCGGCTCGGTCGATCTCGTGGCGAGCGACGAGGTGGAGCATTGGGGTCCAGTCGGCGAGCTTGGCCCTGAACCGACCGAACTCGATCCGGACTGGCTGCGGGAGCGGCTCCGCCGCCGGAGCGCCCCGATCAAGGCGCTCCTCCTCGACCAGCGGCTGGTTGCCGGGCTCGGCAACATCTATGCCTGCGAGGCGCTCCACCGCTCCCACATCAATCCGCGCCGCGCTGCCGGCCGGCTTTCCCGAGAGAGCATCGCTCGTCTGGTCGCCGCGATCCGCGAGGTTATCGCCGAAGCCATCGAGGCGGGCGGGTCGACGCTTCGCGACTATGCGCGGCCGGACGGCGAGCTGGGCTATTTCTCGAAGCGCTTCGCCGTCTACGACCGGGAGGGGAAGGCCTGCTCCTGCGGCGCGACGGTACGGCGCATCGTCCAGGGCGGCCGCTCCACCTTCTATTGTCCGCAATGCCAGCGCTAGCGTTGACCCGAATCGCCTGCCCCTGTAGGGGAGCGCCCAGAACGGCGCGGGGGCACGTCCTCCGGCGCCGCTTTTTCATGAACCGAGGAAGTTTGTAGAAATGGCGAATACGCCGCAAGCCAAGAAGCGAATCCGTCGCAACGCGAATCGCGCCTCCATCAATCACGCGCGAATCAGCCGCATCCGCACGTTCGTGAAGCAGGTCGAATCGGCCCTCGCAGCCGGCAAGAAGAAAGAAGCCGCCGAAGCGCTCAAAATGGCACAGCCGGAGCTTGCTCGCGGAGTCGCCCGCGGAGTCATTCACAAGAATACGGCGTCGCGGAAATTGTCGCGCCTGTCCAAGAGGGTTGCCGCCCTGGGCTGATACGGGCTCGCAGAAACAGCCTCCAAGCGGGCCGTCGGAGCGATCCGGCGGCCCGTTTCATTTGGCTATTCAAAAAAGGTAGGAATCTCCGCGATTCGCGAGATTACCCGAAATTTAACCTTATAATTTTTAGCGGTTTTCCGCCCCTCTGGCGCGTTTCCGTGAGTTTTGCGTGTCAAGATCATTTATTTCACTTCCGTGAAAAATGGGGTCTTGAAACCTTCCGCGCAGGGTCTCAAAAACAGCGTTCCGAGGCGCGAATCCGCGCCGGGGGCAAGAGAGACGAGAGGCCATCGGGCGCGCGACTCGCATCGCGGGCAACGGGATTCTTTTGTCCTCGCCAGGGGCAAGCTGACGGAGGCGCTAGCCAGTGCAAGGCGGACAGACGGACTCATGCCAGCTCGATGACCAGAAGGTCGTCGCACCGCTCGAGGCAGCATGGGAGTCGATCCGCACCGGTCTTCGACGGGACCTTGGCGCGCGCACGTTCGACGGCTGGCTGAAGCCGGCGCAGCTCGGCGACTTCGATCCCGACAGCGGCGCGCTCGATCTCATCATGCCGAGCCAGTTCATGGCCGACTGGGTGCGTTCGCATTTCGGCGAGCGGCTGGCGCTCGCGTGGAAGACGACGCTGCCGATCGTTCGCGACGTCCGCATCATCACGACTGCCGATGCTCCGCGTCCGACACCGCTGCTCGTGCTCGAGGAAGCTCCGGCCAGGCCCGAGCGCGATCCGTCGGCGCCCAATTTCGATCCGCGTTACCGCTTCGAGAGCTTCGTCGTCGGAAAGGCGAACGAGGTGGCGGCGACCGCGGCGCGGACTTTGGCTACCGCGGACCAGGTCAGCTTCAACCCGCTGTTCATCCACGGCGGCACCGGGCGCGGCAAGACCCACCTGCTGCACGCAATCGGCCACACGTTCGGCGAGCGATTCCCGGCCGCCCGAATCGTCTCGATGTCGGCCGAGAAGTTCATGGTCGAGTTCATCCGCGCGCTGAAGGAAAACGACACCATCGGCTTCAAGAGCCGCCTTCGTGGGGCCGACCTGCTCCTCATCGATGACGTCCAGTTCATCGCCGGCAAGGATTCGACGCAGGAGGAATTCTTCCACACGATGAACGAGATCATCGGTGCCGGTAAGCGGCTGGTGATCACGTCGGACCGAGCGCCGCAGGACCTCGACGGGATCGCGCCGCGCATCCTGTCCCGTCTGTCGTGGGGACTGGTCGCAGATATCAACTCGGCCGATTTCGAGCTTCGCTACAACATCATCGTCGCCAAGCTCGCTCTGCTTCCCGCGGTCGAGATGCCGCGCAACGTCATCGAGTTCCTCGCCCGCCGGGTCACCTCCAGCGTTCGCGAGCTCGAAGGCGCGCTCAACCGGATCGCCGCCTATGCGATGATGACCGGCCGCGAGATCGACATCGCGTTTGTCGAGGAAGTGCTGGCGAACGTGCTCCGCGCCAACCAGCGGCGGATCTCGATCGACGAAATCCAGACGCAGGTCGCCGAGCATTACCGCATCCGCAAGGCCGAGATGACCTCGGCCCGGCGCGCGCGCGAAGTCGCCCGTCCGCGCCAGGTGGCCATGTATCTATCGAAGCAGCTCACGCCGAAGTCGCTGCCCGACATCGGCCGGCGCTTCGGCGGCCGCGACCATACGACGGTGATCCATGCGGTCCGGCAGATCGAGAAGCTTCGCGCCAGCGATTCCGAGCTCGATGCGGATATCCGACTGCTGACCCGTCAGCTCGAGGGCTAATAACCTTCGGCTCGTCCCACTGCTGCTAACGGCGTGCCGTACAACGGAAAACATCGTGGGTCGATGCGTTTAGCGCGCGATGCGGGGATTTGACGGAGGTTGAGTATGCCGACGAAAAAGACCGACAGCAGCCATAGCGGACGGATGGGCGCGAGCAGCGGCCGTTCCAGCAGCAGCAAGAGCCACTCGGATTCGAATCGCAGCTCCTCGAGCCGCGGTCGTTCGGCCAAGAGCAGCGGCAGCCGCACCAGCCGCTAAAGCGATTGCGGTGGATGGACTGGCGTCCGGGCTTTCGCGGCCCGGACGCCTTTTATTTGTGAGCCCGGAGCGCGCCCGACAGGGCTTCGGCGAGGGTGGCAAGCCGGTACGGCTTCAGGATCACCGGCCGGCCGCCTGCGCCGGTCTCGGCGATTTCCTGGCTGTATCCGGTTGCCAGGACGACCGGCAGCTCCGGCTTCTCGCGGGCGAGCGTTTCGGCAAGCTTGAGCCCGCCCATGCCGGGCATGACGACGTCGGAGAAGACGATGTCGAAATCCTGGGAACGCGCCAGCTTCAGCGCTTCTTCGCCGGACGACGCCCGCGTGACCTTGTGGCCGAGTTCGCTCAACAGGGCCTCTGCGAAGGCGCCGACCTCCGCATTGTCCTCGACGACGAGGATCGATGAGGGTTCCTGCTCGGCAATCCCGCCCGCCAGGGCCGCCGCGCTGACGACCGCAGCGTCGGTTTGGACGCATGGCAGGAGCAGCCTGACCGTCGTTCCGTCGCCGGGCTTGCTGTCGATGTCGACCTCGCCTCCGGATTGAGTCGCAAAGCCATAGACCTGGCTAAGGCCGAGACCGGTGCCCTTGCCGGTCCCCTTTGTCGTGAAGAAGGGCTCGAAGGCACGGTCCAGCGTATCCGGATCCATGCCTTGACCCGTGTCGGAAATTTCGGTCGCGATCATCCGTCCGCCGCCGTCGCGCTCCACGTTGACCGTCCGGATGGTGAGCGTGCCGCCGTCCGCCATCGCATGGTGCGAGTTGGTGGCGATGTTGAGGATCGCCGACTGGAGCTGTGCTTTGTCCACTTCGACGGTGCAGCCTTCCGCCGCTAGGTCGAGAACCAACTCGATCCGTTCGCCGATCGTCCGGTCGATCATGTCTTCCATGTCGCGAATCAGGCTGTTGATTTCGATCTGCTCGGGCTTGAGCGGTTGCCTGCGCGCGAAGCTCAGCAGTTGCGACGTCAGCGAAGCGGCATTGTTCGCCGCCTGCACGATCGCCTTTGCGAACCGCATCCTCTTCGCTTCGGGAAGCTCGGGCCGGCACAGCATGTCCGCCGATCCCTGGATGACGGTCAACAGATTGTTGAAGTCGTGGGCAATGCCTCCGGTCAGCTGCCCCAGCGCCTGCATTTTCTGGCTCTGGCGGAGCTGCTCCTCGGCCTTGGCGCGCTCCTCCATCTGCTCTTCCAGGAGCTCGTTGGCCTGGCTCAGCGCGTCGGCTCGATCGGTGAGCTCGCGGTTCGCTTCGCGCAATTGCGCCTGTGCGATTCCAAGGCCCGTCACGACGAGCGCCGCGACGAAGGCGAGCACGAGCATCAGGCTGTAGCGGGTAAACCGTCTCGAGCCGGCCTCGCTATCGACGTCGAAATAGATCGTCCCGATCCGCTCACCGGCCTTTTCAACGGGCGCGCTCACCCGCATCGCGCCGGAGCCTTCTGGCCGCAGCGCCTCTATCGTCTGCGGGACCGGGGACCCGCTTCGGTCATATCCGGCGATCGCCCGGCCGTTGCGGTCATAGACGGCGACCATCCGCACCTGTTTGTTGACGCGGAAGGCGTTCACCGATTCCTGGGCGGCGACCGGATCGTCGAAGTCGAGCGGGGCCGCCTCGGACGCCGCGAGGATGTCGACCAGCCCCTGCACTTGCTCGAGGCGCTCCTGGCCGTAGCTGACATTGTATTGAAGGATGATCGCGATCCCGGCGAGGAGGATGAGGATTGCGGCGCCGAAAACCGCGATTGGCGCCGACCGCCATTTGCCGGGGATCACGTCCTTCATCTTTGTTTCACGTCGATTGCGAGCGCCAGAAGCCGGGAGCTGATAGTGACCCCGTCAACCGATGCCTCGGCTTCATCGATGTAGAACCTGACGCGGCCGTCGACGACCGCGAAGTGGATGATCCCGCGCGCGCTGCCGTTGCGCGAGTCGGTCACTGTCAGGACCGGCTTCCCGTGAAGCGCGGCGAGCATCTGACCAATCGATTGGGTGCGGCTGCCGGAGACATAGGCAATGTGACACTGGGCCGCCCCAACCGCGGAATCGAGGCGGCGGACGACAATTCTTCGCCCGTCGACCGATTGGGTCCGCGCCGCCGAATCCAGCCCGTCGCCGAATGGGTCGCGGCCGATGACGCAGAGCATGTAAGGATTGGATCCGCTCGGAGCGGCAGAAGAGGGCCAGGTCGCGTAGCGAGCGAAGCGCGGCAGGAAGGCAGCCTTCACGTCCGCCTCCGTGACCGCCGCCTGCACGGGACAGGAACCGGCCAGCACAGCCGCAGCGCATAACGCCGCGAAGAGGTGGCGGGCGCGTCCCATCAGAATGTCACGCGTGTCCCGACAAGAATGCTGCGCTCGGGGAGCTGCGCCGCCTGGTTGTTGCTCTCCTGGTGCCGATGATGAAGCAGGTTGCTGCCGTATAGGTAGAGTTCGAGCTGATCCGTAAGCCGGTAGGCAAGCCTGCCGCCAAGCTCGATGTAGGAACCCAGTTCCGGCGCCTGGTCGATCTTGCCAATGGCCCGGCCCTGCAGATTGAGCTGCAGGCGCGGCGCGAGGTCGAACTCGGACCGGGCGGTAAGCTGCCAGTTCGGGTCATTTCCAAGCGAGTTGAATGGGATGAGATCGATATGGCCGGGCTTCAAATGGAAGTCTTTCCATAAGGTCGTCCCGCCGAGCCATAGGCGCCAGATCGGCGTCACCTGCATCGCCGCCCAGGCTTCGATGCCATAGGTCGTGCCCTCCCAGCCATTCTTCAGCTGGAATGGAAGGGCGCTATCGGTCTCGAATTCGGTGGTCCGGATGTCGTCATAGAAATTGACGAAGCCGGAGATCGACAGGCTGGTCGAGCGGCTTGGCTGGCCGCGGTAACCGGCTTCGACCGCGACCAGCTTCTCGGACGTGAAGTCCGGCGCCTGGTCGAGGAAGCCGGGCGCTTGGAGCTGCCGGTCGATGCGCGAAGGCGTGCGCACGGCACGAGAGACCGCCGCCCAGACGAGATTGCGCGCGTTCGGCTGCCACGCAATCCTGAGGTTCGGCAGGAACTGCCAGCCGACAAAGGTCGATCTTTCGACTTTGAAACCGGCAATGACGTCGAGATTCGGCGTCAGGCCGACGCGGTCCTGGGCGAAAAGGTTGTAAACCCACAGCCGCCGGCTGTCGGGGACCAACTCGAAGAAGTTGAGATTGTTGACGAAGAGGTCGCGCGTGGTGCGGATGCCGCCGCCGGCGACGATTTGGTGCCGGCCGGTGACGAGATTGACCTGGCCCTGCCCATCGAAAGTTTTGACTGAGTCGATCACGCCGGTGAATTCGCGCCGGAAGTCGTCATAATAGGCCTGGAGCTGGAACGAGCTCGACGGGCTCAGCGCCCGGTTCCAGCGCGCCAGCACATTGCCGCCCTTGGCATTGTCGCCTTGCAGCTGGTCGGCGTCGCTGTGGAACAGGTCGCCCTGCAGGGTGACATGGTCGCCGTCCTCGCCGAAATCCGAGCGGAACCCGGCCTGCCATCCGCGATAATCGTCGTCGACTTCGGGCCTTGCCGGCGCGGCTGGAAAGCCTTCATTGTCGTGCCAGTCGGCATAGACTCGCATGGCACCCGAACCGCCGACCGGGAATCCGTAGCGAAGGCCGGCGGTGCGCTGGAGCGCTCCGGCACTGACCCTGGCACGTCCGCCGATCGTGTCCTCGGCATCTTTCGTGGTGATGTTGATGACGCCGTTGACGGCATTCGGTCCGAACAGCGTACCGCCCGGGCCACTGATCACCTCGATCTGCTGAATGTCCTCCAGCAGAGGGGAATGGAGGTTCCAGAACACCGACGAGGCGAGGGGCGTGTAGATCGTCCGCCCGTCGATCTGTGCGAGCACCTTGTTGCCGGCCTCGAGGCCGTTGAAGCCGCGGGACGAGATTGCGTACTGGCTGGCGTCGATGCGCTGGACCTGCAGGTTGGGCGCGAGGCGAAGCGCTTCGGGAAGCGATGTGACCCCGGAATCGACGATGTCCTTATTGGTGATGACGTAGATCGCCGTCGGCGCCGAGCTCAGCGGCTCTTCGGTCTTCGAGGCCGAGCGGACCTGGAGCTGTGCCAGCTGCTCGATCGAGAGGTTCGCAAGATCCTGCGCGTCAACGCCCTGCTCGGCATGCGCGGCCGAGGCGAACGCAAAACACAGGACGCCAGCGCCGATTCCCAAAGTTCGTCGCATCAAAAGACCCGCCGGTTCCAAAAATCCCCCCCGGCGTCGGGGGTTGTGACGGCTTCACCGCCCCCGTGCAACCCTAGAGCCCGAGGTGAGTCACGGCATAGGCGATCGCCAGGACGCCGGAACCGATCACCAAGGCGTCGATGATGACGCTCACCAACGATGCGATGGCCGCGACGATCACGAGCGCGCCGTCGCGATAGATCAAAGCCAGGCCGAACAAAGCGACGCTGGCGGCGGGCGCGTGATGAAGAAGCGGCAGAGGAATTGCGATGATCAGGCCGAGCAGGAAACAGACGAGGCCGATCACGCGGGCCGCGGTACGTCCCGTCAGCCTTGGCATTCGCGGCTTGAACAGGCGCTCCACGCGCGCCTCCAGCCATCCCATCTTGCCGATCACCCGGCGGAGCTCGGCCTTGGTCATCCCCCGCCGCTCGATCCGCGCTGGAAACCAGGGTGTCTCGCGGCCGAACACCATCTGCGCGGAAATGAGCAGGACCGGGATTGCGAAGAAGGTGGTCGTCCCGGGCGGCAGCGGAAGAACGTTGATCGCGGCGAAGATGAACAGGAGTCCGCCCCAGGCGCGATAATGGAGCCTCGCGGCGAGGTCGGAGAAACTCAGCCGGTCCGGCCCGTCCTCCTCGACAATCTCGGCGAGCCGCTTCGAGAGTGGGAGCGGGCGCTCTTCGATATCCCCGTCCAAGGCTTCGATCTCGATCTTAGCGGGTAAGGCCGACGGCGGCCTTGGCCCTGGCGAGCACCGGTTCGCCGATCTTGCTTGCCCGCTCCGCGCCATCGGCCAGGATCCGGTCAAGCTCTTCCGGACTGTGCCGAAGCTCGTCGAGGCGATTGCGGATCGGCCCGATGAGGTCGACCAGCACGTCCGCAAGCGCCGGTTTGAACGCGCCGAAGCCCTGACCTGCAAATCGCGCGAGCACCTCGTCCACGGTTTCGCCAGTGACCGCGGCATAAATGCCGACGAGGTTCTTGGCTTCGGGGCGGTCGTCGAGCCCTCGGGGATCATCCGGAAGCGGCTCGGGATCGGTCTTGGCCTTGCGGATCTTCTGCGAAATCATGTCGTCGCTGTCGGTCAGGCTGACACGGCTCATCTCCGAGGGATCGGACTTGGACATTTTCGCCTTGCCGTCGCGAAGGCTCATCACGCGCGCAGCAGTGCCGCCGCCGATGAACGGCTCGGGCGGGATGAAGAGGTCGACGTCGAAGTCATTATTGAATTTGAGCGCGATGTCGCGGGTGAGTTCGACGTGCTGCTTCTGGTCCTCTCCGACCGGGACGTGAGTCGCGCGATAGAGAAGGATGTCAGCCGCCTGGAGGACCGGGTAGGTGTAGAGCCCGACCGAAGCTCCTTCGCGGTTCTTGCCGGACTTCTCCTTGAACTGCGTCATCCGGTTGAGCCAGCCGACGCGGGCCGTGCACTGCAGGATCCAGGCGAGTTCCGCGTGGGCAGGAATCGCGCTCTGGGCGAACAGGGTCGATTTCGCGGGGTCGATTCCACTGGCGATCAGCGCCGCCGCCATCTCGCGAACGTTCGACCGGAGCTCGCCGGGATCGACGTCGATCGTCAGCGCGTGCAGGTCGGCGAGGAAGAACAGGCACTCGGCCTCGTCCTGCATCCGCACCCACCTCAGAATCGCTCCGAGAAGGTTGCCCAAGTGCAGGCCGCCGGTCGGCTGGATTCCGGAAAGTACGCGTGTGGACGTCTTGCTTGTCATGCTTCGCGGGCGCGCCTGGTCAGAAGTTTGAGATCATCGAGGACGAATGCTCCCGTCAGGAAGCAGGCAATTGCGTAGACCACTACTCCGGCGGTGACGAGGGCGATGAGGCCTGCGCCGCGGTGGATGATCGAGCCGGTGAGATAGGGCTCGATGGCGGGCGCCACCCAGAACAGGGCCGCACCCATCAGAAGCGATGCGAGGACGAGCCTCGGCACGCGCTTGCGCAGACGCGCATCCGCTTCGAAATGGCCGCGCTTCCTCAGCGTCCGGTAGAGCATCCAGACGTTGATGCTCGACGCGATCGCCGTGGCCAGCGGCGGTCCGACATGGCCAAAGCCGTAAAGGCCGAACAGCGGAATGAAGATGATGTTGCCGATGAGATTGATGCCCACCGACTGGATGGCGAAACGCACCGGGGTCTTTGTATCGTGCCGGGCATAATAGCCGGGGGTCAGCACCTTCACGAGGACATAGGAGGGGAGGCCAAGCGAGAAGGCCGAAAGCGCCCAGCTGCAGCGGATGCTATCGATCTCGGTGAAGCGGCCGTGCTGGAAAAGCCCGCGGATGATCGGCTCCGACGCGAAGATGAAGGCGATCGTCGCCGGAAGCGTCAGGAATAGCGCCAGCTCGATCCCGCGGTTCTGGGTCTGCATCGCTTCGGCTCCGCGGTCCTGGCTGAGCTGCCGCGAGATCGTCGGCAGCAGGATAGTGCCGAGCCCAATGCCAATGAGGCCCAGCGGCAGCTGGTTCAGGCGGTCCGCATAATAAATGTAGGAGATCGAGCCGGGGTCGAGCAGGCCGCCCGCGAGAGCAGTGGAGACCGCGAGGTTCACCTGGACTGCGCCGGCGCCAACCGCAGCGGGAAGGATCAGCTTCAGGAGCTGGCGGACGTCGTCGTCGATGCGCGGGCGCTTGATTGCGAGCCTGACGCCCACCTGCCTGCATGCCAGCATCAGCCAGCCGAGCTGGAGCACGCCGCCAAGGGTCACCGAGATTGCCTGCGCGCGCGCCGTCTCATAGGCGTCGTGGCCGTGGAAGAACCACAAGGCTGCGATCATCGAGATGTTGAGAAGGATCGGGGCCGCGGCATTGACCCAGAATTTATCGAGCGAATTGAGAATCCCGCCGAGCAGGGAGGCGAGGCTGATCAACATCAGATAAGGAATGGTGATCCGCGACAGAGTCACCGCGAAGGCAAACTGATCGGGCGTCGGATTCTTGAAGCCGCCTGAAAGGCCCCAGGTGATTGGCCAGGCGGCGATCAGCATCAGCGCGGTGAAGACCAGGAGCACCGGGAACAGCACCGCCAGCGTCTGCTCGGCGAACCGAAGGCCGGCGCTCACCTCATCCGCTTCGCCGACCTTGCGGTTGAACATCGGGATGAAGGCCGCGGAGAAGGCACCTTCCGCGAACAGGGCGCGGAACATGTTGGGCAGGCGAAAGGCGACGAAGAAGGCATCGGAGGCGAAGCTCGCGCCGACATAGGTCGCCTGGAGCGTGTCGCGGACGAGCGCAAGAATCCGGCTGACGAGCGTGAGCCCGCCGACTGATCCAAGCGAACGGGCGAGGTTCATCGCTCAATCCCCCCGCGATTGCGAAAAATCAGGCCTCGCCGGAGCCTTCGTCCGCCGTGGCTTCGGCCGGAGCTTCGCCCGAAGCGCCGGCTTCACCCTGTTGCTGCTGCTGAGCCGCCTGGAGCTGCGCCATATAGGCGGCGCCGAAGTCGATCGGCTCGAGCAGAAGCGGCGGGAAGCCCATGTTCTGGATCGATTCGCAGATGATCTGGCGGGCGAACGGGAACAGCAGCCGCGGCGCTTCGACCAGCAGGAACGGGGGAATGGCTTCTTCCGGGAAATTGCGCAGGCCGAACAGGCCGGCGAAAGTCAAGTCGACCAGGAAATGGACGCCGTTCTGCGACTGCGCTCGGACCTCCATCTTGATCGAGACCTCGTTCACCTCGTCGGAGAGCTTTTCGACGCCAAGATTGAAATTGACGTCGACGCTCGGCTGGTCCTGCCACTGGAACACCTGCGGCGCGCTGGGGCTCTCGACCGAGAGGTCCTTGATATATTGCGCGAGGGTAGCCGCCTGGGGCTCGTTTGCGCCGGTGTCGGAGCCGTTGCCGGCGCGATTGGGATCCTCTTGAGCCATGTCTTTTGCCTTAAACCGGATGGATGCGGACCCGGAGAAGGCCGGGCGCGTTTCTTCGCCAAGGCGCCTAGCAGTCGGTAAAATGCGGTGCAATGGCGAGGAGACGTTCAAGCGGGCTTTGAATCTGGCCCGACAGCGCATTATGTTCGTTTGAGAAACTGGAATCTGGATCGAGCAGAGTTTGACTGTCATCATCATCCTGGCGCTCGTGGCGCTTTTCATCGGCCTCAGGCTCTATAGCGTCCTGGGCGAGCGTACCGGCCATGAGCAGCAGCCGATCCTGAAGCCGGCTGATCCCGACGCGCGTGTCGGCAGGCCGGCGCCGCAGGTCACGCCTGCGCCGCAGCCGGCACCCGACGCCTCCGATCTTGCCTATCTCCCGACCGCGGGCCCTGGCGTTCGCGCGTTGCTTGCGGCGGATTCGTCGTTCGACGTCGGCCAATTCCTCGAAGGCGCCCAGGCGGCGTATCGGATGATCCTCGAATCCTTCTGGAGCGGCGATCTCGACAAGCTGCGGCCGCACGTTGCCGACAACGTCTACGATGCGTTCGCCTCGTCCGTGAAGCAGCGCACGGACGAAGGACTGGTTCTCGCTAATCGGCTCATCAATATCGAGCAGGCCGTGATCTCGGCTGCTTCGATCGAGCAGACCGTCGCCTTCATCACTGTCCGGTTCGAAGCGGACATCGCTGCCGTGACTCGCAACAAGGATGGAGAGGTTATCGCCGGATCGATGAGCGATGCCGTCCAGACCCGCGACCTGTGGACCTTCCGCCGCGACATCGCCTCGCGCGATCCCAACTGGCTTCTTGTCGAGACCGACGAGGAAGAGTGAGGGGCTGGCTTAGAGGGCTAGCCCTCGCGTCCTTCGCGTTCCTGGCCGCCTGCGCCACCAGGCAGGTTACGCCCCCGCCCACGACACAGCCGCCTCCGGCAACCCAGCCCCAGCCTCCGGTGCCTCCGGTGCCGCCGCCGCCGGCCAATGCCGTAGCAGCCGGTGTCACCCTGTCCGGCCCGGCGTTTCTCAACGAGACCGACGCAGCGCAGGCGCTCGCCGCATTCCGGCTCAGCTGCAAGTCCGTCACCCGGCGAACCGACAAGTCCGGACTGACCAATCCCGCCGACTGGAGTGGCGTTTGTTCGCAGGCGGCCTATGTCCAGCCCGGCGGGGCCGCCGCCTTCTTCCAGAGCGCGTTCGACTGGGTTCGGATCGGCGACGGCAAGGCCTTCGCGACCGGTTATTTCGAGCCGGAAATCCCCGCTTCGCCGGTTCAGGCGCCGGGCTACACGGTCCCGATCTACGTCACTCCACCCGATCTCACCCGCTGCACGCTGCCGACCGGCCAGACCGGACGCGGCCGGATCGACGAATATGGCCAATGCGTGCTCTATTTCTCACGCGCCGACATCGAGAATGGGGCGCTTGCCGGGAAAGGGCTGGAGCTCGCCTGGGCCGCCGATCCGGTCGATCTCTTTTTCCTGCAAATCCAGGGCTCGGGCCGGCTCCGCTATCCTGACGGCACCATCGTTCGAATCGGCTATGCCGAGCAGAACGGCCGCGATTATGTCGCGGTGGGCCGGTTGCTTCGCGAGCGCGGGATCCTGCCGCCGGGCGGCGCCAACATGGAATCGATCGTTGCCTGGATGCGTGCGAACCCGGACCAGGCGCGGCTTCTGATGCAGGAGGACCTGTCCTACATCTTCTTCAAGGTGCTCACGGGTCCCGGCCCGCTCGGGGCGCTCGGAATTCCGGTGACGGCACAAGCGACGGTCGCATCCGACCCCAATTTCATTCCGCTCGGAGCGCCCGTCTTCCTGTCGCTCGACCGGCCGGAGGCCTCGGGTATCTGGGTTGCCCAAGACACCGGCGGTGCGATCAAGGGCGCCAACCGGGTCGATACCTTCTGGGGTGCCGGCGATGCTGCCAAGAGGATCGCGGGCGGAATGTCGGCCAAGGGTGCGGCACTCGTCCTCATCCCCAGGGGCAGCGCCGCCCGTGCGGTCGCTCAGCACTGAAGAAAAGGCACTGTGGGAGCGGGTCGCGGCGACGATCCGGCCGCTGTCGAGAGAGCTGCTCGAGCCTAACGATCCACCGCCGCCACAGCCCGGGAGAACGAAGGCAACAGCCGCGCCACGTCGAGCTGCACCGAGGCCACCACAGCCGCGCCCCGTATCACCCGCCGGAACCCTCGACTCCAGCTGGGATCGGCGGCTGCGCTCGGGAGACGTTGAGCCTGATCGTGTGATCGACCTTCACGGAATGACGCTCGACCGCGCCTGGCGCGCCATCGATGTCGGCCTCGAGTGCGCGATCGGCGCCGGCGAGCGCATCGTCCTGCTGATCACCGGCCATGCGCGCTCCGGCGCTCCGCCCGTCCAGCGCGGCAAGATCCGCGCCGCGGTTCATGACTGGCTGGAGGCGTCGAGGCATGCATCGCGCATCGCCGCAGTGAGAGGCGCGCACGGGCGCCATGGCGGCGGCGGGAGCCTCTACATTATTTTGCGGCGCGACCGATCAAAATCCACGCTTTTTTAACCCTGTTCCATTTAACGGAATCCGGAGACGGATCAGGCCGTCGAACGGGGCGCAACACCACCGATGCAAGCAGGCACGGCCCAGAAGATCAGCAACGCGATCCTTTCGGGCGCGGCTGGCGTCGCTTCGTTCATTTTCTCGCTGAGTGCGCTGCTCTACATCACGGAGCTCGATACGAAGATCGTCGCCGCGCTCGTCGCCGGGGCGTTCTGCCTTCTTATCAGCTACATCGCGTCGGAGCGGCCGAACAGCGAAAGCGCGCGCGCCCTGTCGGCCCTTGGCGACCGGTTGCTGGCGGTGGAGGACGGCGACCTCGTCTCGCCGGCACCCCCGATCGTCCGCAGGACCATGCCCAAGGTGGCCGCCGCGGTGGACACCCTGTTCGCGGAGGTCCGCGCCTCGATCGAGAACGCCCATGCGCTCGGCATGTACGATCCCGTCACCTCGCTTCCGAACCGGCTGCATTTCCGCTCGGAAGCGGACAAGCTTTTGGGGGACATTGCAGCCGAAACGATGGCGGCGATGCTGTTCGTCGACCTCGACCGCTTCAAGAACGTCAACGACAGCCTCGGCCACGCCCGCGGCGATCAGCTCCTCATCATGGTCGCAAACCGCCTCCGGGTAGTGGTGACTGCGGAGCTTAGCGAGACCGTGGCCCGGCGGCCGCTGCTGGCTCGCCTTGCCGGCGACGAGTTCACCATCTTCTTCCCGCAGATCGAATCGGTTGACGACGTGGAGCGGGTCGCGCGCCGCGTCGCCCTCGCCATCGCCGAGCCGTTCGAGCTTTATGGCCACAGCGTCGACATCGGGGCATCGATCGGCGTTTCGATCAGTCCGGACCATGGCATCAGCATCGAATCTTTGATGCGCGCCGCGGACATCGCCATGTATCGCGCCAAGTCGCGCGGCGGCGGTCAGCATTGCGTGTTCAACGACGATCTTGCCGCCGAATATCACCAGAAGATCGAGACCGAGAAGGCGCTGACCGAGGCGATCCAGCGCGGCGAGTTCCAGCTTGCTCTGCAGCCGCAGCTCAGCCTTGTGACGGGGGAGATCGTCGGTGCGGAAGCGCTCCTGCGGTGGAATCATCCGCGCGACGGGATGCGCATGCCGGGCAGCTTCATCCCGGTCGCGGAGCGCACAGGTCTGGTCGCCGAGATTGGCGAATGGGTAATGGGCGAGGTCGCCGTCATTCTCGGCGCATGGCGGCTGGAGGGCGTCGATCAGCGGCTGTCGTTCAACGTCAGTCCGCGGCAGCTCGATCGCGTCGATTTCTTCATCCGCCTTCGCCAAACGTTCGCCGACCAGCATGTTCCGCTGTCGATGATTGAGCTCGAGTTCACCGAGAGCGCGGCGATGGAAGTCAGCGAAGCGGTGCTCGCCGAGATCGCGGCGCTCCGCGACGATGGCGCCCGGATCGCCATCGACGACTTCGGGACCGGCTACTCTAACCTCGCCCGCCTGCGTTCCATGCCGCTCGACCGAGTGAAGCTCGACCCGTCATTGATCGCCGACATCGAAACCTCGGAGAAGGCGCGCGTAATCGTCCAGGCGGTCGTCCAGCTGATCAAGGGCGTCGGCTGCGAGATTGTCGCCGAGGCCGTCGAGAACAGCGCCCAGGCCGACATCCTCCGCGCGATGGGCTGCGACACCGTTCAGGGATTCGCATTCGGCGAGCCGATCTTCGAACCGCAATATCGCGCGCTGATCGCCCACACGAACGGTGGATCGAGCAAGTCCGTCGCCTAACCGACCACCCGTTCGATAATCCGGCGATAGATTCGCGACAGCGCGCGGATGTCTTCGACCGCCGCGCATTCGCCGACTTTGTGCATGGTCGCGTTCGGAAGGCCGAAATCGACCACCGGGCAGAGCTGAATGAGGAAGCGCCCGTCCGACGTGCCGCCGCTGGTCGACAGCTCTGGCGCTTCGCCCGTCTCGTCACGGATGGCTTCGACAATCAGGTCGTAGAGCGGCCCGACGGGCGTCAGAAAGGCTTCGCCCGAGATCCGCGAGCGGACCTTCGAACCGGGGGCTTCCCGCCCGGCGATCTCCTCGACCATCCGCACCAGCTCTTCGCCCTTGTGGAGATTGTTGAAGCGGATGTTGAGCTGCGCAGTCGCCGAGCCGGGAATGACGTTGCTGGCGTGGGTCGGCGTGTCGATGCCTGTGAATTCCAGGTTTGACGGCGGAAAGGCATCCGTGCCGTCGTCGAGATGAATTGCGCTCAGCGCCGCGACGACCCGCGCGAGCGGCGGGATCGGGTTGGTCGCGCGATGGGGGTAGGCGACGTGGCCCTGAACGCCGGGCACGTCGATCCACATGTTGACCGATCCGCGCCGGCCGATCTTCACCGTGTCGCCGAGCCGGTCGACCGAGGTCGGCTCGCCGATCAGGATCATGTCCGGGCGGATCTGCCGCTCGTTCAGAAAATCGATGATCCTCGGGGTGCCGTAGGTGGCATAGCCCTCTTCGTCGCCGGTGATCAGGAAGGAGAGGGTGCCGGTCTTCTGCTCGATTTCGCTGACCGCAGCGACGAAAGCGGCAATGGCGCTCTTCATGTCGTTGGCGCCGCGGCCGATCAGGACTCCGTCCTCCACCGTCGCTTCGAACGGGTCGACGCTCCAGTTCTCGCCCGCCGGGACGACGTCGAGATGGCCGGCGAAACCGAAGTGCGGAGAGCCTTCACCCCTTGTGGCGACCATGTTCTCCGTCGGGCCGTCGGGCGCTTCGCCCATCACCCAGCGGTGGATGGTAAAGCCGAGACGCTCCAGCTCACTGGCGAGAATGTCGAAGACTTCGCCGCGCGCGGGAGTCACGCTCGGGCACTTGATCAGCTCACGAGCAAGCGCGATTGGATCGATGGGAACGGCCATAAGGCCGCGTAGCAAAGGATGGGTGGATGCCCAAGGTCGACCTTGAAAGTCTCGAGCAGACGAATGTCACCGGTTATCCTGCTCCTTTCGACCAGCCGGTCGCGGGGCGCTGGCAGCGAAGGGTCGGCGACTCGGCCGGCCTGACGGAGCTGGGCGCGAGGCACGTCACGCTCGAGCCGGGTGCCTGGTCGAGCCAGCGCCATTGGCACGAAGGCGAAGACGAGCTGCTCGTCATGATCTCGGGCCGCGCGGTCCTGGTCGAGGATGAAGGCGAGACGGAGCTCGTTTCCGGCGATATCGCCACCTGGCCAAAGGGTGTCCAAAACGGACACCACCTGATCAACCGTAGTGCCGAGCCTTGCAGTTTCATCTGCGTCAGCGCCGGGTCAGAGACCGGCGGCGCCTATTCCGATATCGACATGAAGTTCACGGACAGCGGCTACGTCCACAAGGACGGGACGCCTTATTGATCGGGTTCGGAATGCTTCGCTATTGCGCTTCCGATCGCCACGCCGATGGCCACGCCGATCGCAATTCCAAGGGCCAGCTTGTGCATCGCGGCCCCGATCCCCGCGCCGATCGCTATTCCTATAGCCAGGCCTGCGCCCATCGTTCCTCCCTCATGCCGCCTCGTTCTCGTACTGCTCGATCACCCACGGCTCGTCCTGCGCCTTGTCGATCCAGTCATTGACGTCGGGGTGCGAAAGAACCGCCTTCATGTAGAGACCGGCGAACGGTGGCACGTCGACTCCGTAGGTGATGAAGCGCGTCACCACCGGCGCGAACATGATATCCGCCGCGCACCAGTCGCCGAACAGGAAGTCGCCGGTGCCGCCGAAGCGGGCGCGGGCCTGCGCCCAAAGCTGCATGATCCGGTCGATCTCGTCGCGAACGCCCTCCGAAAGCTCGACCGCCGGATAGGTTCGGCGGACGTTCATCGGCAGGTCGCGGCGCAGGTTCGTGAAGCTGGAGTGCATCTCGGCCGCCATCGACCGCGCCATTCCGCGAGCCGATTCGTCTTCCGGCCAGAAAATGTTGCGGCCGACGCGGTCGGCCAGGAACTCGATGATTGCCAAGCTGTCCCAGACTACGCAATCGACGTCCCAAAGGATCGGCACCTTGCCCATCGACGGTGCGAATTCGTCGCCGTCGCGGCGGCGATCCCATTCCTCGCCGAACATCGGGACGACCAGTTCCTCGAACTCCAGCCCCGATTGTCTGCACGCGAGCCAGCCGCGCATGGACCAGCTTGAATAGGCACGGTTGCCGATGATCAGTTTAAGCAACGTCAGCTCCTATTGTGTCGCCGCTTCGAGGATTGCCGTGCGCAATGCCGCGATCCCGCTACCCGTTTCGCTCGAGGTCGTGAAGATGGCGGGGTGAGCAGCGGGGTGACGGGCAGCCTCGGCCGCCACCTCTTCGTAAACCCGTCCGAGCGCGGAGGGTTTCAGCTTGTCACCCTTGGTCAGGACGAGATGATAGCTGACCGCCGCCTCGTCGAGCATCTCCATAACCTCGCGATCGACATCTTTCAGGCCGTGCCGGGAGTCGATCAGGACCAGCGCCCGCTTCAGCACCGCCCGTCCGCGAAGGTAATCGTTCACCAGCCGCCGCCAGCGCTTCACCATGTCTTTCGGCGCCTCGGCGAAGCCATAGCCCGGCATGTCTACCAGCCTGAGCCGCGGCGGATTCGCGACGTCGAAGAAGTTGAGCTCCTGCGTTCGTCCGGGCGTGTTCGACGTCCGCGCCAGTGCCTTACGGTTGGTGAGCGCGTTCAGGAGCGAGCTCTTGCCCACGTTGGAGCGCCCCGCGAAGGCGATTTCGGGCGCTTCCGGATTCGGCAGGAACTCGAGTCCCGGCGCCGACTTCAGGAACTCCACCGGCCCGGAGAAGAGCTTTCGCGCCTGTTCTTCCAGGTCCGCGGCTTCCGTCATCAGCTTTGAACCGGATGTGTGTCGCTGAAGTGCAGTCCGAATCTTTTGTACAGCCACCACTGCTGCGCAACGGTCAGGATGTTGTTCGTGACCCAGTAGAGCAGCAGCCCCGCCGCGAACGGCGAGAGGATGAACATCATCACCCACGGCATCAGAGAGAAGATCTGCTGCTGCGTCGGGTCCATCTGTTGCGGGTTGAGCTTGAATGACAGCCACTGAGTCACGCCGAGCAGGATCGCGAGCACGCCGATGTGGAGGAAGGTCGGCGGCGTGAACTGCAGAAGGCCGAACAGGTTCACCGGGGTCAGCGGGTCGGGAGCCGAGAGATCCTTGATCCAGAGCGCGAAAGGCTGGTGGCGCATTTCGACGGAGACCATCAGTACCTTGTACAGCGCATAGAAGACCGGAATCTGGAGCAGGATCGGAAGGCAGCCCGCGGCCGGGTTGATCTTCTCCTCCTGGTACAGCTTAAGCATCTCCTGCTGCTGCTTGGCGCGGTCGTTCTTGAAGCGCTCCTGGATGGCTTTGAGCTTGG
>DATMHP010000131.1:0-3381 GCA_035554875.1 Sphingomicrobium sp.
CGACCTGCCCTACCAGATCGCGTCCAACTCCAAGCAGTTCACGGCGATGGCGCTGTTGCTGCTCGAGGACGAGGGCAAGCTCAGCATCGACGACAAGGTCGCGAAATATTTCCCGGACATCAGCGGCGCCGACAGGATCACCATCCGCCAGCTTCTGTCGCACACGTCCGGGCTGCAGGATTTCTGGCCGCAGGATTATCTGTTCAAGACGATGACGGTGCCGACCGTGCCGCAGGGGATCGTCGACAAATGGGCGAAGAAGCCGCTCGATTACGAGCCGGGCACGCGCTGGCAGTATAGCAACACCGGCTATGTCGTCGCCGGAATGATCGCCGAGAAGGTCAGCGGTGAGCCGCTTCTCACCTATCTCAGCCGGAAGATCTTCACGCCGCTCGGGATGACGAGCGTGAAGGACCAGGACAATACGAACACGCCCGCCTTCCCCGCCGGCTATCACCGCTACGCGCTCGGCCCGGTGCGGATCGCCCAGCCGCCGGCGCGAGGCTGGCTTTATGCCGCGGGCGAGCTGTCGATGACCGCTGCCGATCTTGCCAAATGGGACATCGCGCGGATGAACCGCAGCCTGATCCCGGCGGAGGACTGGATCGAGCAGGAGACGCCGGTGCTCCGGACCGACGGCCGCACCAACGGCTACGGCCTCGGCGTCGTCAACACATATCAGCGGCAGCGGCACATCATCGACCATGGCGGCGAAGCGGTGGGATTCCTGACGCAGAACACCATCTATCCGGACTCGAAGGCGGCGATCATCGTCTTCACCAATGCCGACTTCAGCGGCGCCACCGACACGCTGACGGAGGGGATCGAGAAGATCGTGCTCGACTCGCCGGAGCCCGCGCTGACGGGCGAGAGCGGGCGTCTGGATGACGTGCGTTCGGTCTATGCGTCACTGGTGAA
Organism: Sphingomicrobium sp.; assembly: GCA_035554875.1. Lineage (GTDB taxonomy): Bacteria > Pseudomonadota > Alphaproteobacteria > Sphingomonadales > Sphingomonadaceae > Sphingomicrobium. The sequence continues at coordinate 919 of DATMHP010000131.1, forward strand.
GGGGACGATCGACCGCGCGAAGTTCACCGACAATCTGAACTTCTATTTCGATACGACAACGCTCGGCGATTATCGCAACAGCCTGGCACCGCTCGGCACTCCGACGTTCGAGGCGCGGGGCGCGCCCAGGCTGCGCGGCGGCTTCGTCAATCGCAACTTCACCCTCCACTATGCGAACGGCGAAGATTTGACCCTGATCACTTATGCAGAGCCCGGTTCGAACGGCCGCTGGGAGCAATATATCGTGATGCCGCAATGACGGATTTCACTCCCCTCCTAGTCGCCGACCGCGGACAGAAGGCCCATCCGATCCACCTCGTCGACAAGGACAGCTTCGCGGACTGGGTGAAGACGCGGCCGGCCGAGGACCGGGCGCTGCTCGAGGCGAACCGGTTCGACGGCAAGACCGGTTACGCGACGATCGTCCTTCCGCGCGGCAAGGAGTTCGAGGTCGTCGCAGCCGTGGCGAACGTGAAGGCACTTTCGCCCTGGTGCCTGGCCAAACTTCCGGATGTGCTGCCTGCGGGCAGCTATCGCTTGGCAGAAGGCGCGCCAGGCAAGGCCGCGCTGGGATGGTTGCTTGCACAGCACCGCTTCGATGCGTTCCGGAACAGGAAAGACGAGGCGGAACAGGGACCGCGAGTCCTCGTCAGCAACGAGGCGGCGCAGATAGAGCCGACGATCCGGCTTGCAGAGGCAACGGCGCTCGTGCGCGATCTGGTCAACACACCGGCGCTCGAGCTTGGGCCAGCGGAGCTCGAGCAGGCGGCGCGCGACCGGCTCGCGGATGTCGGCGCGGACATTCGCGTGACGAGCGGCGGCGAGCTGGAAGAAGGCTATCCGCTGATCGCCGCGGTTGGCATGGCGGCCACAGCCGATCGCGCCCCACGCCTGATCGAGGCCGAATGGGGCAATCCGGAGCATCCGCGTATCGCCATCGTCGGCAAGGGCGTCTGCTTCGATTCCGGCGGGCTCGACATCAAGTCGGCGAGCGGCATGCGGATCATGAAGAAGGACATGGGCGGCGCGGCGCATGCGCTGGCGCTCGCCTGGCTGATCGCAAGCGCGCGGCTGCCGGTGCGGCTGCATCTCCTGATCCCGGCCGTCGAGAATGCGGTGGCCGGAAACGCCATTCGTCCCGGCGACATCGTGAAGTCGCGCAAGGGACTCCATGTCGAGATCGACAATACCGATGCCGAAGGGCGGCTGATCCTCGCCGATGCGCTGGCGAAAGCGGCCGAGGGCGAACCGGAGCTGATCGTCGATTTCGCAACGCTGACCGGTGCCGCTCGGGTCGCGCTCGGACCCGACCTGCCGGCTTTGTTCGCCAGCGATGATGGCGTGTCGTCCGACATCGAAGAGTCGGCCAGGGCGGTGGAAGACCCGGTTTGGCGGATGCCGCTGTGGGATCCCTATGACGACATGCTGAAGAGCGACATCGCCGACCTCGCCAACGCCTCCGGTTCGCCGATGGCGGGAGCGGTGGTCGCGGCCATGTTCATGAAGCGGTTCGTTCCGGAAGCGACAGCTTGGGCGCATCTCGACACCTGGGCGTGGCGCGATAGCGTGAAACCGGGCCGGCCCAAGGGCGGCGAGGCACTTGGCCTCAGAAGCGCCTTCGAGGCCCTGAGGCGGCGCTATCCACCCGCCTGAACGGTTGTTTTTGCACCGAATGGTCATTTTCCGCCGTTTTGCGGTTACTTGCCTGCAACAATTTTTCTCCTTGCCGGTTTAACGGGCAAGCGCGCTTTCATGCGCAGGAGACGGTGGACCGATGGCCGACGAATCGCTGTCAGCCTGGATGCGGGCACTGATCGCCTATGTCCGATCAGGAGAGCCCGATCTAACCAATCGCCAGATGGCCTTGCTGATGCTTGTCTATCTGACGCCGGGCCCGCACACGGTGCGCGGGCTTGCCAAGGTGCTCGGAGTGTCGAAACCCGTCGTCACGCGCGCCTTGAACACGCTCGGCGGCCTCGGCTATCTGCGCCGCGAACGGGACCAGGACGACCGCCGCAACGTGTTCGTCGTTCGCACCAGCAACGGGGCAGAATTTCTTGATGGGTTCAAGCGCAACCTCCGCGAAGGCGACGGCGGACAATCCGCCGCGCACCGGCCGATCATCGGCCAGGCCCACGCCTACGCCCACCAGCGCTGAAGCCGCGCTGACCGGGCCGTCCAACCCGCCCGACCCGCAATATCACGCTTTTCGCAAGGACTTGGCCGACGTCGCGCTGGTCGATCGAGTGATCGCCTCGCATTATGCGGAGCCGGTCGTTCGGCATGTCGGCCGCCCCACGACGCTGCGCTTGGGGCCTGCGGAGGATTCGCAGGCGATGGGTGAGCTGGCCGCGGGCGAACCCTTCGCGATGCTCGACGACAGCGTCGGTTGGGCCTGGGGCTATGCCGGAGAGAAGCGGCGGGTCGGTTATGTGCCCAGCGGGGCGCTGAGGGCCTAGAGCG
>DATMHP010000132.1:0-5753 GCA_035554875.1 Sphingomicrobium sp.
AACACGCGCAGCAGCGGTGCAAAGCGGACCGGCGGAGCTCGGAAGAAAAGCTAGGCGGCCTGCCCGGCGAACTGGAGGCGGGCGAGGCTTGCATAGAGCCCGTTCGCCTTCGTCAGCGATGCGTGCGTCCCTTCCTCGACGATCCGCCCGCCGTCCATGACGATGATGCGGTCGGCGGCGCGCGTCGTCGCCAACCTGTGCGCGATGACGATTGTCGTCCGCGTCTTCATCAGCCGCTCGAGCGCTTCCTGGACTAGTCGCTCGCTGTGCGCGTCGAGGGCTGACGTCGCCTCGTCCAGAAGCAGCAGCGGGGAATCGCGAAGCAGGGCGCGCGCAATCACGATCCGTTGGCGCTGTCCGCCGGAAAGGCGTGCGCCGCTTTCGCCGAGAAAGGTGTCGTAGCCTTCCGGCAGTGTCGCGATGAACTCGTGCGCGTTGGCGGCTTTCGCGGCCTCGACGATCTCCTCGTCGGTCGCGTCCCAGCGGCCGTAGCGGATATTGTCCTTGGCCGACGCGGCGAAGATCACTGTCTCCTGCGGGACCAGCGCGATGCGGGAGCGGATCGCGGCGGGATCGGCATCGCGCAGGTCGACACCGTCGAGCGACACGCGACCTTCCTGCGGGTCGTAGAAACGCAGCGCGAGCTGGAAGAGCGTCGATTTGCCGGCGCCCGACGGGCCGACCACCGCCACCGTCTCGCCAGGCGCAATCGCCAGCGACAAATCGTGAAGCGCCTTGTCCTCCGGCCGCGTCGGATATCGGAAAGTGACGTTGGCGAATTCGAGACTTCCAAGCGGCGGCTCAGGCAGCGCAATCGGCTCTGCGGGCGCGTGGATTTCCGGCCGCTCGATCATCAGCTCGTAGATCCGCCCGGCGGCGCCGGATCCGCGAAGCAGGTCGCCGTAGGTTTCGGTTAGCGCTCCGAAGGCTCCGCCGACGAGCACGCCGGTGAAGACGAAAGCCGCGATCGCGCCGCCGGTCATCCGCCCCGCGGCGACGTCGCTCGCGCCTTCCCACAGGATCATCACGATCGCCCCGAACATCAGCAGGATGACGCTGAAGGTCATGACCGCGCGCAACGTGAAGCGGCGGCGGGCGACCTTGAACGCATTCTCGACGGAATCGCGGAAACGACCGAGCTCTCGCTCCTCCTGGCCGAATGCCTGCACGACCTTCATCGCGGCGAGCGTCTCGGAAACGGTGCTGCCGACGTCGGCGATCCGGTCTTGTGAAGAACGGCTGAGCGCGCGGACCTTGCGCCCAAACAGCACGAGCGGGCCCACCACGAGGGGTATTCCGACAATGAGCAGCCCCGCCAGCTTCGGCGCCAGGACGAACAGATAGACGATGCCGCCGAACCCGGTGGCGAGGTTGCGCAACGCCACCGACACGCTGGACCCGATCACCTGGTCCAGGATCGCCGTGTCGGCGGTGAGGCGCGAGGCGATTTCCGACGGACGGTTTTCCTCGAAGAAGCGCGGGGGCAGGGTGAGCAGGTTGCGCTGAACAGCAACCCGGAGGTCCGCGACGGTGCGCTCCCCGATCCAGGAGACGAAGTAGAAGCGGAGCGCGGTGGCCAGCGCCAGCACGCTGACGATCATCAGCAGGTAATGGAAAGCGGTCGTGACAGCGTGCGGACTTGTCCCGTGAGTGCCGAACCCCTGGTCGACCACGCGCTTGAACCCGTAGGGGATCGCCAGCGTCGCCGCCGAGGACATGATCAGGAAGAAGAGGGCCGCGGCGATCTGCGCCGGATATTTTCCTGCGGCTCTCCAGACGATCCAGAGGTTGCCTATCGCCGATCGCTTCCTGTCCGCGTTCCCCGCCATGGAGTGTCGCCTAGCAGCCACTGCCGCTGCCCTCAATCGAGGGACCGCTTTTCACGATGGGGGCAGCCGGGCCAGCAGCAGGGTCGGCGCTTTCCCTCCGTCAGGTTTTCAGTGCCCCAATTGATCCGTTTGCGCCTGGTCTCCACCTTCTTCGCGGATTCGATCCAGCAGATCCACTCGTTGCGTGCCAGCGGCGTGATGTCGGTCCAGGTCGCCAGCGCTTCCGGATGAAGCTTCAACGACTCTTCCAGATCGTCGGGAAGCTCATGGACGACCCCGCCCGGAATCTGTGTTTCAGCCATGCGGCTTTCTCGCAGCGGAGATCGGCGCCCGCAACCGGCGGAAACGCAATACTAACCCTGATCATGGCCTAAGCTTCTCATCTATTCCGAAGGCCGGTAAAGCGTGACCATTGCGGCAGGGGGCACGCCGTGAATGAAATGAAGCCAGCGACGCCTGAGCAAAGCGGCCTGACCGGGCCGGTTTTCATCAGTTATGCGACCGCGGACCGAAAGCAGGCGCTGTCGGTCTGCAAGGCGCTCGAGGGCCGCGGAACCAGCTGCTGGATATCCTCGCGCGATGTCGCGCCCGGTGAAAATTACCAAGAGGCGATCGTCCGCTCGATCCGCAATGCGCGGGCGATAGTGCTGGTCTTCTCGGAAGCCGCCAACAATAGCGACGAGATCAAGAAAGAGCTGTCACTCGCCAGCCGTTTTCACGTGCCGGTGATGGCGCTGAGGATCGAGGACGTCGAGCCGAGCGACGCCTTCGCCTACGAACTGTCGACGCGCCAATGGATCGATGCCTTCGACGGCTGGGACCGTTCGATCGATGCGCTTGTCGGCCGCATAGGGCAGATTTCGGGCGAGCAGCCGGCCGCCGAAGCGGCCGCCGCACCCATTCGCCGACGCACAATTTCCCTCGCCAGACGTCGGGTCTGGGGACTGGCCGCCGTCAGTTTGCTCCTGCTGGTGCTCATTGCCGGCGGATGGTGGCTGCTACGGCCGCCCCAGGCCGCGGCTCACAGCATGACGGTTCGCCTGGCCGGCTTCCAGCTGTTGTCGCCTGACCTGCCCGCGAAGATGAAAGATACCGTCAGCTCCGAGATCACGGCGGCGTTCAACGCCGACGGCGTGATCGGCGTTTCGTCTGCTTCCGCTCCGCCGCCCGGCAAGGCACCTGCCTATGCACTGGATGGGACAATCGATCGCATCGGTGACTCAATTCGTGTGATCACCCGTCTTACGAATGAGCGCTCCGGCGCGGTCCTGTGGTCGGACAGCCAGGATTATCCTGCTGATGAGGTCTCGCGAGTTGCGCACTTGATCGGAGTGGATGCGGGCACGGTTGTTCGCTGCGGATTGTTTGGCGCGTCGACCTATCGAAAGCCGCTGCCCGACAAGGTTCTCAAGGACTACATGCTCTATTGCCAGCAATATTGGTCTTTTGGCGGCAGCAAGACTCTTATGTCCGCGCAGCGCGTCGTCGCTGCGGCTCCGGATTTCTCCTGGGGTTGGTCGGCGGTCGCCAATGGATTCATGCAATCCGCCGCTTTGGCAACGGACAGCCGGCTTGCCGATGAGGCTCGCGCTGAAGGGCGCCAGGCAGCTGACAAAGCGGTCGCCCTCGACCCAAACAACAGCGAAGCGCTGTCGCACAAGACGATGCTTATCGATCCGAAAGACTGGGTCGGGAAGGAGAGTCTGCTGAAGCGCGCCATCGCGGCCCAGTCGCTGGATTGCGATTGCGAGCACTACATCTACGGCGCGACGTTAGCGAGCGTCGGTCGCCTCGATGGCGCGATCGAACAATTTCGCCACGCGACCGACAGGCTGGCGCTTTGGCCAAGCTCGCAGCTCGACCTTGCTGAAGCGCTTGTTGCAAAGGGTAAATTCGAAGAGGCGCGCCCCCACTTCGATGCGGCCATCGATCTCACTCCGGATTCGAACTTCGACAAGTGGCTCGCGGTCAGGGAAGGGACCGAAACCGGTGACTATGCCGCCGCCCTAAGGGTTCTCCACAACCCCCAGTTCGAAATGTCCGGAAAAACTCGCGCGGCCTTGACGTCGGGATATCAGGCGTTGGCCTCGGGTGACTCCAACGCGAAGGTGTCGGCAGTACGAGAGCTCCTCGCGCTGCCCAAAGACGAGCAAAACTCAACCGTTGCACGAATGCTTGCGGCGCTCGGCGCAACGCACGAGGCTCTGCAAGTCGCGAGCCGGATCGCAGCTATGGCTACCCATGGGACGAAAATCTTCTGGCATCGAAGCATGCGCGGAGTGCTGGACGAGCCCGGTTTTCCAGCTGTGGCGGAACAGTTCGGCCTGATGCCCTATTGGAAAGCGTCGCACACCAAGCCCGACGTCTGCCTGACCAACAAGGCGCCGTCCTTCTGCCGTTCCATCTAGGGTGAGCGATTCCTGCCGCAGCGCAGCAATTCCTTGCGCAGGTGCGAATTAACCGCCACATCGGCAACACATGCTTTACGACGCTTATGAAGTGCAGCGCTCCTTCCTCGCCGGAGCGAGCAAGTTGGCGGGGCTCGGAGCCGGATGGCTCACCAATCCCGCAAATCCCCTGGCCTATGTCACGACCAGTCCGCTGATCGCGGCGGGGCTGGAGGTGTTTGCGAGCGCCGCGGCGCCGCACGGGAAGCCGCATTTCGGCATCCGGTCGGTCGAGGTCGACGGAAAAGAAGTCGCGGTCCATGAGGAGGTCGTGCTGCGCAAGCCGTTCGGGCAGCTGAAGCGCTTCGTCCGCGAGGGTGCTGAGACAGGGCCGCGGCTGCTGATCGTCGCGCCCATGTCCGGCCACTATGCGACGCTCCTGCGCGGCACCGTCGAGCGGATGCTTCCGGGCCATGACATCTATGTAACCGACTGGCGCGACGCGAAGCTGGTGCCGGAGAATGAGGGGAGCTTCGATCTCGACGACTACATCGGTTATCTGATCGAGTTCCTGGACACGATCGGCGAGAAGACCGGCGACCGGCCGCACGTCATCGCAGTGTGCCAACCGGCGGTTCCGGCCTTCGCCGCGACCGCGCTGATGAATGCCGACAAGGCGAAGTGGCGGCCGAAGACGCTGACGATGATGGGCGGGCCGATCGACACGCGCAAAGCACCGACGGCGGTGAATACCCTCGCGACGCAGCGGCCGCTGAGCTGGTTCCGGCAGAATGTGATCGCGACCGTCCCGGCCATTTACGCCGGGAGCGGGCGGAAGGTTTATCCGGGTTTCCTGCAGCTGGCGGGCTTCATGGCGATGAACCTCGGCGACCACCTCGTCAGCCACTGGGAGATGTTCAAGCATCTGGTCGTCGGCGACGAGGAGAGCGCGGAGACGACGCGCAAGTTCTACGACGAGTATCGCTCGGTCTGCGACATGACTGCGGAATTCTACCTTCAGACGGTCGACGTCGTGTTCCAGCGCCACCTGCTGCCGAAGGGCAAGATGACTCACCGTGGGCGCAAGGTCGATCCGAAGGCGATCACCGACACGGCGCTGCTCGCGATTGAGGGCGAGCGCGACGATATTTCGGGAATCGGGCAGACGAAGGCCGCGCTCGATCTCGCTTCAAAGCTGGGCGCGACGAAAAAGAAATATTTCCTCGCCGAGAATGTCGGTCACTACGGCATCTTCAACGGCCGCAAGTGGCGCGAGAAGATCGCTCCGGTGGTCGAGGAGTGGATCGCGAAGAACTAGGCGGTCGCGGCCGCCTGGCGCTTGCTGATGTGAACGTGGCGAAGGCCGACGAACGACACCACGCCCGATAGCGCAGCAACGGCTGCGCCGATGACCATCGCGACGGCATAAGGCGCGAGCAGCGCCTCGCCCTCCTCGGCAAGCACCGCACCCAGAAGCGACACGCCTAGCAGCCCACCTGCGCGCGAGAGGGCGCTGTTGAAGCCCGAAACCATGCCC
>DATMHP010000133.1:0-4781 GCA_035554875.1 Sphingomicrobium sp.
GGCGGCCTCGACGGGATGACGACGGGCGCCACCGGCTCGAAGCGCTACCGGGTCACCTTCAAGGGCCCGGGCGGCCACAGCTACGGCGCGTTCGGGATCGTCAACCCGATGGTCGCGCTCGGCAGCACAATCACCGGCCTCTACAAGATCCAGGTCCCCGCCGATCCAAGGACGACCTACAGCGCCAGCGTCGTCGGCGGCGGCACGTCGGTGAACGCCATCCCGGCTGAGGTCTGGCTCGACGTCGACATGCGTTCGGAGAGCGCGGACGAGCTCGCGAAGCTGGAGAAGCAGTTCCTCGCGATTGTGCCAAAGTCGGTCGAGGCGGAGAATGGCGCCCGCTCGACCAAGGCCGGCAAGATTTCGGCCGAGCTGGAGCCGATCGGCGACCGGCCCGCCGGGCACACCGACCCGAAGGCCGACATCATCCGTTTCGCCGAGGCCGCTTACCGGACCGAAGGCCTGACGGTGCAGCAGGGCACCTCGTCGACCGATTCGAATATCCCGATGAGCCTCGGCATTCCGGCAATCACCATGTCGCGCATCGCCGACGGCGGCCGCGCCCATGCTCCGGACGAGTGGATCGACGTCGCCAAGGCGCCGAACGTGAAGCTCAAGCGGATCCTTCTCGCGACGATCCTGGCGACGGCGGGGACGCGCTAGCCAAGCGACGCAAAGGCGCGGACGGGGAACGTCCCCATCCCCCGCACCTTCGGCGGCGCGGCGGTGAATCGGAAGCCGTTGTCCGGCAGCGCGCCGAGCCCGGTCATATGCTCGCAGATCGGGATTCCGGCCCCGAGCAGCATCGTGTGAACGGGGCGCGCGCGGACCCGCGTATCGTCGATATTGTGGCTGTCGATTCCAACCAGCGCCGCTCCCCGCTCGACCAGCAGCTCGGCGGCCGCGACGGTGAGGAAGGAGTGGTCGTGGTAGTAAGCGTCGCTTCCCCAATGCCGGTCCCAGCCCGTCGCGACGAGCACGGCATGGCCGCGCACGTCCAGCTCCGCGAAGGCGAGGGCATCGACACCAAGCCCGGTTTCGAAAGGTTGCCGGACTACCAGCCCGGGCAGGTCGGCGAACGATTCGATTCCGACCTCGCTCAAGTCTTTCCCGTCGGCAAAGCGGTGGGATGGAACGTCGACATAGGTACCGGTGTTCGCAACCATGTCGATCCGCCCGATCTGGAACGTCGATCCATCATCGTAATTGGCGGCGGATTGCTCGCGCGAAAGGAAATCGCAAATGTGCGGCCCGGGCAGTCCCTTGTAGGTCACCATCCCCTCGGTGATGACGTGACTCAGGTCGACGATTTTCGCTTCATCCGGATTTGCCATAGAGCGACTCCCCCGATCATCATCCACAGCACATTGAGCGCCGCGGACGGCAGCGCGCCGTGCCACCAGCCGTTGATTACGAACCCGGCCGCGCCGAACACATTCATCCATTGATAGGTGGCGGACTGACCCGTCAGCCTGCCCATCGACAGCAATAGATAGGCGAGCAGGATCAGGACGGCCCCGCCCCAGCCGGCGACCTCGACCGCGATTTCGACCGGGGTCAGGCGGCCAGCCTCCTCAGCACGTAATGGAGGATCCCGCCCGAGTTGAAATATTCGAGCTCGTTATAGGTATCGATCCTGCAGCGGGCGGTGAACGTGAACTCCTCGCCTTCGTCGGGCGTGACACGGACTTCGATGTCCTGCCGCGGCTTCAGGCCGGCGATTCCCGTGATTGTGTACTTCTCGCGTCCCGTCAGGCCGAGCGTGTCGGCGCCCTCGCCATCCCTGAACTGGAGCGGAAGCACGCCCATCCCGACCAGGTTCGAGCGATGGATGCGCTCAAAGCTCTCGGCGATCACGGCGCGGACGCCGAGCAGGATCGTGCCCTTTGCCGCCCAGTCGCGTGAGCTTCCGGTGCCATATTCCTTGCCGGCGATAACGACGAGCGGGCGGTCGTCATGCTTGTAGAGCATCGCCGCATCGTAGATCGCCATGGTCTCGCCGGTCGGCGCGTAGCGGGTGAAGCCACCCTCGACGTCGTCGAGCATCTTGTTGCGGATGCGGATGTTGGCGAACGTGCCGCGCATCATCACTTCATGATTGCCGCGCCGCGAGCCGTAGCTGTTGAACTGCCCGCGCGAGACGTGACGGTTGAGCAGATAGTGACCGGCCGGGCTGTCCGGCTTGATGGCGCCCGCAGGTGAGATGTGATCGGTGGTGATCGAATCGCCGAACACAGCCAGCGGCCGGGCGCGCTCGATGTCCTTCGGCGGCACCGCCTCCATGGTCATGCCCGTGAAATAAGGTGGGTTCTGGATGTAGGTGGACTCGGCGGGCCAGCTGTACGTGTCGCCGCCGGTCACCTCGATCTCGCGCCAGCGTTCGTCGCCGCGGTAGACGTCGGCGTAGCGCTTGCGGAACATGCCCGAATGGACGTGCGCGTCGATGAGCTTCCGGATCTCCTCATTCGAGGGCCAGATGTCCTTCAGATAGACTTTCTCGCCGGTCGATGAGGTGCCGAGCGGCTCGGTCACCATGTCGGAGCAGACGGTGCCCTTGAGCGCATATGCGACCACCAGCGGCGGCGACGCGAGATAGTTGGCGCGGCAATCCGGCGACACGCGGCCTTCGAAGTTGCGGTTGCCGGAGAGGACGCTGACGGCGACGAGGTCGTTCTCGTTGACGGCCTTGCTGATCGGCTCCGGAAGCGGGCCCGAATTGCCGATGCATGTCGTGCAACCATAGCCGACGAGGTCGAAGCCCAGCGCGTCGAGATCCTTCTGAAGGCCGCTTTCGTTGAGATAGTCGCTGACGACCTGGCTTCCGGGGGCGAGGCTGGTTTTCACCCACGGCTTCACCTGCAGCCCCAATTTGTGTGCCTTGCGTGCGACCAGGCCGGCGGCGATCAGGACCGACGGGTTCGACGTATTGGTGCAGCTGGTGATCGCCGCGATGACGACATCGCCGTTGCCGAGATCGTGGTCCACCCCTTCGACCGGAACGCGCGGATCGCCCTTCTTATGGTAGGTCTTCTCCAGCTCCTCGTTGAACTGGTCGTCGAGCTCGCTCAGCAGGACCCGGTCCTGCGGCCGCTTCGGCCCGGCGAGCGACGGCTGGATCGAACCCATGTCGAGCTCCAGCGTGTCGGTGAACAGAGGCTCGGGCGTCGAGGAATCGCGCCACAGGCCCTGCGCCTGCGTGTAGGCGCGGACGAGCTCGATCTGCTCCTCGTCGCGGCCCGTGAGGCGGAGATAGTCGATCGTCCGCTCGTCGATCGGGAAGAAGCCGCAAGTCGCGCCATATTCGGGCGCCATGTTGGCGATGGTGGCGCGGTCGGCAAGGGGCAAATTGTCGAGGCCGGGCCCATAGAATTCGACGAAGCGGCCGACGACGCCCTTCTGCCGAAGCATCTGCGTGACCGTGAGCACCAGGTCGGTCGCGGTGATGCCTTCCTGCAGCTGGCCGGCGAGCCGGAAGCCGACGACCTCCGGGATCAGCATCGACACCGGCTGGCCGAGCATGGCCGCCTCGGCCTCGATGCCGCCAACGCCCCAGCCGAGCACCCCAAGGCCGTTCACCATCGTCGTGTGGCTGTCGGTGCCGACGAGCGTGTCCGGATAGGCGAGGGTCACGCCGTCGTCGCATTCGCCGGTCCACACGCAGCGGGCGATATGTTCGAGGTTGACCTGGTGGCAGATCCCGGTGCCCGGGGGCACGACCTGAAAATTGTCGAACGACTGGCTGCCCCATTTCAGGAACTGGTAGCGCTCGCCGTTGCGCTCATATTCGAACTCGACGTTCCGCTCGAACGCCATCGGCGTGCCGAACTCGTCGACCATGACGCTGTGGTCGATGACGAGGTGCACCGGGACCAGCGGGTTGATCTTCTGCGGATCGCCGCCGAGCGCGGTCATCGCGTCGCGCATGGCGGCGAGGTCGACGACGGCAGGAACGCCCGTAAAATCCTGCATCAGCACACGCGCAGGGCGGTACTGGATCTCGCGATTTACCCGCCGCTCCTTCAGCCACTCGGCCATCGCCTCCAGATCTTTCAACGTGACCGTCTCGCCATCCTCGAACCGCAGGAGGTTCTCGAGGAGCACCTTCATCGAGAAGGGAAGCCGGGCAATGTCGCCGAGAGTCCCGGCCGCCTTTTCCAGCGAATAATAAGCGTAGCTGCTCGAGCCGACGTTGAGGGTTGAACGGGTCTTGAGGCTGTCCTGGCCGGTCGGCGTCATTCCATTATCCTTGGGGTTTGGTCTTGCTGTCGCGAGGCCCTTAGCAACCGGCCAACGCACCCGCAAAGGCGCGGGGTCCAGCTAGAGTGCGAACATCGCGACCACGGCCGCCGCCATGACCCCCGTCGCGGCCCAGCCGAAGATCCATTGCCAACGGTTGCAGACGTAGGCGCCCATCTGCTGGTGGCGGCGGGCGAGGATCATCATCGCGGCGAGGATCGGGACCGCAACGACCCCGTTGATGACCGCGCTCCAGAACAGCATCTTGATCGGGCTGATCGGCGAAAAGACGACCGCAACGGCGATGACGGTCGCGGCGACGATGACGCCGTAGAAGGTCTTGGCCTCGCGCGGGGTCTTCTCGAGTCCCTTGGGCAGGCCGAACGCTTCGGAAACCGCATAGCCGCACGATCCGGCAAGCACCGGCACCGCGAGGAAGCCGGTGCCGATGATCCCGAAGCTGAACAGGACGAAGGCCAGCGGCCCGGCGATCGGGCGGAGCGCCTGCGCGGCCTGCTCCGCCGTCTGGATGTCGGTGGTCCCCG
>DATMHP010000134.1:0-20367 GCA_035554875.1 Sphingomicrobium sp.
AAGGCGTGGCTGGAGCAGCAGAACAAGGGGAAGAATTGCGGCTGGTAACGCCGCAGCACTCCATGCCGGGGCATGTTCGGGCCGGTGTTACACCGCGAGCGGGGCGGAGGCTCCGCGGCTGGATGAAAAAAGGGGCGCCCCGACTGGGACGCCCCTTCGGTCCACGGACCGGTTGATCAGTGAGTCGTTGCCTGGGTGCTCGAGCGGCCGGCATTCATGTTCGCCCCGCTGGAACGCGATGCGGTCGAGCGGCCAGACCGGCTTCCGGTCGAGCGGCTGGAGCGCGATCCCGTCGCGCGCGACGATTCGATTGCGCTCGATTCATTCGGGCCGGCCGTCATTGCGAGCTCGCGGCTGCTGCTTCCGGAACCAGACCGCATCTCGTCAGCCCAATCGGTCACCTGCTCGCTCAGCCGGCTGATCTGATCGCCGATCTGGCTGCGCTTTGACCATAGGAAGACACCTGCGCCCACCGCCGCGGCGGCTGCCGCGGCCGTAGCCATGGGGCGATCGCGAACCGTGCCCATCCAGTCGCTGCTGTACTGATTGCGACCGCTCGGATTGTTGTTGTTGCGGCCACGCTGATTGTTTCTCGGCATCGAGGATTCTCCTTTGAGTCCAATGGAGATTCAACGATTGCGAGGCCCCGCTGTTGCGGCTCCTCGGCGAGGAGAGACGTCCGAGCGACGGACCGGGAAACAGGCCGGAGTCAGAGCTGCTCGAGCATGTGCTCCGCGCTCGACGCGCGATACTCGCCGGGCGCTTCGACGTTGAGCTGCTCGACGGTGCCATCATCGACGATCATCGAATAACGCTGGCTGCGCTTGCCCATTCCGAACTTGCTGCCGTCCATCGCCAGCCCGATCGCGTCGGCGAACTGGCCGTTGCCGTCCGCCAGCATGGTGATGTCTTCCGAACCGTCGCGCTCGCCCCAGGCGCGCATGACGAACGGATCGTTGACGGAAATGCAGGCGATCTCGTCGATGCCCTTGGCCTTCAGCTCGTCGGCCTTGTCGACATAGGAGGGCAGGTGCCTCGCCGAGCAGGTCGGGGTGAAGGCGCCGGGGACAGCGAACAGAGCGACTTTCTTGCCGCTGAAATATTCGCTGCTGGTGGTTGGCTTCGGTCCTTCCGAAGTGCCGATGGCGAGAGGGACGTCCGGGAGCTTGTCACCGACGTTGATGGTCATGCCTGTTCTCCTGTTTGTCTTGCTGGTGCGAGATAGGAACGCGGTGAAGCCTGCTCAAGCTGCCTTGCCGCACCGGCACGTCCGCTCCATCATTGCAGCATGGAGACTCCGCCCTTCCTGTCCGGCAAGCTGCTTCTGGCAATGCCTGGAATGTCCGACCCGCGGTTCGAGCGGGCGGTGATCGCAATCTGCGTTCATGACGAGAATGGCGCGGTGGGTATCGGCATCGGCCACAAGAGGGCGGGGCTCAAATTCAGGGCCTTGCTCAAGCAACTCGGGATCGATCCGGGCGAGGCGCCCGACGAGCCGGTCCATCACGGCGGCCCGGTCGAGCCGGGGCGCGGCTTCATCCTCCATTCGACGGATTGGGGCGGGCAGGACACGCTCCACGTCAGCGGCCCGGGCGGCAAGCCGTTCGCGATGACGGGCACGATCGACGTGCTCCGGGCAATCGCGGAAGGGCGCGGGCCGGCCCAATGGGTCGCGTCGCTGGGCTATGCCGGCTGGGAGGAGGGTCAGCTCGAGGACGAAATGACCCGCCACGGCTGGTTCGCGGTGGACGGCGGCGAATCCATCCTGTTCGACACACCTGCGGACGAGCGCTGGGCGGCGGCCTTCAAGACTGCGGGAATCGACCCGCGCCTCCTGTCGAGCGAGACGGGGGCCGCTTGACGCAGATCCGCGAAGTCGCGCCTGGCGATGCGGAGCAGATCGCGGGAATTTATTCGCATCATGTGCTGAACGGCACCGCGTCCTACGAGGTCGAGCCGCCGTCGGTCGAAGCGACTGCGGCGAAGATCGAGCGCATTACCGGCCGCGGCTGGCCGTTCCTGGTCGCCTGCGAAGCCGAGGAGGTCGTCGGCTATGCCTATGCCGAGCAGCTGCGCGACCGGCCAGCGTATCGCTTCACCTGCGAGAACAGCATCTACATCCGCGTAGACAGAATGGGGCGTGGCATCGGCAAGGCGCTGCTGACGGAGCTTTGCGCCCGCTGCGAATCGCTTGGATTCCGGCAGATGATCGCCGTGATCGGTGGCGCAGAGCCGGCGTCGATCGCGCTTCACGAGCGCTGCGGATTTGGAATTGCCGGGAGGCTTGGGTCAGTCGGCTGGAAGAAAGGCCGATGGCTCGACACCGTCTACATGCAGCGAGCGCTTGGTGCCGGCGCCGACATCACCCCCTCCGACATATAAAGAATTCTTTATATTTGCTTTGGACGTCCTACATCGCTAGTGCGCGACCGCAACTCATCACATTTCCGGAGACACTTCGTGGCGACCCAGGCTGAAACCCGCTTCACCGACTATGTCGTGAAGGACATCTCGCTCGCCGATTTCGGCCGCAAGGAGATCGAGATTGCCGAGACCGAAATGCCCGGGCTGATGGCGACGCGCGAGGAGTTCGGGGCGTCGAAGCCGCTGAAGGGTGCGCGGATCACCGGTTCGCTGCACATGACCATCCAGACCGCCGTGCTGATCGAGACGCTGATCGCGCTGGGTGCCGAGGTCCGCTGGGCGAGCTGCAACATCTTCTCGACGCAGGACCACGCAGCCGCCGCAATCGCCGCGGGTGGAACGCCGGTGTTCGCGATCAAGGGTGAGAGCCTCGAAGAATATTGGGACTATGTCACCCGCATCTTTGATTGGGGCCAGGACACTACCGCCAACATGATCCTCGACGATGGCGGCGACGCGACCATGTTCGCGCTGTGGGGCCATCGGGTCGAGAAGGGCGAGGAGCTGTTCACGCCCTCGAACGAGGAAGAGGAGATCTTCGTCGCCACCCTGCAGCGCTTCCTCAAGGAGCGGCCGGGCTATCTCACCAAGACCGTCGAGACGATCAAGGGCGTCTCCGAAGAGACGACCACGGGCGTCCACCGCCTCTATGACCTGTCGAAGCAGGGCAAGCTCCCGTTCCCGGCGATCAACGTCAACGACAGTGTCACCAAGTCGAAGTTCGACAACCTCTATGGTTGCAAGGAGTCGCTGGTCGACGCGATACGCCGCGCCACCGACGTGATGCTGGCCGGCAAGGTCGCCTGCGTTGCGGGCTATGGCGACGTCGGCAAGGGCTCGGCCGCTTCGCTCCGCAACGGCGGTGCGCGCGTCATTGTGACCGAAGTCGACCCGATCTGCGCGCTGCAGGCGGCAATGGAAGGCTATGAGGTCGTGACGATGGAGGAAGCGGCCAAGCGCGCCGACATCTTCGTCACCGCGACCGGCAACATGGACGTCATCACCCTCGACCACATGCGGGCGATGAAGGACATGGCGATCGTCTGCAACATCGGCCACTTCGACAGCGAGATCCAGATCGGCGCGCTGGCGAACATGAAGTGGACGGAGATCAAGCCCCAGGTCGACGAGGTCGAGTTCCCGGACGGCAAGAAGATCATCGTCCTCGCCAAGGGGCGGCTGGTGAACCTCGGCTGCGCGACCGGTCACCCGAGCTTCGTGATGAGCTCCAGCTTCACCAATCAGGTGCTCGCGCAGATCGAGCTGTGGACGAAGTCGGACCAGTACAAGAATGACGTCTATGTGCTTCCCAAGCACCTCGACGAGAAGGTCGCCCGCCTTCACCTCGACAAGCTCGGCGTTCACCTCACCAAGCTGAACGACAAGCAGGCGGCCTATATCGGCGTCTCGGCCGAGGGCCCCTTCAAGCCGGACCATTACCGCTACTGAGGCGACTTTTTCGCTTCAAAGTCGAGCGCTTGGCGTCCTATGAACTCGCTCATGGGGCGAGGGGATAGCTGACCTGTGGGAGCGCTAGGCACGACGGCAGTGATTGCCGCCGCGCTCGCGGCGCTCTGGATCGTTATTGCCGCCGCGCTCGCGATCGTCGCTGCCCGCCGCCTGCGCGAAGCGACGAACGTCATCTCGGCGGCCCGATCGCTCCAGAACCTGTTGCGGCTTTCGCCCGGCCGGCCCCTCATCGTGCTTCCCGACGGGACAATTGAGGCCGACGAGCGGCTCCTTCGCGAGATAGGGTTCGAGCGGGCGCCGAAGCGGCTGTCCGGCCTGGCCGGTGAGGATCGCGGACTTGTGGCCGAGGATCTTGCGGAGCTCGAGCGACAGGTCCGCGATGCCGCCATATCGGGCGGCCAGATCGAATGCCTGGTCAGGGTCGCGGTGTCGGGGAGGGTGCTCGACGTTCGCGGGGCGCCGGCTCCCGCACCGGAACCTGCCGGGACGCTCGTTCTCTGGCTTTTCGATACCAGCGCCGCCGAAAGCGAGCGGTCGAAGCTGTCGCAGCGCCTCGACCAGACCGAAGCCGCGCTCGACGCGCTGACCCGGCTGATCGAAGCCGCACCCTTCCCGATGTGGTACCGCGGGCCCGACCTCACCCTCGGCCTCGTAAACAGCGCGTTCGTCGACGCCGTCGAGGGCCGCAATGCCGCTGACGTCATCGCCCGCAGCGCGGAGCTGGTTGGCGACACGGATGAGGCGAGAGCGACCGCTCTTGCAGCGATCGAGAGCGGCAGGCCGACGGCGCGAAAGCAGGCAGCGATCGTTCGCGGCGAGCGCCGCATGCTCGAGATCGTCAACGTTCCGCTGCCGACGGGAGCGGTCGCCGGTTTTGCACTCGACGTCCAGCAGCTCGAGGATGCGCGCGGCGAGCTGGCGCGGCAGGTGCAGTCGCAGCGCGACCTTGCCGACCGGATGACTGCAGGCGCCGCGCAGTTCGATTCGGAGCGCGCGCTCAGTTTCTTCAACCGTCCGTTCGCGGCGATGGCGCAGATCGATCCCGAATGGCTCAACGACAAGCCGGAGTTCGACCGCGTCCTCGAACGCATGCGCGAACAGAACCGAGTCCCGGAGACGCGCGACTTCCCGACATGGAAGAGCGAGCGCCGCGAGTGGTTCACGAGCCCTGACGAAGTGATCGAGGAAGACTGGCTGCTGCCCGGCGGGGATCATTGGCGCGTCGTAGCTCAACCTTTGCCGGACGGCGGGCTCCGCCTGTTCCTGGAGGACCGCACGGAGCAGGCGCGCCTCGCCTCCGCCCGTGACACCTTGCTCCGCGTTCGCTCGGCGACCCTCGACAATCTGTTCGAGGCGATCGGAGTCTTCTCCAGCGACGGGCGGCTGTATCTGTGGAACCGGCGGTTCAGCCAGGTCTGGGACTTCGACGAGCAATGGCTGTCGGAGCATCCGCGCGTCGACGAGATGGTGCCTGCGCTCGCCCGCAAGCTCGTGAATCCGACGGCTGCGGCGCAAATCCGCGAGATGGTCCGCAAGACGACCAACGAGCGCGAAACTGCGAACGGGCGGATCACTTTGACCGACGGCCGACATTTCGAATTCGCGGCGGTGCCGCTTCCCGATGGAAACGCGCTGTTTACGCTGGTGGATGTCACCGACTCCACGCGCATCGAAGCGGCCCTTCGCGAAAGGGCGACCGCTCTCGAGCAGGCCGACCGGGTGAAGACCGACTTCGTCGCCAATATGAGCTACGAGCTGCGAACGCCGCTGACCTCGATCGGCGGCTTCGCTGAGATGCTTGCCGAGGGCTATGCCGGCGCGCTCACTCCCGCGGCGTCGGATTACGTCCGGGCGATCCTCGAATCCGTCGGGCGTCTGTCGAAGCTGATCGACGACGTCCTCGACCTGACCCAGGGGGATAGCGTCGGGAATGTGCTGGAGCGCGAGCGGGTGGATCTTGCCGGGCTGTGCAAGTCGGCGATCGAGAAGTTTGAAACGCGGGCGAGGGAGCGAGGGCAGAAGCTGCAGGCCGATATTTCGCAGAGCACAGGAACGGTGATCGGCGATGCCCGGCGCCTTCGCGAATCGATCGAGCACGTGCTCGAGAATGCCGCGGCCTACACCGACCGCGGCGGCAAGATCGCGCTGAAGGCCTGGGGAGAGGACAACGAGGCGTTCGTTCAGATCAGCGACAACGGCCCGGGGATCGCGAAGAAGGACCAGCCGCGGGTGTTCAACAGATTTGACCGGGTCACCGGCGATCCGACGAGAGGCGAAGCGGCGCTCGGGCTGGGGCTGCCGCTGACGCGCCAGTTCATCGAGGCCCACGGCGGCAAGGTCGAGCTGGTGTCGGCGAAGCGCAAGGGCACGACCGTTACCATGACCATCCCGCGTGCGCCGCGATGATTCTCGCGGATGAACAGGCGACGGCGAGGGCGGGGGCCGCGCTTGCTGCAAAGCTGCAGCCCGGTGATGTGGTGACGCTGTCCGGACCGCTCGGGGTTGGGAAGACGCAGCTTGTCCGGGGCGTGCTCGCCGCGCTCGGTCATTCGGGCGAGGTTCCGAGCCCGACCTTCGCGATCGTGCAGCCTTACGAGGACCTTTCCCCGCCCGTCTGGCACGTGGATTTGTATCGGATCGAGGACCTTGGCGAGCTGGACGAACTTGGTCTGAATTCGGCTGCCGACGCCGCGCTCCTTATCGAATGGCCCGAGAGGGCAGGGGAGGCAGCCTGGCCGGATGCGCTTCGGTTCAGGCTCGATTTTGCCGAAGACGGCGCTCGACGCTTGACAGCGGATGTGCCTCCGGCATGGCAGGAGCGATGGCCTCCAAGATGATTCCGGCAGCCGAAGTGCATGAATTCCTTGCCCGAAGCGGCTGGGCAGGAGCGCGCGTCGAGCCGCTCGCCGGCGACGCGTCTTTCCGCCGCTATTTCAGGGTGGTGGACGGTCCGCGGACGGCGGTGCTGATGGACGCTCCGCCTGCCCGAGAGGACGTGCGGCCATTCGTTGCAGTCGCCGAGTGGCTACATGAAGTCGGGCTGAGCGCTCCGGAAATTCTTGCCCGCGATATCGAGCATGGGCTGCTCCTGCTCGGTGATTTTGGGGACTGGCGGCTTCGCGAGTTCCTCGACAGCGATCCGACGCGGGAACGGGAGCTGTACGAGCTCGCCACCGACGTCCTGGTGCATCTCCACTCGCATCCGCCAATGACCAGCCTCCCGCCGCACGGGCTCCAGCAGTGGCTGGAAGAGCTGGCGCTGTTCACGGACTGGTATTGCCCCGCACTGCACCTGTCGGTGGATGTCGATGCGTTCCGCAAGGCGTGGACGGAGGTTCTGGAGCCGGTCGGCAACGACGGCCTCGGGCCGGTGACCGTGCTGCGCGATTATCACGCGGAAAATGTGATGCTGGTTCGCGGACGCGACGGGGTGCGGCATTTCGGGCTGCTGGATTTCCAGGACGCGCTCGTCGGCCATCCGGCGTACGACCTCGCCTCGGTCCTCGAGGATGCGCGGCGCGACGTTTCGCCCGAGATCGAGCGGGTGATGGTCGACCGCTACATAGCCGCGACGGGTAATCCGGAGAAGTTCGAGCGCGCCTATTGGGCGCTGGCGGCGCAGCGGAATACGCGGATCCTCGGTGTCTTCACCCGCCTTTGGAAGCGCGACAACAAGCCGCATTACACGGCGTTCCAGCCGCGCATGTGGGGACTTCTCGAGCGCGACCTGGCGCGACCGGGGCTGGAGCCGGTGCGGCGCTGGTTCGATCTCAACATCGCGCCGGAGCATCGCGCCGCGCCTTGGGCGGAGGCGGCGTGAAGACCATCAAGAAAGCGCTTCGGCTCAAGGCTGAGATCGCGTGCGAGGTGCCGAAGACGGCGATGGTGCTCGCCGCGGGTCTCGGCAAGAGAATGCGGCCGCTGACCGCCAGCCGGCCGAAGCCGCTGATCGAGGTCGCGGGGCGCTCGCTCCTCGATCATCTGCTCGAAAAGCTGAAGGCAGCAGGCGTCGAGAAGGTCGTCGTCAACGTTCATTATCTCGCCGACGCAGTCGAAGCGCATCTCGCGAAGAATGCGCTTGGTCTTGAGGTCGCGATTTCCGACGAGCGGTCTCTGCTTCTGGAGACGGGTGGCGGCATGGTGAAAGCGGCGCCGTTGATCGACTCCGACCCGTTCCTGGTCGTCAACAGCGACAATCTCTGGATCGACGGTCCAGCCGACACGCTGAAGCTCCTGGCCTCGCACTGGGACGGCGCGAAGATGGACGCGCTGCTTTTGCTCGTGCCGCATGCGCGGGCGGAGAACCACGGCGGACGCGGTGACTTCCACATGGACAAGACCGGGCGGCTTCGGCGCCGCGAACGGTCCTATGTCGCGCCATTCGTCTACACCGGCATCCAGATGGTCTCGAAGCGGCTGCTCGAAGGAGCGCCGGAGGGACCGTTCTCGACCAATCTGCTGTGGGACCGGGCGATCGAGCAGGGCCGTTGCTACGGCGCTGTGCATCAGGGCCTGTGGTTCGACGTTGGGACCCCGCAATCGATCAAGGCGACGGAGCTGACGCTAGAGGATGCCTGAGGGCGCGGCAGAGTCCCTGCGGAAGCGCGCCGTCTTCACGATCCCGACGCACCGCTCCTTCGCGGATTCCCTCGTTGCCGGCCTGATCGCGCGCTATGGGCGCGACCCGATTTCGCTGGCGAGCGGACGGATATTGCTTCCGAACAATCGCGCTGTCCGCAGCATCGCCGATGCCTTCGTGCGAGCTAGCGGCTCCGGGCTGGTCCTGCCGCGGCTGATCCCTATCGGAGATCCGGAAATTGACGAACGGATCGGCGGGGCCCTTGATCCTGCCGGTATCGACAATCCCGTGCTGCCGGCGGTCGATCCGCTGCACCGCCTGCTCGCTCTTGCGGAGCTTGTCCGCGGCGAAGGCGAAGGAGCGGTCGAGGCGGTTCGGATGGCCTCGGAGCTCGCACGGACTCTCGACGCTTTACTGATCGAGGAGGTTGCGCCGTCGAAGCTCGCCGAGGCCGCGCTCGATGCGCCCGAGCTCGCCAGCCATTGGCAAGTCTCCCTCGACCGCCTCCGCGCGATCCTGACCCTATGGCCCGAGCGGCTGCGCGAGATGGGCGCGATCGACCTCGCCGAGCGCCGAAACCTGTTGCTGCACAGGTTGGCCGAACGCTGGGCCAGCGAGCCGCCGCCCGGCTTCACCGTCGTAGCTGGTATCACCACCGCAGCGCCGGCAGTCGCTGCGGTTCTGTCGCGGGTCGCGGCAATGCCCGAGGGCATGGTCGTTCTTCCCGGCCTCGCTCTGAAATCGAGCCTGCCGGACGAAGAATGGGACGCGCTGGGACCGGACGAGAACGGCCGCGGCGAGGAGACCCATCCACAATTCCACCTGAAGCTGCTCCTCGACCGCATTGGAGTTGCTCGCGAAGAGGTTCGGTTGTGGCCGCGGCTGGGGCTCGCCGCATCCTCGCCGCAGCGGGCGCGGGCCGTGGCGAATGCATTCGTGTCAGCGCAATTCTCCGATAAATGGAGCGAGCTCAAACCGCCGGAGCGGCGGCTGTCCGGAGTTCGATCCGCCGTCTTCCCCGATGCCGCGGCCGAGGCGCAGGCGATTGCGCTTGTCGTGCGCGAGGCGCTTGAAACGCCGGAGAAGACGGTCGCGCTGGTGACGCCCGACCGGATGCTTGCGCGACGCGTGTCGGCGCTGCTTGCCCGCTGGGGAATCGAGGCGGACGACAGCGCGGGCAAACCATTGAGCGAGCTTCCTCCGGGAACGCTGCTTCTCGGCATCGCCTCGGCGATCGCGGAGGAACTGGCGCCGGTGCCGCTGCTGGCGCTTCTCAAGCACCCGCTTGTCGGCGGCTCCGACGAGGCGCGGCTGAAGTGGCTCGATGACGTCCGGTTGCTCGATCTCGCTCTGCGCGGCCCGAGGCCTGCGCCTGGGCTTGCGGGCCTCGACCGGCATTTCGAGGAGAAGGAGCAGGACAGGAAGTGCCGCGGCTGCCTGGCCGCGTGGAAGCGGATCCGACCGAAGATTGAGCCGCTGGATGGGCACATGCGCGAGCCGGTGTCGCTGGCGGCATTTATCGGAAAGCTCGTGCTCGGCGCCGAGAGCCTGGCCGACGATCGGGGCTGGCGGGGACAGGACGGGCGCATGGCCGCCGAGCTGCTTGCGGAGCTCCAGGCGTCGGAGCAGGCGCGGCGCATCACGGTCGCAGCCGAGGAAGCGGCGACTCTCCTGTCCGACCTCCTCGAGAGCAAGAGCGTCCGCCCGGCCTATGGCGGGCATCCGCGGGTCTTCATCTGGGGTCTTCTGGAGGCGCGGCTTCAGCAGGCGGACTTGATGATCCTTGGCGGGCTCAACGAGGGCGTATGGCCGGCGCTTCCTGCACCGGACCCGTGGCTGGCGCCGAAGATCCGCGCGAACCTGAAGCTTCCGGGCCTCGAATATCGGATCGGCCTCTCGGCGCATGATTTCGCGAGCGCACTGGGAGCACGCGAAGTGCTGGTCACCAGGGCCAGGCGCGACGCCCGCTCGCCGACCGTCGCCTCGCGATTCCTGCTGCGGCTGAACGCTCTCACGGGCGGACTCCCGCGCGACATTCCGCTGGAACGGCTGACGGCCGCGTTGGATGATCCCGGCAAGCCACAACCTGCCGACCGCCCCCAACCTTCGCCCCCCGCCGCCGAACGGCCGAAGCGGATTTCGGTCACTGCAGTCGACCGTCTGAAGGCGGACCCGTTCGCATTTTATGCCCAAGCCATGCTCGATCTTCGCACCATCGATTCGGTTGACGCCGACCACAGCGCGGCGTGGAAGGGAACGGCGGTTCACGAGGTGTTGGAGCAATGGCTCAAGGAGGACGATTGCGATCCTGATCGGCTGATGGATCGGGCGAGGACGCTTCTCTCTGGCGAGACGATCCACCCAATGCTTCGCGCCTTGTGGTCGCCGCGGCTCATCGAGGCGATTCGCTGGATCGAGGAGGAAGAGCGCAGGAACCGCGCCGAGGGCCGCCGCCCTGTTTCTGCGGAGGCATGGGGCGAAGCCGAGGTCGCGGGAGTCACCCTTTACGGCAAGGCGGACCGGATCGACCGTCTCGAGAACGGTGGGCTGGCGATCGTCGACTACAAGACCGGCAAGGCCCCGGCCCCAAAAGCGATCGATGCAGGATTTAGGCTACAGCTGGGGCTTCTCGGCCTGATCGCGGCCGCCGGCGGGTTCGAGGGAGTCTGCGGAGCGCCGGGCGCTTTCGAATATTGGTCGCTGACCAAATATGGCGACCAGTTCGGCAAATGCGTGAAGCCGGACAAGAAAATGGGGCCGCAGCAGTTCCTGGCCCATGCGCAGGCGCATTTTGCCGATGCGGCCGCGAAATGGCTGATTGGGTCAGAGCCGTTCACGGCCAAGCTTCACCCGGCTTATGCCCCTTACGGCGATTACGATCAGCTGATGCGGCTCGAAGAATGGTACGGCCGCAGATGAGCCGCTTACTTCCTCGGCTTCTTCTTGACCTTGGACGCATAGAGAAGCGCGGCCACGATCGCAGCCGAGCCGATCCCAACGGCGACTCCCGCCTTCACGAACTTGGCGCGGCGTTCCTCGTCGGCCCGGTCGTCGTTGCGATCGCTCATCGTATCGTCCTCAGCTCCTTTGCCAAACGCCCATCTATGGGTGCCGTTGCGCCTTGGGAAGGGCAAGCGGCATGAGCAATCGCGTCAAAGCGCTTCCCGAACTCGGAGCCGAGCAGGCGCGCGCAGCCGACCCATTCGCGAACGCTTCGCTATCGGCATCTGCTGGCACCGGGAAGACGCAAGTGCTCACTGCGCGGGTGCTACGGTTGATGCTCCATGGAGCGTCGCCGGAATCCATTCTCTGTCTGACCTTCACCAAGGCCGCAGCGGCAGAGATGGCGAACCGCATCGGGGAGCGTCTGGCGGCCTGGGTGCGAATGCCGGACAAGAAGTTGCGGAAGGAGCTGTTCGCCCTTCGCGAGCCCAACGACCCGGTGACGATGCGCCGAGCGCGGCAGCTGTTCGCCAAGGTGCTGGACTGTCCGGGGGGCTTGAGGATCCAGACGATCCACAGCTTCGCGCAGGCTCTTCTCGCGGCGTTTCCCGCCGAGGCGGGAATAGCGCCCGGATTCGAACCCATCGAGGGGCGGGCAGAGCAGGAGCTGGCTCGTACGACGCTGGCGAACCTGCTGGCCGATGCGGAGGCGAACGGCCAGCGGCGCCTCGTCGACGATGTGCAGCAGATCAGCCTCCGGCTCGGCGAAGTCGACGCCGTTCGCTACCTGATGCGCTGCGGGCATTCGGCGGATGCAATCACTGGCCTCGGCGCGGCCGACGAGATTGAGCCGAAGCTGCGGGAAATGATGGGCCTGCCTGAAGAGCCGGTCGAAGGCTTCCTTGCTGCCCATTGTTCGGACGATCGCTTCGATTGCGACCTGCTTCGGGCGATCGCGGAGACGAATAGGGTCTGGAACACGAAAGAAGGGCTGGAGCAGGTCGAGCGTGTCGAGCGATGGTTAGGGCTGCCGAGCGCGGAACGCGCCGCCGCTCTTCCCGACCTCGCGCTCGTAGTGTTCACCAAGTCGAACGAACGTCGAAAGGCGAGGCCGGGCCAGGTCAAGCTCGACCCCGATTACGAAGCGCATAGCGACGCACTGGCTGAGATCATGGGCGAACTCCTGGCCATCCAGAACGCGGCTCGGCTGGCTGCGGAGATGGCCGCCGGGCTGAGGGCAGGGCAGGCGTTCGCGGCCGCCTATTCGCGAGCGAAACGAGCAGCGGGAGTCGCGGACTTCACCGACCTAATCGACTGGACGCGGCGGCTGCTCGCCGAGCCGGGGATGGGCGAGTGGGTCCGATACAAGCTCGACCGCCGGACCGATCATATCCTCGTGGATGAGTCGCAGGATACGAACGCTGCGCAGTGGGAGATCATCCAGGCGCTCGCCGAGGAGTTTTTTGCCGGGG
This sequence comes from Sphingomicrobium sp., assembly GCA_035554875.1. Lineage (GTDB taxonomy): Bacteria > Pseudomonadota > Alphaproteobacteria > Sphingomonadales > Sphingomonadaceae > Sphingomicrobium. The sequence goes on from DATMHP010000134.1 coordinate 12,889, forward strand.
CCGGGGCCGTCGAGAACCGCCACCGCACAATCTTCATGGTCGGAGACTTCAAGCAGGCTATTTTCCGATTCCAGGGTACCGATCCCGAGGAGTTCAAGCGGGCGCGGGACTGGGTTCGCGAGCAGAGCGACAGCCTGCGCTCTGCCCTGGACGAGGAGTCCGAGATCGTCATCCCGGATTATCGGGAGCTGTCGATCGACGCGAGCTTCCGCTCGTCGCAGGCGGTGCTAGACGCCGTCGACGCGACAATCGACGAAATCGGCTATCCGAACATGGGTCTGCCCGAGCAGCCGAACCGGCACCGCGCCTTCTTCACTCGTCCCGGCAGCGTCGAGCTTTGGAGCCCGTTCACGATCCCGGATGGCGATGAAGATGCGGGCGAGGAGGGGTGGCTCGGCGAAGATGCGCGCATCTATGCGGGCGAGCTTGCGAAGCAGGTGCGCGACTGGATCGAGGAGGGGCCGGTGCTGCCGTCGACCGGCCAGCGGATCGCGCCCGGCGACATCCTGGTCCTCGTCAGGAGCCGCGGCGAACTCGCCTCGCTGATCGTCGCGAGGCTGTTCGAGGAAGGCGTGTCCGTCGCGGGCATCGACCGGCTGCACTTGCAAAAGCCGCTCGCCGTGCGTGATTTGCTCGCGGCCGTGGCCTTTGCCGTGCAGCCGCTCGACGATCTGAACCTCGCCAATTTGCTCGTCTCGCCGCTGATTGGATGGAGCCAGGACGAACTTCGCGAGCTTGCGTACGGGCGAGACGGGAAGCCGCTGTGGGAGGCGTTGCGGGCAAGATCGTCGGAGTTTCCAGAAGCGCGAGAGCTGCTCGGTTCGCTGCTCGCCATGGCCGACTACACGACGCCGCACCGGTTCCTCGAGACGGTGCTGACCGGTCCGATCCAGGGCCGGCGCAAGCTCTATTCGCGGCTGGGGCTGGCTGCGCGCGATCCGATCGACGAGCTGCTGTCGAGCGCGCTGGAATTCGAGCGCACCGAGACGGCGTCGCTCGACCGCTTCCTCGCCTGGTTCGCCCGCGGCGAGGTCGAGATCAAGCGTGACCCTTCTGCTCCAGCCAATGCGGTCCGCGTGATGACGGTGCATGGCGCCAAGGGTCTGGAAGCGCCAGTCGTGATCCTCGCAGACTCCACCGCGGACCCCGCCAAGGCTGGAGGCACTCCATCCTCAGTCGAAATGCCGATTCACGGGCGTCCGGTCTCCGTCGTCCGGCCACGGAAGGCGGAGCAATGCTCCCCATTCGCGGAAGTCATTGCCCGCGGCGAGGAGCTAGACGTGCAGGAGCATTGGCGGCTGCTCTACGTCGGCATGACCCGCGCCATCGACTGGCTGGTCGTAGCCGGCCTCGACAAGGGTGAGCGGGTCGAAAACTGCTGGCATGGCCGCGTCGAGCGAGCGCTGCAGTCGCTGGGCGCCGAAGAGACCGAAGATGGGCGCTGGGGAAGGGTCCTGACCTACCGCGGCGACGTCACCGCAGCGCAGGGGAACCCGAAGATTTCGAAAGCCCGGGTTCCGGCGCCCGCAATTCCCGAGTGGGCGAAGAGGGCCGCGCCTCCAGAAGCGCGCCCGCCGCGGCCGCTTGCGCCGTCCGCGCTCGCCAAGGACAGCGATGCCGCGCCGCCTCCGTCGCCGGAACTGAGGGCGGCTGCAGAGCGCGGGACCATGATCCACGCGCTCCTTGAGCGACTACCTGCCGTCGCCCCCGAAGAGCGAGAGGGAGCTGCACTAGCATGGCTCGAAAAGCAGGCGCGCATCACGGACCCTGCGGCTCGTGATGCGATCGCGCGAACGGTGTGCGATTTGATCTCCGACAATCGTTTCTCGGCCCTGTTCGGGCCGGGATCGCTCGCCGAGGCCCCGATCGCCGCGACCCTGCCAGATGGAAGGGTCATTGCGGGCACAGTCGACCGCCTGCTCATCGAGCCGAAACGAATCCTCGTGGTCGATTACAAGACGGGCAGGGCGCCGGAGCGGGCGGAGGACATTCCGGATTCCCACCGGCTGCAGATGGACGCCTACAGGCAGGCGCTTTCGGTGATCTTCCCGGATCGGGACATCCAGGCCGCGCTCCTTTACACGGCCAGCGCGCAATTCTTCACTATCGGGAGTTGAGGGCGGCCCTGTTGCTGCCCATATGGACGATAACCGAATCCAAGGAGACCAGAGGCCATGGCCACGAAAACCGTCACCGACCAGAATTTTCAGAGCGATGTGCTGGGCGCTTCGGGCCCGGTACTGGTGGATTTCTGGGCGGAATGGTGCGGCCCGTGCCGGATGATCGCGCCAGCGCTCGAAGAGATTTCGAACGACCTCGGCGACAAGGTCACCGTGGCCAAGCTGAACATCGACGAGAACCCGGACGTCCCGGCCCGTTACGGCGTGCGCGGAATCCCGACGATGCTGCTGTTCAAGGACGGGCAGCCGATCGCGCAGAAAGTCGGCGCCGCGCCGCGCAGCCAGATTCAGCAGTGGCTCGAGGGTAACCTCTAGCTCTTCGAACCGCCGGTCAGCGACGACTCGTCCGGCGGCTCGGTGCCACTGAGGCCGACTGTATTCGGCCGGAAGCGCTCGTGCCGCGGCAGGTCGTCGTCGAGGTTGAACCAGCCGATCTTGCTCGACCAGAAGATGTGATATTCCGGCGGCACCGCTTCCGGATCGTCGAGCGTGACGACGCTGAAATCCATCGTGTCCGGCTGGTGGTCGACGGTGACATAGAGCGGGGTTCCGCATTCGCCGCAGAAATAGCGTTGGCCGAAGCTGCTCGACCGGATCATGCGGATGCTGTCCGAGCCGGACGTCGGCACCCAGTCGCCGCGTGGGACGCCCGCGAAAGCCTGAGCCGGAGTGCCACTGCTGAGCTGGCACGTACGGCAGTGGCACCAGCCGCAGTCGGACGGCTCGCTCTTGAGCTCGTAACGCACCTTTCCGCACATGCAGCCGCCGGTCATTCCCATTAGCTCGACTCCGTTTGACTAAGCCTACCGCCGTTCCTACATCGCCCGGCGCAACGCTCGTGCGCGGGCGAGGCATTTCGCCACTCCGCACTCGCGCCTGGAGCCTCTAAGGGAATTTCATGTTCGCCGCACTGGCAAAGAGCATCTTCGGATCGGCAAACGACCGCTATGTCCGCAGCCTCGGCAAATATGTCGACGCGGTCAACGTCCTCGAACCGCAAATCGAAGCACTGAGCGACGACGAGCTTCGCAATCAGACGGAGGTTTTGCGAAAGCGTCTGTCCGACGGGACCAGGCTGGACGATCTCCTACCCGAGGCGTTCGCCACCGTCCGCGAGGCGGCCAAGCGGACGCTCGGGCAGCGGCATTATGACGTCCAGCTGATCGGCGGCATCGCCCTTCATCGCGGCGAGATCGCCGAGATGAAGACCGGCGAAGGCAAGACGCTCGTTGCGACGCTGGCCGTCTATCTGAACGCCCTCACTGGCAAGGGCGTCCACGTCGTCACGGTCAACGACTATCTCGCCCGCCGTGACGCCGACTGGATGGGCCAGATCTACAGGTTCCTCGGGATGACGGTCGGGGTGATCGTTCCCAACCTCACGGATGAAGAGCGCCGCGCGGCCTACGGCGCCGACATTACCTACGGAACCAACAACGAATTCGGTTTCGACTACCTGCGCGACAATATGAAGTTCACGCGCGACCTGATGGTGCAGCGCCCCTTCAATTTCGCGATCGTCGACGAGGTGGATTCGATCCTGATCGACGAGGCGCGGACCCCGCTGATCATCTCCGGGCCGACCGATGACAAGTCGGACCTCTACATCGCGGTCGACGCGATCGTTAAGCAGCTGAAGCCCGAGGATTACGAGAAGGACGAGAAGCAAAGGTCGGTCGTCCTCACCGAAGACGGTACCGAAAAGGCCGAGCGGATGCTGGAGGAAGGGGGCCTGATCGAAGGCCGCAACCTCTACGACATCGCCAATACGCAGGTGGTCCACCACCTGAACCAGGCGCTCAAGGCCAATGTGATGTTCAAGAAGGACATCGACTACATCGTCAAGGAAGGGAAAGTCGTCATCATCGACGAGTTCACCGGCCGGATGATGGAAGGACGGCGCTGGTCAGACGGTCTCCACCAGGCGGTGGAAGCGAAGGAGGGCGTGTTCATCGAACCCGAAAACCAGACCCTCGCCTCGATTACTTTCCAGAACTATTTCCGCATGTACCCGAAGCTGTCGGGCATGACCGGCACGGCGATGACCGAAGCGCCGGAATTCTTCGATATCTACAAGATGAACGTGGTGGCGATCCCCACCAACGTCCCCGTCCAGCGTGTCGACAAGGACGACGAATTCTACAAGACGATGACCGAGAAGTTCGGTGCCATCGCCAAGGAGATCAAGGCGAAGCAGGAATTGGGACAGCCGGTCCTGGTCGGCACCGTTTCGATCGAGAAGTCGGAGATGCTTGGGGAATTCCTGGAGAAGGAAGGCATCAAGCATTCGGTCCTGAACGCCCGCTTCCACGAGCAGGAGGCGCACATCGTCGCCCAGGCCGGACGGATCGGTGCAGTCACCATCGCGACCAACATGGCGGGACGCGGCACCGACATTCAGCTCGGCGGCAACCTCGAATTTCGGATGCTCGACGAATTTCCCGACCTGGTTCCGGGCACTCCGGAATATCAGGCGCAGGCCGAGAAAGTCCGTGCCGAAATCGTCGAAGAGAAGCAGCAGGTGCTCGAAAACGGCGGCCTGTTCGTGCTCGGAACGGAGCGCCACGAGAGCCGGCGCATCGACAACCAGCTGCGTGGCCGTTCGGGGCGCCAGGGCGACCCCGGCCTGTCAAAGTTCTACCTCAGTCTCGACGACGACCTGCTGCGGATTTTTGGCCCGCAGACCATGTTCTCGCGGCTGATGAACAAGAACCTCGAGGACGGCGAAGCCATTGTCTCGCCGTGGATCTCAAAGGCTATCGAGACGGCGCAGAAGAAGGTCGAGGCGCGCAACTATGACATCCGTAAGCAGGTCGTCGAATTCGACGACGTGATGAACGACCAGCGCAAGGTCATTTACGAGCAGCGCGCCGACATCATGGATTCGGAGAGCATCAGCGAGCTCATCGAGGAGATGCGGGCCGAGACCGTCACCTCGATCGTCATGGCCCATTGTCCGGAGGGCACCTACCCCGAGCAATGGGACGTCGCGGGCCTGAAGGAGAGCGTCGACGCGGTGCTCGGCCTTCAGCCGCCGATCGATGAGTGGCTTGAGGAAGAAGCGGTCGAGCAGGAAACGATCGCCGACCGGCTCAATGCCCTCGCCGATGAGCATATGGCGGCGAAGCTGACCGACATCGAGCAGGAGCGCTGGGCGGAGATCGAAAAGCAGATCCTCATCCAGACCCTCGACCATCACTGGAAGGATCACCTCGCGACGCTCGATGCGCTGCGACAGGTCATCCACCTCCGCAGTTACGCACAGCGCAAGCCGATCGACGAATATAAGCAGGAGGCTTTCCTGCTGTTCGAGCGGCTGCTCATCTCGATCCGCGAGGAAGTGACGCGGATCCTGATGCGCGCGAACGTCCAGTTCGAGGCGGCGCCTCCGCCGCCGCTGCCGGATTTCATCACCCAGCATATCGACCCGTTCTCGGGCGCGGACGACACGGCCGACATCGACGCTTCGACCGGCGCGATCCTGTCGAACGTGCCGCCGATGATGCCGCGGCCTGACTTCGGCGGAGCGCCGCAGGGCCAGGGCGACACGGCGACCGTCCCCGTGAATCGGAACGCCCCATGCCCGTGCGGGTCGGGCAAGAAGTACAAGCATTGCCACGGGCAGCTCGCGTAGTTGATGCGGCGCCGGGCGGCGCCGTCAGCATCGACCGTCAGCAGGTTCGGCTCGCTTACCGCCCCGATGAGGAAGGGGTCGCGTCAGAGCGGATTGCTCAGGCGCGCCTTGCGCCCGCCGAGGTCAAGGAAGCGACTTCGATCGCGCGGACCTTGGTCAAGGGCATGCGCGCACACAAGCCCGCGGGGCTCGATGCTTTCCTGCACACCTACGACCTTGGCAGCGACGAAGGCATTGCTTTGATGTGTCTCGCCGAAGCGTTGCTTCGGATTCCGGACGCGCACACGGCTGACGAACTGATCGCCGACAAATTGTCGAAGCCGCGCTGGGCGGAGAAGATCGGCGAGTCCGACTCTGCGTTCGTCAACGCGGCGACTTTTTCGCTTCTGCTGACCGGCAAGGTGCTGGAAAGCGCCAACGACCGCTCCGACAATTGGCGGGGGGCGATCGGCCGTGCGGTCGGGCGGCTCGGCGAGCCGGTGATCCGTACTGCGGTCGACCAGGCAATGCGGATCCTGGGCAGGCAATTCGTGTTCGGCCGGACCATCGACGAGGCGCTTCGCCGCGGGGCGCCGGAGCGCAAGAAGGGGCTCAGCCACAGCTTCGACATGCTCGGAGAGGCAGCCCGGACATTTGAAGACGCCGAGCGCTATGCGGACTCCTATCGCGACGCGCTCGATCGGATCGCCGCCCAGGCGAAGGGCGGCTTCGCGCGCTCTCCCGGTATCTCGGTGAAGCTGTCTGCACTCCACCCGCGCTATGAATGGAGCCACGCCGAAGACGCCAAGGCCTACATCCTCCCTGTGCTTCGCGAGCTCGCTGCAAAGGCCAGCGCCGCCGATGTTCACCTGACCATCGACGCCGAGGAGGCGGACCGGCTCGAGCTGCAGATGGACATGCTCGAGGCGCTCGCTGCGGACGACTCCTTGTTCGCGAACGGGTGGGGCGGGCTTGGGATCGCGGTCCAGGCCTATCAGAAGCGCGCGCGGCCTTTGTGCGATTGGGCGATCGACCTGGCGCGGACGCACGGCCGGCGCTTCATGATCCGGCTGGTGAAGGGCGCCTACTGGGATACCGAGATCAAGGCCGCGCAGGTTGCCGGGCTGCCCGATTATCCGGTGTTCACCCGCAAGGTCGCGACCGACGTCTCCTATATTTCCTGCGCGAAGGTGCTGCTCGGTGCGAGCGACGTCATCTATCCGGCCTTCGCGACGCACAACGCGAACACGATCGGCCAGATCAAGGCGCTCGCCGGCGGCGCGCCCTTCGAGTTCCAGCGACTCCACGGTATGGGTGAGGAACTCTACGAGGAGCTAGCTAAGCTCGAGAAGCATCTTGGCGACAGCCAGACGCCGGTGCGGATCTACGCACCCGTCGGAAGCCACAAGGAACTGCTTGCCTACCTCGTGCGCCGGCTGCTCGAGAACGGTGCCAACTCGAGCTTCGTCAATCGCATCGCCGACGAGCAGGTGTCGATCGACCAGTTGGTTGGGAATCCGGTCGCGGAGCTGGAAGCTCTGGAGCCCAAGCGGAACCCGAAAATCGTCTTGCCGCCTGACCTTTTCTCGCCCCAGCGCCGCAATAGCGCCGGCGTCGATCTAAGCGATCCGCTGGTGCGCGAGCCGTTGCTCGAGCGGCTGAAGGCACTCGATGCCCGCAGTTGGA
>DATMHP010000135.1:0-10982 GCA_035554875.1 Sphingomicrobium sp.
TTTCACCACGGCTCCGGAAATCAGCCAGATGTTCGGCGAGCTGGTCGGCGCCTGCCTCGCCGACTGCTGGGCGCGGGCGGGCAAGCCGCCGGACGCGATCTATGTCGAGCTCGGTCCGGGGCGGGGAACGCTCGCTTCCGATGCTCTGCGCGTGATGCGCTCCGCCGGGCTCCGCCCCACAGTGCATTTCGTCGAGACCAGTCCCGTGCTCCGCGAAGCGCAGGCCGCTGCCGTTCCGGGCGCCGTGTGGCACGACGAAATCTCAAGTCTCCCCGAAGCTCCGATGCTTCTCGCCGCCAACGAATTTCTCGATGCGCTGCCGGTGCGGCAGTTCGTGCACGGCGTGGAGCGCAAGGTGACGATCGCCGCGGGCGGCCTCGCCTTCGACCGGGATGGTGAGATCGTCGAAACGTCCCACGCACGCGAAGACGCAGTTTTGCAGATCGCCAACCTGCTCGTCGCGTCCGGCGGTGCTGCGCTGATCATTGACTACGGCCATCCGAAAAGTGCGCCCGGCGACACGCTCCAGGCTCTGCACGCCCACACTTTCTCGCCCGTCCTCGATAGGCCCGGAGAACAGGATCTGAGCGCGCACGTCGATTTCCAGGCTGTCGCCAAAGCCGCCCGTGGTGCCGGTGCTGCGGTCACCTCGCTGGTGCCGCAGGGCGAATGGCTCGAACGGCTTGGAATTGCGGCAAGGGCGCAGGCGCTGGCGAAGGCTCATCCCGAGCGGGCGCACGAAATTGAAAGTGCGCGCGCTCGCCTGTGCGGCGGGGATCAAATGGGAGACCTGTTCAAGGTGATCGCGATCCGTTCGCCGGACTGGCCGGCGCCGGCGGGGCTCGAATGATCGCCTACCGCGACGCCGCCCCGGCCGATGCAGCAGCGCTGGACGCCCTCTTCGACTCCGTCTTCTGCGACACCTTCGCCCATCTCTATCGGCCCGAAGACCTCGCCGCCTTCCTTTCGAGCTTCGGGGTTGCAGACTGGGAGCGGCAGCTGCGCGATCCGTCATTTGCCGTCCGGATCGCCGAGGTCGACGGAGTTCCCGCCGGCTATGTGAAGATCGGCCCGATGAAGCTTCCGGTCGAGCCGGGCTGCACATCCATGCTGCTCGACCAGCTCTACGTTCGGGGCGAGCATCACGGCAGCGGGATCGCTCGCCAATTGATGGATTGGGCGATCGACGAGGCCCGCCGCCGCAGCGCGGAGGCGCTCTATCTCACCGTCTTCATCGAGAACCATCGCGCCCGCCGCTTTTACGATCGCTATGGATTCGAAGGCGTCGGCCGCTACGCTTTCATGGTCGGCAATCAGGCCGACGAGGACGTGATCATGCGGAAAGCACTTTGAGCGAGGTCGAGGTCATCCACGCCGGGTCGCTCGACGGCACGCCGCACGGCTTTCTGGGCCGCCACGGAGGCGTTTCCCAAGGCATCGTCGCCGGCCTTAACGTCGGCACCGGAAGCAAGGACGATCCCGAGGCAATCGCCGAAAACCGCCGCCGTGCGATCGACGCAGTGATTCCCGGCGCCCGCCTCGCGACCGTCTACCAGGTCCATTCCAACGAGGCGCGCTACGTCGCCGAACCCTGGCCGCACGACGAGCGGCCGAAGGCGGATGCGATGGTCACAGACCGGCCCGGGCTGCTCCTGGGAATCCTCACCGCCGACTGCGCGCCCGTCCTCCTCGCCGACCCCGAAGCAGGGGTAGTCGGCGCAGCACACGCCGGCTGGCGCGGCGCCCTCTCGGGCGTGACGGACTCGGCAATCGCGGCGATGGTGGAGATCGGCGCGTCCCGCGACCGGATTGCAGCGGCCGTCGGGCCGTCGATCGCCCTTCCAAGCTACGAAGTGGACGAGGCGTTCCGTGACCGCTTTCTCTCCGACGATCCGGCGAACGAGCGTTTCTTCATCGCCGCGGCGGCGGACTCGCTGCACTTCGATCTTCCGGCCTACGTCCGTCACAGGCTGATCGCCGCCGGAATCCAGGAGGTCGAGACGATCCATCTCGACACGTATTCGAATTCGGACCGCTTCTTCAGCTTCCGCCGAGCGACGCATCTCGGCGAGCCGGATTACGGACGCCAGATCAGCCTCATCGGCCTTTCCGCCTGACTGTCCCAAGCCGATACAGCGCAAACTCGCCGATGGCGGCGGTTGCACTGCCGCGATAGCTCCGGTCCGGAATTGAACTGGGAGCGAGAGATGAACCGGATCAAGAGCCTGTTTGGCAACGCTGCCGGCGCGACGACCATCGAATATGCGGCGGTCGCTTCGCTCATCTCCATTGTTGCCCTGGGCGCGATCGCCACGATCGGCAACGCCGTCAGCGCGCTGTTCTCGTCAGTCCCGAGCTTCTGAAGAGTTCGTAAATCGCCGGACCGGGACGACCCCACCGTCCCGGTCTGGATGAACACCCCCTTCATCGGCTAGGGGCCGGTGATGATGGACGAAAACGAAGCCGAAAAGAGCGGTTCGCAGCAGCGCCCGCCCAAGCCGTCGCCGACGCACATCGGCAATCACAAGCTGAGCCCCTCGACCCTGATGATGGGCTACGGCTTCGACCCCGAGTTGAGCGAGGGTTCGCTCAAGCCTCCGATCTTCCTGACCTCCACTTTCGTTTTCAAGAATGCGGCCGCCGGCAAGCGCTTCTTCGAGGGTGTCACCGGCAAAAGGCCGGGCGGCGCCGAGGGCCTCATTTACTCGCGCTTCAACGGACCCAACCAGGAGATCCTGGAGGATCGCCTCAGCCTTTGGGAAAATGCCGAGGCCGCCCTCACTTTTTCCAGCGGCATGTCGGCGATTGCGACCCTGCTCCTGACCTTCGTCAAACCCGGCGACGTCGTGGTGCATTCGGGGCCGCTCTACGCGGCGACCGAGACTTTGATCGCGAAGATCCTCGGCAAGTTCGGAGTCTCCTACATCGACTTCCCATCGGGCTCGACGCGCGAGGAGATCGACGCGACGATCGAGCGCGCCAAGGCCATGGGACGCGTTGCGCTGATCTATCTCGAAAGCCCCGCCAACCCGACCAACCAACTGGTCGACGTCGAAGCGGTCGCCGCGGCGCGCAAGGCGGCATTCAAGCCCGACGAGGCGCCGCCGATCGCAATCGACAATACCTTCCTCGGCCCGCTGTGGGCAAAGCCGCTCGCGCAGGGGGCAGACCTCACCATCTACAGCCTGACGAAATATGCGGGCGGGCACAGCGACCTCGTCGCTGGCGGGCTGGTCGGCCGCAAGGCGCTGCTCGACCAGGTACGCTCGATGCGCAACACGATCGGGACTATCTGCGACCCCAACACCGCCTGGATGCTCCTGCGCAGTCTCGAAACGCTCGAGCTTCGCATGAGCCGGGCGGGCGATAACGCCGCCAAGGTCTGCACTTTCCTCCGCGACCATCCAAAGGTGGAAAAGGTCGGCTATCTTGGCTTCCTCGAGGAAGGCTCGCGACAGGCGGACATCTTCAAGCGCCACTGCAGCGGCGCCGGATCGACCTTCTCGCTCTATCTCAAGGGCGGCGAGAAAGAGGCATTCGCTTTCCTCGATTCGCTCCGCATCGCGCATCTTGCAGTCAGCCTCGGCGGCACGGAAACGCTGGCCAGCGCTCCGGCAGCAATGACCCACCTCTCCGTCCCGGACGAACGCAAGGCCGCGCTCGACATCACGCCGAACCTTGTGCGGATTTCGATCGGGGTCGAAGACGCCGACGATCTGATCGCCGACTTCGCCAACGCGCTGGAAGCGGTCTAACCCCAGTCCTCGACAACCCAGCCCCGCTCGGAGGCCATTCGCGTAAGCCGGTCATGCGGGTTCACGGCAACCGGCTCGTCGGACCAGTTGAAGGCAGGCTCGTCCGAGGCGTGGTCGGAGTAAAAGCGGACGTGGCCGTGCTTGCCGCGAAGGCCTGACTTGTCGACCCATTCGGCGATCATCCGCATCTTCTCTTCGCCGTAGCAATTCTTGCCCTCGATCCGCGCGTGCACCCGCTCGTCGAGGCCGATGACCGAGCCGGTGGCGATGACATCGTCGAAGCCGAGCCGCTCGGCGATTGCGTCGGCGTAAAGGCGATAGGATGCCGTCGCGAGAACGAGCCGTCTTCCCTCTTCCCGGTCGCGCTCGATTGCCTTTCGCGCCCCCGGACGGATGTTGTTGGCCAGCATCTCCTCGGCGAAGCTTTCCGCCAGCGGCCGCAATTGGCTCGCGTGGACCCGACGCCCGATCAGGAGCGCTTGGCAGATTTCCTTGAGCCGCCCGCGGTCGAACAGCCCCATCGCGTAAGCCAGCATCGCCAGGACCACGACCGGCACGAAGACGAGCCGCCATTGCTGCCGCCGCATCGCGCAGTGGATCAGGAACAAGGTGTAAGTCGGCTTGCGCGTGATGGTGCGGTCGAGATCGTAAACGGCGAGGTCGCTCATTTGCGCTCCGCCAACAGCGCCTCAACCAGGTCGTGATCGGACAATTTGTCGACATCGACAGCCGCAAGCGGATCGGACAGGTCGACCGCCTCCACCGTCGCGCCGATCCTGCGGCCGATTTTGTTCAAGGTCTCGTGGATCGTCCTGAGGCGGAGGACAGCCCCGAGGAGGTTCAGCGGCCCGAATGCCCATAGCAGGGCCCAGCCCTTCTTCCGGTCCTGCTCGACCGACCGCCACAGCTCCAGCGCCGGGAGCACCTTCTTCCCGCCAAGCAGGAACATGTTGGCGCCGCTGTAGGCGCCGGAGCGGAAGCGGATCCACGTGCGCTGCGACTTCGGCAGCCGCTTCATCAGATTGTCCTGCTCGACCACCCCGATGGCGATATCCGCGACTTCGCCGAGATCGCAGAACTCCTCGATCATGCCGTCATCGAGAAGCACGTGATCGGCGGTCGTGACGAACAGCGGCCACTGGACCGTTGGATCGAAGCACAGGCGCTCCAGAGCCGCCGCGATCGTGCCCGCCGACTTCTCGACCTTCAGCTTCGGATTGGCGGGCAGTGCCTCGCCGATCCGCTCGGGCTCCTGCGCCAGCACCCGCACCTCGGAGAAGCGGGGCGAGGCCAGCAAAGCCTCGACCGGCCAGCGAACCATCGGCTTGCCGCCTATCGGGACCAACGCCTTGAGATCGGTGCCGAATGCAGCGGCGAGCGGGTCGCTGCCCGGCCGCGATCCCGCGAGGACCAGTGCGGTAATCCCGCTCATTGAAGCCACGACACGATCGGCTGTCCGCGCCAGGCGCGCATCTCAGCCTGCGCGAGCCGCACGAGGTGGAAGATCAGCGACAGAATCGTCCACGCGCCGACCAGCTCGAGCCCGGTATCGGGCCTGCCGAGAAGCAGCGCGACGACGAGGATCACCATGTTGGGATTGCGGCGGGCGGTGATCAGCCGGAACCGGCTATCGACCAGGTGCCACACGTGAATGTGCATGCCGAAGCGGGCGATGAAGATGCCCTCGATCACCCGCTGCGCGATGTAACCGATGACGATCGCGGCGAGCAGCATCGCCTCATAGACTGGCTCCAGCGGCCGTCCGTAGGCTCCGAGACCGTGCGCCCACGCCCAATACCAGAAGGGCGGGTGGATAAGATCGATCCCATGGTCGAGGATATTGCCCCATTTCGAGGAGGCACCCGTGCAGCGCGCCAGCTTCCCGTCGACCGTGTCCAGCACCATGAAGATGAAGCCGGCGAGGACCCCGAGCCAGTAATTGCCGAACCAGAAATAGAAGAAGGCGAGCAGGCAGAGAACAGCGCCGACGCCGGTCACGGCATTGGGCGTGATGCCCAACTCGGCCGCCCAGCGCGTCAGATAGAAGGCGGGCTTGCGCCAAAGGTAGAGCGTCAGCGCGTCGGTCACGCCCTTGTAGGACGCATCGTAAGCGGCGCGTTCGACCTGATCGGCAGTGTCGGCACGGAGCGGAAGCACGAACGGCCGCTCGCGCTTGCGAAGCTCGTCATTGGTGAATTCCGCGGTCTCCGGATCGATTTGCTCGAGGCCGTCCAGTGAACCGCCCTTCCCGAGCATCGCCTGCTCGAGTCTCTCAGCCGAGCCTCCCGCGGAGGTATGAGCGAGCACGGGTTCGCCGTTCACCATAAGCAGCGAGTTCGACCGCCCACCGATCAGCTTCAGCCAGGCCGGATCCCAGGCATAATCCATGTTCGCGAGGAGCACGCCGCCTGACTTCGGAAGCTCGTCCGTGCGCTCGAAACCTGCATTGTTAGCAAGCCGGCAGGCGCGCTCGACGGCATCGAGTCCGAACATGCGGACCGGATTGTCGCCGACTGGGTAGAAGGAAGGGCGGCTGGCGTCGTCCATTGGCCGCGTCTCTTACGGTTGGAATGCGCGCCGTGAAAGTGGCGAGCAGCCGAGATGCTTGCTGCAGCGCAAGATTTCGCGCAGTCTCCGCGCCGCATGGAGCCTGATCCGCCAGAGGGGACTGAAGGGGACGGCGCGACCTACCGCATGGCGGGGTCGATCACGATCGCGCGCGCCGCGAGCACCGCCCGCGAGATCGAAGCCGAGCCCGATCCGCTGACCATCGACCTCAGCGACGTCAGGAACATGGATACGGTCGGGGCGTGGGTCATCTACCGCACCGTTCGCGACCGCAAGGCGAAGGTCGTCGGCGCCAACGACCAGGCGAAAAGCCTGCTCGAACAGGTCGCCGAGGCCGACCATCCCGCGAAGGTACGGCCGGAAGAGCGCGCAGGCTTTATCCGCGTACTTCGCGAGCTTGGTGAATGGGTTTCCGAGGCCGGGGTCACTTTGCTGGGCCTGCTCGGCTTTTTCGGCGCGACGCTCATCGGCTTCGCCAATCTCATCAAGCGGCCGAAGCGGTTCCGGCTCAATGCGGTCGTGCAGCGGTTCGACACGGTCGGCGTCCGTGCGCTTGGGATCATCGGGCTGATGAGCTTCCTCATCGGCATCGTCATCGCACAGCAGGGCTCGGTCCAGCTCGAGCAGTTCGGTGCCGAGATTTACACGATCAACCTGATTGGCCGGATCACGGTCCGCGAACTCGGCACTTTGATGACGGCGATCATGGTCGCCGGCCGTTCCGGCTCCGCCTTCGCCGCGCAGATCGGAACGATGAAGATCACCGAAGAGATCGATGCGATGCGAACGATCGGCGTGTCGCCGATCGAAGCGCTCGTGATCCCGCGGCTGATCTCGGCCGTGGTAATGATGCCTTTGCTAGCCTTCTGGGCCATCCTGACGGCGTTGATCGGCGGCGGAATCTTCGTCTGGACGTCGCTAGGGATCCCGCCGCTCACCTACATCCAGCGGCTTCAGGAGGTGATCCCGATCACCGACCTCTGGATCGGTCTCATCAAGGCGCCGGTGTTCGGCTTCATCATTGCTCTGGCCGGCTGCTTCCAGGGCATGCTCGTCGAGGGCAATTCGGAAGAGGTCGGCTCGCGCACCACCACCGCGGTCGTCCAGTCGATCTTTCTCGTGATCGTGCTCGACGCGGTGTTTGCGGTCTTCTTCAGCTCGATCGGGTGGAGATGACCGGAGTACCGAAAGACTGCGATCCGATCATCACCGTGCGCGGCCTGCGCAACGCGTTCGGCGAGCAGGTCATCCACGAAGACCTGGACCTCACCGTCTGCAGGGGCGAAATCCTCGGCGTCGTCGGCGGGTCCGGCACCGGCAAATCGGTTCTGATGCGCTCGATCATCGGCCTTCAGAAACCCGAGGCCGGCGAAATCGAGGTCCTCGGCGAGAACATGATCGACCGCGACGAGGACGAGGCGAAGAACATCCGCCGCCGCTGGGGCATCCTGTTCCAGAACGGAGCGCTCTTCTCGACGCTCACCGTCGCCGAAAACGTGGAAGTGCCGATCCGCGAATATTTCCCCTATCTCCAGCCGCCGCTGCTCGACGAGATCGCGTCCTACAAGATCGCGATGAGCGGGCTTCCGGCGAACGCGGGCCCGAAATATCCCTCGGAGCTGTCCGGCGGCATGATCAAGCGCGCCGGCCTTGCGCGCGCTCTCGCGCTCGATCCCGAGCTTCTGTTCCTCGACGAGCCGACCGCAGGCCTCGACCCGATCGCTGCCGCGGGCTTCGACGAGCTCATCCGCTCACTTCAACGGAAGCTCGACCTCACCGTCTTCCTGATCACCCACGACCTCGACACGCTCTACGCCATCTGCGACCGTGTCGCGGTGTTGGCGGACAAGAAAGTGATAGCGGTCGGAACGATCCCGGAATTATTGGCTTTGGACCACCCTTGGATCCAGGAGTATTTCAACGGGCCGCGTGGACGTGCTGCTGCGGATACGGCCGAAGAGCACGCCGAAACTGTTGGGGGCATTGAAGGCTGATGGAGACCAGATCCAACTATGTCCTGGTGGGCGCAGTCACGCTGGCGATGCTCGTCGGCCTGCTGGTCTTCACCGTCTGGCTAGCCGGCCTCTCCAACCGCGAGACCAATTGCTACGACATCTATTTCTCGCAGGGCGTCGGCGGCCTCAACAAGGGCTCCAACGTCACCTTCAACGGCGTGCCTGTCGGGCAGATCAGCAAGATTTCGCTGCTCCCCGAGCGGCCGGAGTTCATCTGGGTACGCATCGAGGTCGAGCGTGACACGCCGGTGCTGCAGGGAACGACCGCCGAAATTCACGGCGTCGGCTTCACCGGCGTCAGCGAAATCCAGTTGACCGGCGCAGCGCGAGGCGCCCAGCGCATCCGCCAGGCCGGTCCGCAGGGCTGTCCCGTGATCCCGTCGAGCACCAGCGGCCTCGGCGCCCTGCTCAACAGCGCGCCTGAGCTGATGGAGCGCATCCAGACGCTCACCGAGCGCTTGACCGAACTCTTGAGCGACAAGAACCAGAACGCGATTTCCGACATTCTCGAGAATATCGACGTCACCACACGCGAAATCCGCAAGCGCGCGCCCGAGCTTGGCGATGCGCTCGCCGAAGCCCGCGTCGCGGTCCACAACGCCGGCGTCGCCGCCGAGCAGGTGAGCGCGCTCGCCAACAACACCAACCAGCTGGTGACCGAGCAGGGCCGGCCCGCGGTCGAGAATCTCAACAAGGCGATCGCCTCGGTCCAGCACGCGGCCGACACGCTCGACGCGACGATCACCGACGCGCGGCCGGGCATCCAGAATTTCAGCAAGTCGACTCTGCCCGAGCTCAACCAGACCGTCCGCCAGATGCGGGGCCTCGCCCAGTCGCTCCAGGACGTGGCGGACCGCGTCAACCAGGGCGGGATCGGCGGCGCGCTCGGTCCCGAGAAACTCCCCGACTACCAGCCGAGGAAGAAATAGATGATCCGTTCGATCCGTTTCACCGCACCGGTAGCGCTCGCGGCGACCCTCGCCGCTTGCTCGTTGGGAGGGCTCCTCGGCGGCGGCTCAAAGGCTCCCGCAGTCCTCTACACCCTGACGTCGAGCGCACCGCCGGCCGCGCCAGTCCGTTCGGCGGCAGTCGGCGAGACCGTGACGATCCGGGCGCCTGCAACTCCGAAGGAGCTCCGCACCAATCGGGTGCCGGTCGATGTCGGTCCGACGCAGGTCCAGTATGTGACCAACTTGCAGTGGGTCGACACGCCTGACCGGTTGTTCCAGCAACTGCTCGAGGAAACGGTGCGCAGGACGACGTCGCGCGTCGTGCTCGATCCCAGCCAATCCGCGCTCGATCCGGGCCTCGTCGTCACCGGCCAGCTCAACCGCTTCGGCTACGATGCCCAGCAGGGCACGGTCGTGGTCCAGTATGACGCATCACTCGCGACGCAGAACGGTACCCATGTCGAGACGCGCCGCTTCGAAGCCTCCGCTCCGGCCGACGGAACCGCGGCAACCGTCGCGCCCGCGCTCAACGAAGCCGCCAACCAGGTCGCGCAACAAGTCGCGCAATGGATCGGCGGCTAGGCGAAGGGTTTTCCGGCCGACATGAAATGGACGCCGTGCCGCTCGCCAATTTCGCGAATACGAGGGGCGTCCTCCGGCAGGCTTCGGATGCTTCGGCTCAATTCTTCGAAGAATTCTGAACCGTGAGCCGGAGCCGCGAAGATCAGCACCCGTGCAGCCTTGGCTGACGCTCCCTTGAAGCCGTGTACCGTGTTGCGCGGCAAGTAGTTGAAGTCGCCCGTCTTTGATCGGACCGGTTCGCCGTCGACCTGGAACTCCACTTCGCCGTCGAGGATGTAATAGGCCTCGTCCCAGTCGTGCCGATGGGGCGGTGGGCCCATCCCCAATGGAACCTCTTCTTCAAAAAGCGACCATGCACCGGCGGTCTCGCTGGCCTCACAGAGAAACCTGAGCGGCATTCCAAGGACGTCGAGGGCCGGCCTCTCCCCCGCTCTGACGATTGTCGCAGGCATCGGGCTCCTCCTCCATGGAAGAGGAAGGCAATACTCCTACGCCAGGCTTTTCGATACCTGTTCGTAAAGGTCCTTCGACAGGCCAGGCGTCGCCAGCATCCGTTCCAGCTCTGCGCGCATTAGCGCCGCCCTTTTCTGCTCGAAGCGCCGCCAGCGGCCGAACGGCGGCACCATCCGCGCCGCGACCTGCGGATTTACCTTGTCCGCCTTGAGGATGAGGTCGGCGAGGAAGCGATAGCCGCGGCCCGACGCGTCGTGGAACGCCCATTGGTTCATTCCGAAAACGGCTGCAATCGAGCGCAAGCGGTTTGGGTTCGAGACGCTGAATTTCGCGTGACGGGTGAGCGCCTCGACCTGCTCGACCGTGTCCGCGCGCTGCGCCGAAGCCTGCACGGCGAACCACTTGTCAATGACCAGGGGATCGTCCTCATAGCGCTCGTAGAAAGCCCTCAGCGCCTGCTCGCGCTCCGGTCCGTCGAGCGACGCCAGCACCGTCAGGCCGCCCTGCCGGTCGGTCATGTTGTCGGCGGAATCGAATTGCGCCTTGGCGAGTTCGGCGCCCTTGGCGGTATTACCAGCCGCCAGCAAGTTGAGCGCGATCGTCCGCAACCGTCGCGATCCTTTCGCCTCCGGGCTCAGATCCTCGCCGGACCGGCCGCC
>DATMHP010000136.1:0-4109 GCA_035554875.1 Sphingomicrobium sp.
CACTACACGCGCGAAGCGGGCGTGCGCACGCTCGAGCGCGAGCTGGCGAAGATTGCCCGCAAGACGCTCCGGCAAATCCTCGAAGGCAAAACCGACAAGGTCGAGCTGACGGCTTCAAATGTTTCGGAATTCCTCGGCGTCCGCCGGTATCGTTACGGAATGGGGGAGGAAGAGGACCAGATCGGTGCCGTCACCGGGCTCGCCTGGACCGAGGTCGGCGGCGAGTTGCTGACCATCGAAGCGGTGACGGTCCCGGGCAAAGGGCAGATCCGGACGACCGGCAAGCTGGGCGACGTGATGAAGGAATCAGTCGAGGCTGCGATGAGCTTCGTGAAAGCGCGCTCCCCGTCATTCGGGGTGAAGCCCAGCCTGTTCGCCCGCAAGGACATCCATGTCCACCTTCCCGAAGGCGCGGTCCCGAAGGATGGTCCTTCGGCGGGCGTCGGTATGGTCACGGCGATGATTTCGACGCTGACCGGGATTCCGGTGCGCCGCGATATCGCAATGACCGGTGAGGTCACGCTTCGCGGGCGCGTGCTTCCGATCGGCGGCTTGAAGGAAAAGCTGCTCGCTGCGATCCGGGGCGGAATCAAGACGGTGCTGATCCCGGCCGAGAACGAGAAGGACCTGGCCGAGATTCCGCAATCCGTGAAGGAGAGCCTGGAGATCATTCCGGTCAGCCATGTCGACGAGGTGCTCGCGCATGCGATGACCGAACCGATGCGGCCGATCGAATGGACGGATTCGGATGAGCATGCGGCCGAGCCGCCGGTTCCGCCGGGCGAAACTCCCGGAGAGGCCGCGGTACGACATTAGGTCCAGTCTAGGCTTTGACTTCGCTTGCGAGTCTGGCCTTTAGTCGTGACAAGAAGCCGCGCGAGTCTCGCGCGGTTCGCCGGGGAGCAGCGAGGGAATGAACAAGCAGGAACTGATCGGCCATGTCGCTGATCGCGCCGGACTGAACCGCAACGAAGCGGCGCGCGCGGTCGAAACGATGCTCGAGGTGATCACGTCGGCGCTCAAGCGCGGCGACGAGGTCCGGCTGGTTGGGTTCGGCAACTTCTCCGTGACCCGCCGGAAGGCGTCTACCGGCCGCAATCCGCGGACCGGCGAGCCGATGCAGATCAAGGCAACCTCGCAGCCGAAATTCCGCCCCGGCAAGATCCTCAAGGACGCGGTTCAGTAAGCTGGACAGTCTTGGCGGCTGCCCCTATCTGGCCGGCTCCGCACTCGAGGGCGGGCGCGTAGCTCAGCGGTAGAGCACACCCTTCACACGGGTGGGGTCACAGGTTCAATCCCTGTCGCGCCCACCAGCCTTCCCCCGGCATGATGCCGGGCGCGGCTGACAGCTTGCCTCAATTCAATTCAGGTAAGCGGGCTGGAAGCTCGCGATCCGCCGAAGCTCCGGCCAATCGCGAAACTCAATCTCGCGGCCCGTCCGCTCGATCAGGCCCTGCCGTTCGAGATCGGCGAACACGCGGTTGACGTTGACAGACGTCTGCCCGGTCATGTCCGCGATCTGCTGCTGCGTGAACGGGTTGAGCATCATCGGACTTTCGGCATCGATGCCGCTGCGCATTGCCGTTTCGCAAAGCAGGTGAGCGACGCGCGCCCTGGAATCGCGGCGTCCGCAATTGACCAGCCACTCATAACCAATGGCTTCATCGCGCTGGAGCAGGTGCCAGAAGAAGGTCCGGAGCTCCGGGTTGGCGGCGACAATCTTGTCGAAGTCTTCGGCACGGCCGACCATGACCTCGCTGCGAACGATCGCCTGGATCCCGTAGCTGGCCGAGTCCGGGCTCGGCAGGATTCCTTCGCCGGGGAAGCGCAATGCGACGATCTGGCGCCGGGACGCTCCGTCCGATTTGAATTTCGCGAGAATGCCCGAGCGGACGAACATCACCTCGTCGCGCTTTGCTCCCTCTTCGCGAAAGGTGCGCCTGGGATCGACCTGAACGACGCGATGCGGCATGTTTTCGAGCATGTCCGCGAGGTGCTCATCGAGTCCGGAGGCGATCAGCGTTTCTTTCAGCGAAACGCGAGGGGCAGCAGCAGACCTTGGTCGGCGACTCGAGAGCATTGGCAATTCTCCCCCGTGAAGAATGTCCCGCGGATTAACTGCACGCAACAAGAATTTCCTGCTCTCTATTTTTAACGCAAACTAAAAAACGCTTTTTAGTTGGTTACGCATTGAACTCAGCTGAGACGAATTTAGGTCGAATACTAACTTTAGTTGAGGTGGCCCGGGCCAGCCTGAATCCGGAAATTCGATTCCTTCCCAATCGCGCGATCCGGAGTATCGGGGAACGACATGGAAATGGACTTCGCGGTCGACCATCATCAGCATCAGATAATTGATGCGCTCATAGTTGCTGAAATCGCGAAGCGCGGATTCGATACGGCGGATCGCCACGCCCTGTTCGGCAAAGGCTTCGGGGGGAAGATCGGAATAAGCCGTCGCCTCGCTCCTTGCGACGAGCACCAGCGACCCCAATGTGACCTGCGCCGGGCGGACTAGAGCGGCCCAATGGTCGAACTCATGGACGAGCGAATCCGGGTAACCGAATTTGCGCATTGTGGCGTTGGCCATTTCACCTCCGTTCGGGTTGCGTTCAGGGGCGGCCAACCCTAAGGAGCGCGCGCGGTTTGGGGAACCTTCGAGGCAACCCTGGCGCACACCAATGGCGATCGTAGCTCAGCTGGTTAGAGCACTGGTTTGTGGTACCAGGGGTCGGGGGTTCAAGTCCCCTCGATCGCCCCATTTTTTCGAAGCCAAAGAACGGATTTCCGAGCAGAAATGGACACGCCCTGGGGTTACCCCGATTACGACGCGCACGAGATCGTCCACTTCGTCGACGAGCCCGAGCACGGTCTCCGCGCAATCATCGCCATCCACTCGACCCACCTGGGTCCGGCGGCAGGCGGAGCGCGCTTCTGGCATTACGACGACCCCGCGGACGCCTTGACGGACGCGCTGCGGCTGTCGCGCGGGATGAGCTACAAGAATGCGATGGCGGGGCTCCCGCTGGGGGGCGGGAAATCGGTGATCCTGGCGCCGCCGGAGCGGCAGAAGTCGCCCGAGCTGCTGGCTGCGTTCGGCAAGGCGGTCGACAGGCTGTGCGGCCGCTACATCACCGCCGAGGACGTCGGAATGAGCGTCCGCGACATGGTCGAGGTCAGCCGCCAGACGAAATTCGTCGCGGGGCTTCCCAATGACGCAAGCGACGTCGGGGGCGATCCGGGGCCGCATACGGCGCTCGGCGTGTTCCTGGGCATCAAGGCGGCGGTGAAGCGGGCGCTCGGCAAAGATAGCGTCGACGGGCTGCACATCGCGCTCCAGGGCGCCGGCAGCGTTGCTTCGGGAGTGGCGATGCACGCCTGCGCGGAAGGCGCGCGGCTGTCGATCGCCGATATCGACGAAGCCAAGGCGAAGAAGCTCGCCGACGCGGCGGGCGGAACGGTCGTTTCGCCGGACGATATCCTGTTCCTCGAGGCCGACGTGGTGAGCCCGTGCGCGCTCGGGGCCGTGCTCAACGGCAACACGATTCCGAAGCTGAAGACGAAGGTGATCGCCGGCGCCGCCAACAACCAGCTTGCGACCGCCGCGGACGGGGCGGCCCTGATGCAGCGCGGAATTCTCTACGCGCCGGATTACGTCATCAACGCCGGCGGCATCATCAACGTCTGCACCGAATATCTGGGTGACGGCGACGCGGCGCTGGTCCGCGAGCGGATCCAGGGCATTCCCACCCGGCTCGAGCAGATCTGGACGGAGAGCGCCGGGACCGGGCGCGACCCGGGTGTGGTGGCCGACGCGATGGCGCAGCGGCTGATCGGGAGAGGGTAACGCCCACCGCAATGCACGCGCTTGCAAATCCGGCGCGTTTCCTGCGCTTCGCGAAGCCTGCGACGGCATGGTCGCTGGCGATCGGGTTGGTGCTTGCGATTGCCGGCGTCATCGGCGGCCTGACACTTGCGCCGCCCGATTACCTGCAGGGCGAGACGGTGCGGATCATGTACATCCATGTTCCCGCTGCCTGGCTCGGCATGGCGGGGTGGGCAGGCATTGCCGCAGCGTCGCTGAGCCAACTGGTGTGGCGGCATCCTCT
>DATMHP010000137.1:0-18914 GCA_035554875.1 Sphingomicrobium sp.
GTGGACCTCGACCAGAGCGTCCATTCCGAAGCGGCGCGCCTCGGCGACGATCTCCCGTGCCGCCGCGTCGTCGAGCAAAGAGAGCATCACGAGAACCGCGTCGGCGCCGGCGATCCGGGCCTCGACGACCTGCCGCGGGTCGATGAAGAAATCCTTGGCGAGGATCGGGCCGTCGAACTCGCGCCGGGCGGCGGCGAGATCGTCGAGCGAGCCGCCGAAGCGCGGACGGTCGCACAGCACGCTCAAGGCGTCAGCGACACCGGCATAACCGAGTGCGAGCTGAGCAGCGTCGGCGCCGGGGCGGATGGCGCCGGCCGAGGGCGACGCCTTCTTGATCTCGAGGATGAAGCGGCTGCCGGGCAGAGCGAGAACGTCGGCAAGGCTTCGATCCGTGCGTGTGGCGCGGCTCCTCAGCGAATCGAGGCTGACCCCGTCGAAGCGGCTCGCAAGATCGGTGCGCCGCGCCTGCGCGATCTCGGCGAGAACACCCTCAGCCACGGCTCGCCTCCATGAAATCGCGGAGCAATTGCACCGCCCGCCCGGAGGCGATTGCATCCTCAGCACGTTCGGCGCCCTCGCGAAGATCAGAGGCGATACCGGCCGTTTCCAGCAGGGCCCCGGCGTTGATAGCGACGATCGCCCGCTGGGCCGCCGATCCGCGCCCGCTCAGCAGCTCAAGGAGCAATTTCGCATTGTCCTGAGGATTGCCGCCGGCCACCGCCTCCACCGGATAGCGTTTCAGTCCCGCCTGCTCCGGCGTGATTTCCAGAGTCTCGAGCTCGCCCTCGCGAAGCCGCACCGCCTGCGTGAAACCGTGCACGGCGATCTCGTCGAGGCCGGAGCCGTGGACGACCAGCGCCCGCTCGACGCCGAGCGCCCGCAGCGTCTCCGCGATCGGCATCAGCAGCGCCGGATCGGGAACGCCGAGCAGCTGCACCTTAGGCCGCGCCGGATTGAGGCATGGACCGAGCAGGTTCATCACCGTCCGCACCCGGAGCGCCCGCCGCACCGGCCCCGCATGCGCGATGCCGGGATGGTAGGCGGGCGCCAGCAGGAAGCAGAAGCCGGTGCGGTCAAGGGAACGGCGCGAAGCCGGGGGGCTGAGATCCAGCTTCGCGCCGAGCGACTCGAGTACATCCGCCGAGCCGCATTTGGATGTGAAGGAGCGGTTGCCGTGCTTGACGACGGGCAACCCGCAGGCGGCCGAGACAAGCCCCGCCGCCGTTGAAACATTGATCGATCCCGAGAAGTCGCCGCCGGTGCCGCAGCTGTCGGCGAACAGGTAATCGGGCGTCGGGAATGGCCGCGCCGCGGCGCGCAACGCGAGCGCCGCTCCGGTCAGCTCCTCGGCCGTCTCCCCCTTGAAGCGCAGCGCCACGAATGCCGCCGCCATCAGCGGTTCGGGCAAGCGCCCCTCAACGATCTCGGTGAACAGTCCGCGGGCGTCTTCGCGGTCGATATGCTCGCGATCGAGCAGCCGCGAAATCGAAGCTTCGACGGCGCTCGGCGACCCTGGAACCGGCGCCGAGAGCTTCTGGGAAAGCGAAACAACAGTGGTCATTTTCAAGCACCTGAAACAAAAAAGCCCGCCGGTGGCGGGCGGGCAGTCGATGATCGGTTGTTAGGCGATCAGTCGCGCCATCGCGCCGCAGGAGTCGACGAGCGCCACCAGAAGTGGACGGTCGAGGTTGCGGCGATGGCGTTCAGGTGTGCCATTGGCGCGCTTCGTAATCCCGGCGACCGATTGCAGTCAAGCGCCGGAAACTCTTGCCATTCCAGTTGACGTCGCCAGATTGGCAATGGCATTGGCGCGGTCCGCTGCGCCGAGCGGGTGTAGCTCAATGGTAGAGCAGAAGCCTTCCAAGCTTACGACGAGGGTTCGATTCCCTTCACCCGCTCCAAATTTTGACAGTCCGGGGGACTGTTGAAATTTGGAGCGCCCGCGATGCCTTAGCATCGCGGGGGCGACAATGCCCTTAGCGCGTTGACACACCGCACCCGCGCCGCCATTTGGCGCGCCTGCCTGCACCGTGGAGAGGTGGCCGAGTGGTTAAAGGCAGCAGACTGTAAATCTGCCCGCGCAAGCGTACGCTGGTTCGAATCCAGCCCTCTCCACCAGTCGCAGCATGGCGAAAGGGCCGGCGGCGAGGCGGATTTCGAAACACCCTTAACTAAAGATAACCGTCTTTCCTTGGCCGAAGGGTCCATTCTGACGTAAGTTGCCGCTGACTCGGCCATTAGGACGGGGCAGTAAACAGCGTTTGAAAGGAAAGCTCGGGTGCCGAATCCCGCGCTCAGGGGCGTTTGCCCCGAGGAAATGGAGAGGGATGCTGCCGACCGCGTGGCAAAGCTGACGCGCGGCCAGCTCGACTGTCTTCAGCTCGTCGCGCAGCATCTTTCGTCGAAGGAAATCGCGGTTGAACTCGGGATTTCGCCGCATACCGTCGATCAGCGCATCCGCCAGGCGCTCCACATCCTCGACGTGCCGAGGCGGAGCCAGGCGGCACGCCTCGTCGAGCAATACGGCGAGCCATATCAACGATTGATACATCAACTGCCGTACATTGAGACGGAGGGCGCCGCGGGCGACGAAAGGGGCGCGGTCAGCAATCAGATTCGGCACGCTGATCGCGCAGGGGAGGCTTGGGGCAGCCCGGGCTTTCTAACCGAGCAGAAGCGCGAGTCGTTCTGGTCTTCCCTGCAACTGCCGTTCGCAACGAGGAGCCACCCCCGGAATGAGATGAGTGTCGGCCTCCGGCTGCTCTGGATCGTCGTCATCGCGACGGGAGCTGCATTTTCGGCCGGTATGTATCTCGCCGGCCTGGAGAGCCTCGCAAGATTGCTGAAGAGCTAAGGCCGAACCGACCCAAAAATCGAATCCGGACATTGAACTCCGGGGAGGGAACTCCCGGAGAAGGAGCAGTCATGCGCAAGCAAATGATTCAGGATGCGGCTTACGAAGTCGCCACCCAGGTGCGGGCTGTCGAGGAAACGATCGACAGCGCGCTCAACGAAGTCGCCGAGCTGCAGGCGCGAATCATGCACGCAAATTCGGTCGCGGGCGTCGGTTACGGCGTCATCCATCCGACTCTTCAGAACCTTGCCACCGCGGTCGCCGGCCTGGTCGAGACGCGCGGCGCGATCGTCGCCTGTCATGAGGCGCTCGCGGACGCGAGGGGCAAGGTGCCGGGGCTTCGCACGGTCAGCTGGGGCGATGGCGAGGATTGCCCGCCGAACACCGCCCGCGCCGACCTCCGGATCGTCGCGTAAGGGCGTTTGACCGGACCGCAGCGATGTGGTCCGGTCTTCGAACCCATGCTTCCTAAGCAAATCTTCTGGGCGATCGTCGTCCTCATCTGCGTCTACGCCTGGTTGCGCGGGCGGAGCGAGGAGAGGATTGCGGCGACCACCTGCCTGCTGGCGACAATCGCGACTCATTTCGTGATCTCGCCGCTGCACGAGCGGTACACGGAGGTCGAGACCGGCCTGCTGGTGATCGATATGGCGGTGCTGGCGGCATTCGTGACGATCGCGCTGCTCTCCAGCCGGTTCTGGCCCCTGTGGGCGGCGGGGCTCCAGCTGACGGTCAGCATGTCGCACATGCTCAAGGGAATCGATCTGGCGCTTATGCCCAAGGCCTATGCAGCGGCGGCCGTGTTCTGGAGCTATCCAATCCTTCTGATCATCGTCGTCGGCACCTGGCGAACGAAGCGCAAGATCGCCGAAGGCCTGGTCTAGGGCTTGCTTCGCTCTGCCCTGCCCCGCATGGAGCGGCGGCAATGGCGCGCAAGAAATCTCACCATCATCACGGGACACCGAAGCGGCCGCGCCTCTGGGGCCGGCACGCGGTTGCCGCTGCACTGGACAATCCGCGGCGCTCCGTCCTCAAGGCGTGGGCGACGCGCGACGCGGCCGAATTCATGCAATTCCCGCAGGAGGTGCCGGTCACGCTCGCGGACGTCGCCGATCTCGGACGCCTGGTCCCGAGCGATGCTCCGCACCAGGGCGTCGTCGTCGAGGTCGAGCCGCTCGAGGATGCCTGGCTCGACGAGATTCTCGCCGATGCTCCGGACGATGCGGTTCTTCTCGTCCTCGACCAGGTGACGGACCCGCACAACGTCGGCGCGATTTTGCGATCTGCGGCCGCCTTCGGAGCGATCGGCATGGTCACGCAGGACCGGCACTCGCCTCCCGAGAGCGGCGCGCTCGCCAAGGCCGCATCGGGTGCGCTCGAAACCGTGAAGTGGGTCCGCTCCGTCAATCTTGCCCGCGCGCTGGAAGACATTGCCGAGGCGGGATTCTGGCGGATCGGCCTCACCGGAGATGCCGATATGGATTTGAAGGAGGCGCTGGGTCCGAAGCGAGTGGCGCTCGTGCTTGGCGCCGAGGGACCGGGGCTGAGGCCCAACACCCGCGAGCATTGCGACGCGCTCGCCCGCCTTCCGATCACCGACGCGGTGGAAAGCCTCAACGTTTCGAATGCCGCCGCGGTGGCGCTCTATGCGGCGACGGTGCGGTGATGGTCCGAACCACGGACAGCATCCGCGCTGCGGTCGAAGCGCTTGCAGAACGCGAAAAAGCGTTCGCGGGCGTGGTCGACAAACATGGCATCCCCGAGCCGCGGCGAAGCGACCCCGGCGCGCATACACTCCTTCGCACCATCGTCGGGCAGCAAGTGAGCGTTGCGGCCGCACGCTCCATGTGGGCGAAACTGGAGGCCGCCTTCGGCTCGCCGCCCGACCTGACGATGCTGCTGGCGGCAACGGACGAGGAGCTTCGCGCGGCGGGCATCTCTCGCCAGAAAGCCGGTTACATCCGCAGCCTCGCCGAGCTCGTCATCTCCGGCGACCTCGACCTCGACGCCTTGCCCGCCGACAATGAGGAAGCGATCGCGCTTCTGACCAAGATCAAGGGCATCGGCCGCTGGTCGGCGGAAATCTATCTGCTGTTCGCCGAGGGGCGGCCCGACGTCTGGCCCGCGGGCGATCTTGCCGTTCAGATCGAGATCGGCCGCCTTTTCGGCCTGAAGGACAAGCCCTCGGAGAAACATCTGCGCGAGATCGCCGAAGCCTGGCGTCCGCATCGCGGGGCCGCCGCGATCCTCGCCTGGCACAGCTACAACAGCAGCGTTCTCTAGTCTTACTTGCGGACGTGGAGCTGGTGCTCGCGGGCGCCGAGGCCGCGGAAGATCCGCGGGCCGAGGTCGAGCCTGAAGGGCGCCAGTTTCTCGCCCTCGGTCTCCTTACCGACGAGATAGCTGGCCGAGCTCTGCCCCTCGCTGCTGCTTCCCCAGTGATAAAGCGCGTTGAAGGCGATCATCGGTACGAACAGCGGCCGCCCTTCGATCTCGATCGGGACAACCTGGTCGCGGGCCATGAAAACGGCCGTGTTGACGGTGATCCGCTGCATCGGCGGGATCACTGGAATCGGCTCGCCCTTGGCGACGGGATTATCGAAGAACAGCTGGATTTGCTGGTCCTGCATCGGCCCGGCGTTGAACAAGGTCGCTTCGATCAGGACGTCGCGCGCGGGGACGTTGCCCGAATTCACGACCGACATTTCGAATGCCACCGCGGCCCGGTTGTCGTCGACGACGGCGCGGTCGGGCTTGAATTGGATCTCCAGCCACGGACGCAGGCGCGTGGAGACGACGCCGGTTGGCGCGGGCTGAGGCTGCGGTGCCGGCTTCGGCTCCGTCGGGCGGGGAGCAGCGCGCGGTTCCGGAGCCGGGGCCGGACGATCCTGCGGGGGGGCTTGCAGTTCGAACCCGCTGACGCCCGCGTAGCTCTCACGCGGCCGGTTGCGGAAAAAGAAGAACCAGGCCGCGGCGGCCAGGGCGGCGAGCGCCGCGACAATCCACGGCAGGATCGGGAAGCTGTGCTCCGATATAGCGGGACTCGGTGTCGGCAGAGCCGGAAGACTGTCCTGGACGGGACGGTCAGCGACCGTCGCGGTCGAGAGGGGCGCCGTGTCGGCGACCGCAGTGTCGCGCTGAGGCTCGGGACTCGTGCGCGCCGGTTCGCGTGTTGCCGCCGTTTCCTTGCGGGCCGATGATGGGGTGCTGCGAGCAGGTGCAGACTGTTGCGCCGTCTGCGCCTGCGCTGCCGGCTGCCGCTCAGCCTGCGTCTGGCGAGGCGGTTGCTTGCGGACAGGGGTCGGTGCCGGTGCGGCGCGAGTCACCGTCCCGTTCAGCGAGAAATTGCTGAGCTGCGGCGGACCGATGACCGCATTCTGCGCCGCGTCCTGGGCGAGCGCCGGCGTTCCCGCTCCAAGCAGGCAGGCCGAAGCCGCGACAATGATCCGCAAACGCGCCGTCATGTTCCCCAGGCGATTGATTGAAATAGGCCTTTTCCCCGCCGGCGGCTCCATGCCGCCGCTCGGCGCCTACTTCAAGCACAGCTTACATTAACGGGCGTCGACCAGCACCAGCTCCGCGTCTTCTTCGGCCTCGATCGTGACGCGGCTCTCGCCCGTGATGGCGATACCGTCGCGCGGATTCGCCTCCTGGCCATTCACCCGAACCTTGCCGCTGGAGACCAGGTAGAGGTGGCGCGCCGGATCGGCATCGTAGGCGATGCTGCTTCCGGCCTTCACCGTGGCGCCGAGAATGCGGGCGTCAGCATGAATGGTCAGCGCGCCATCGTCCTTGTTGCCGCTGGCGAGAAGCTGGAACGAGCCTTCGCGGGCCTCCTTCGGGAAAGGCATCGCGCCCCAACCGGGCTGGGCGCCCGGCTCGTCGGTCTCGATCCAGATCTGGAAGAGCGTCGTCTGCTCGTCTTCCAGATTATATTCGGCATGGACGACGCCGGTCCCGGCGCTCATCACCTGCACGTCGCCGGCCGCCGTGCGGCCCTTGTTGCCCATCGAATCCTGATGCGTGATCGCGCCGGTGCGGACGTAGGTCACGATTTCCATGTCGCGGTGCGGGTGCGGCGGAAAACCGCTCTTCGCGCCGATCGTGTCGTCGTTCCACACGCGGATCCGACCCCAGCCCATGCGGTCCGGGTCGTGATAGCTTGCGAAGGAGAAGTGGTGGTGGGCGTCGAGCCAGCCATGGTCGGCGTGGCCGAGGCTATTGAATGGGCGAATGTCGATCATGTGACGAAGGTGGCGAGCGGCGCAAAGCGTTCAAGTGTCAGGATTGTGCCTTCCCCGGCGACGAGCGCGCCGCTCAATTCGACCAACGGCGGTTGCGGGTCCTGCGGCTCCGGTTATCGTCCGTCCTTCAGCATGAAAGGATCGAGCATGGACCGCCGTCAATTCCTGTCGTCCGCCACGGCGGCTGCAGCCATTCCGCTGGTATCGTCGGCGGTACCCGCAAAAGCATTCGCTGCCGTTCAGGCCGGATCGGGCGCCGGCGATGCCGCGCTCAATGCTGCGTTCGACAAGATCTTCACCGAGACGATGAAGGACAATCCGGGGTTCGCGACTTCGCTCGGTCTCGACAAGGGCGATCTTGCCTACCTCCGGTCGACCTTCGATCCGAAGCCCTATGACCAGGCGCGCCGCGAGGACGTCGCTCATACACAGGCGGCGCTCGCGCTGCTTCGGCCGATCGATCCCGCGACGCTAAGCCAGCCGGCGGCGCTCAATCGCGAGATCGTCGTGTACGGGCTCGAGCAGAACCTCATCGCCTATCCCAAGTTCGGGATCAGCAGCGTCCAGAATCCCTATGACATCAGCCAGCAGGACGGCATCTATTTCGGTATTCCCGATTTCCTGAACAGCACGCATCCGGTCGAGACCGCGTCCGATGCCGAGGCCTATCTGTCGCGCCTTTCGGAGTTTGCGAAGCTACTCGATTACGAGACCGCGGACCAGCGCGCGCAGGCGGCGCGGGGCTATCTCGCCCCGGCATGGTCGCTCGACCTTGCGCTCGGCCAGATCGCCAAGCTGCGCAACCAGGCGGCGGCCACGAATGGTCTCGTCACATCGCTGGCCGACCGCGCCAAGGCGAAAAACATCCCGGGCGACTGGGCGGCCCGCGCGACCAAGATCGTCGAATCCGAAGTCTATCCGGCGATCGACCGGCAGGTCGCTACGTTGAATCAGCTCAAACCGACCACGCGTCCGGGCGACGGGGCGACCCGGCTTCCGAACGGCGAGGCGCTTTATGCGGCCGCGCTTGCCGAAGCGACCACGACATCCATGACTCCGGACGAGGTGCACAAGCTTGGGCTCGACCAGGTCGCCGAATATACCGGCAAGCTCGACGGGCTGCTGAAGGCAGCCGGCTACACCAAGGGCAGCGTCGGCGAGCGGCTGGCCGCGCTGAACGCAGATCCGGCGCAGCTCTATGCCGACAGCGATGAAGGCCGTGCAGCATTGCTCGCCAGCCTCAACGCCAATGTGAAGGAGATGATGGGGCGGCTGCCGCAGGCGTTCGCGACGATCCCGAACCAGCCGCTGGAAATCCGCCGCGTGCCGATCGAAATCCAGGACGGCGCACCGAACGGCTATTACAACAGCGCGTCGCTCGACGGGTCGCGGCCCGCCATCTACTGGATCAACCTGAAGTCGACGCACGACTGGCCGAAATATTCGCTGCCGTCGCTGACCTATCACGAAGGCGTGCCGGGCCATCATCTGCAGATCAGCCTGACGCAGAAGTCCAAAGACATTCCGATGTTGCGCAAGATCAGCTTCTACAACAGCTATCTCGAAGGCTGGGCGCTCTACGCCGAGCAGCTGTCGGACGAGATCGGCGGCTATGACGGGATCGAGCGCGCGGGCTATCTGCAGTCCTTCCTGTTCCGCGCCACGCGCCTGGTCGTCGACACCGGCCTCAATTCGAAGGGCTGGAGCCGCGAGAAAGCGGTCGATTACATGACCGCCACCACCGGCTTCCCAAGGCCGCGCGTCCAGCGCGAGGTCGAGCGTTACTGCGCGTCCATTGGTCAGGCCTGCAGCTACAAGATCGGCCACCTCGCCTGGCTTCGTGCCCGCGAGAAGGCGAAGGCGATCCTTGGCGACAAGTTCGACATCAAGGAGTTCCACGAGGTGCTGAAGGACGGCGCGATGCCGCTCACCATCCTCGAGCGCCGGGTCGAAACCCGAGCGCGCGAACGGCTCGCCTGACGTTCGCGTCTAATCCGGTTCCCTGCGCGTTAGGGAACCATGGATTCCAGGACGCTGCAGGAAGTCCAGTCGGAAGTCATCGCAATCGAGGCGGTGCTCATCGCCGTCTTCCGACGCATTGGGAGAGCCGATCCCCGCATGGCGAAGCTGCTGGGTGACGCCTTCGACGAAGCCGAGACAGTCATGTCCGGCCTCGCGGTCAAGCACGGAATGGAAGAGCTGCTTCACACGACTACGGCGGCCATGACGATCATCGAGGAGCTGCGCCAGGCGGTGATCCCGCAAAGGGCGTCCGCCGACTAGCTCCTCAATGCTGCATCTGCAGGTTCATCAGCGCGGGGCTGACGCCCATGTTCGCGTTCATGTGAGCCATGATCCAGATCGTCCCGATCATCACCAGAAAGACGATGAGCACCCCGAAGGCCAAGGCCAGCACGTTGTTCGTGTTGTCGGGGCCGCTGGTGATGTGAAGAAAGAAGACGAGGTGAACACCCATCTGGGCGATGGCTAGCACGACCAGGCCCGTTGCGACTCCCGGGCCCCAAAGGACCCCGGTCGAGGCCACCCAGAAGGAAACGCCGGTGAGCAGCAGCGCCAATCCCAGCCCGACGATGTAGCTGATGGATTCGGTCATGAGGCTGTCGTGCGGCTCGCCCGGCGCGACGTTCATCAGTTCGCTGTCGCGGTCATGATCGCTCATGGCAATGTCCCGATCAGATAGACGATTGTGAAGATGGCCACCCAGATGATGTCGAGGGCGTGCCAGAAGATGCTGAGGCACATCAGCCGCCGCATGATGTGGGGCTGGAAACCCTTAGCCCATATCTGCGCCATCATCGTGCCGATCCACAGCAGGCCGGCGGTGACATGGGCGCCGTGGCTGCCGACGAGGGTGAAGAAACCGGACAGGAAGGCGCTGCGCTGCGGCCCCGCGCCCTCCCCGATCATCTTCGCGAACTCATAGAGCTCGATCGACAGGAAGACGAAGCCGAGGAGGCCAGTGACGAGCAGCCACACCTGCGTCCACAGCATGTTGCGGCGCTTCGCCGCGATGATCGCGAGGCCGCAGACGAAGCTGGAAACCAGCAGCGCCATGGTTTCGATCGCCACCAAGGTGCGGTCGAAAAGCTCGTTCGTCGTCGGCCCGCCGTCGGTCGCGTGAACCAGCGTCGCGTAGGTAGCGAACAGCGCCGAGAACAGCACCATGTCGCTGAGGACGAAGAGCCAGAAGCCGTAGGGGACGACGATGCTTTTCGATTCGGGACCGCGATGCCCGAGGCCCGTGTCCTCCGAACCGCCGTGCGTGAGGCCGATGGCCGGGGCTTCCGTTCCGGTCGTCATGCCGGCCTCGGCCAAGTCTGGATTTGCTCGCTCCGGATGCGCCTGCGCTCTCGTTCGAGCCGGGCGACTTCATCCGCCGGAATGATGTGCTCGAGGTCGTCTCGCCAGGCGTACCAGACGAAGATCGCGAAGGCGCCGATCAAGCCCAGGATCGCAAGCCACCAGATGTGCCAGATGACCGCGAAGCCGCAGAGTGAAGCGAAGAAGGCGACGATCACTCCGGTGGGCGTGTTGAGCGGCATTTCGATGGGCTCGTATTCCGGTTCCTCGATCAGCTTTTCCTCGCGAAGCGCGGTCTGCTTGCGGGTCCAATAGGCTTCCTCGCCATGCACGTCGGGAAGGACCGCGAAATTGAAATGCGGCGGCGGCGATAGCGTCAGCCACTCGAGCGTCCGCCCGTCCCAGGGATCGCCCGTCGTGTCGAGCCGGCGTTCGCGAGTCTTGATCGAATAGAGGAGCTGGACGACCGTCAGGACGATTCCCAAGCCGATGATCAGGGCGCCGACGAAGGCGACGTCGAGCCACGGTTGCCATGTCGGATCGGAAATGTGCTGCAACCGCCGTGTCCCGCCCCAGAAGCCGAGCACGTAGAGCGGCATGAAGGCCAGGTGGAAGCCGATGAACCAGCACCAGAAGATCATCTTGCCGAGGCGCTCGTCGAGCGTGAATCCGAACGCCTTCGGGAACCAGTAGGTGTAGCCGGCCATCACCGCGAACACGACGCCGCCGATGATCACCTGGTGGAAATGCGCGATCAGGAACAGGCTGTTGTGAACGACGAAATCGACCGGCGGGATGGCGAGAAGGACTCCCGTCAGGCCGCCGATGACGAACGTCAGCATGAAGCCGATGGCCCAGTACATCGGAACGTTGAAGCGGACCCGGCCTCCGAACATCGTGAACAGCCAGTTGTAGATTTTCACGCCTGTCGGGATGGCGATGATCATGCTGGCGATTCCGAAAACGGCGTTGACGTCCGCACCCGCTCCCATCGTGAAGAAATGGTGCAGCCAGACGCAGAACGAGATGATGCAGATGGCGAGGGTAGCGAAGACCATCGAGCGGTAGCCGAACAAAGGCTTTCCGGAGAAGGTCGACACCACCTCCGAATAGATTCCGAACGCGGGCAGGATGAGGATGTAGACCTCCGGATGCCCCCAGACCCAAATCAGGTTCATGTAGAGCATCGAATTGCCGCCGCCGTCATTCGTGAAGAAATGAAAGCCGAGGTATCGGTCGAGCATGAGCAGGGCGAGGGTGACCGTCAGCACCGGGAAGGCGGCGAGGATCAGCAGGTTGGACGCCAGGCTGGTCCAGCAGAACACCGGCATGCGCATGTAGCTCATGCCCGGCGCGCGAACCTTGAGGATCGTTGTCACGAAATTGACGGCGGTGAGCACCGTCCCGACGCCCGAGATCTGCAGTGCCACGAGGTAATAATCGACGCCGACCCCGGGCGAGAATTGCACCTCGCTGAGCGGCGGGTAACCAAGCCAGCCGGTACGCGCGAACTCGCCGATGATCAGACTGACGTTGACGAGCAGCGCACCCGACGCGGTCAGCCAGAAACTGACGTTGTTCATCGTCGGAAAAGCGACGTCGCGCACGCCAAGCTGGAGCGGAACGACGAAGTTCATCATCCCGATGATGATCGGCATCGCCATGAAGAAGATCATGATGGTGCCGTGGGCGGTGAAGATCTGGTTGTAATGCTCGGGCGGCAGGTAACCTTGCGACGCCCCGACGGCCAACATCTGCTGCGCGCGCATCATGATGGCGTCTGCAAACCCGCGGACCAGCATCACCAGAGCGAGGACGATGTACATGACGCCGATGCGCTTGTGGTCGGTGGAGGTGATCCACTCGTTCCACAAATAGGGCCACCAGCCCTTGATCGTGACCCACGCGACGATCGCGGCCACGGCGGCGATCACGACCAGACCCGTGATCAGCGCGATCGGCTCGTGAACGGGAATCGCGGCCCAGCTTAGCTTGCCAAACATCTACGCCCCCGATCCGGATACTGGCTTGTTGTGGAGCGGTGGCGGCACAGGCGACTGCGGCGCCTTGTTAGTGACGATCGCGTCGAACAGGCCCGGAGCCACGCCGCCGAACGTAATCGGCTTCACGTAGCTGCTCGGCTTCGACAGTTCC
The DNA here is from genome assembly GCA_035554875.1 of Sphingomicrobium sp. GTDB lineage: Bacteria > Pseudomonadota > Alphaproteobacteria > Sphingomonadales > Sphingomonadaceae > Sphingomicrobium. The sequence continues at coordinate 12,574 of DATMHP010000137.1, forward strand.
GCATAGGTTCGGCCGTCGAGCGCCGGCCCGGCTCCCCGCGAGCCTTGTGCCCAGCTGGCGAATTGATCGGGCGGCAAGGCCTGGACCTTGAACCCCATGCCGGGGAAGCCGTCGCCGCTGAAGTGCGCCGACAGGCCCTCATAAGTGCCCGGCCGGTCCGCTTGCAGATTCAGCCGCGTGGTCATTCGCGGCATCGTGTAAATCATCGTCCCCATCTGCGGGACAAAGAAGACGTTCCAGACAGTCGCCGAGGTCAGATCATAGGTGACGGGCACGCCCGCCGGAACCACTAGCTGGTTCACGGTCGCTATTCCCTGGTCGGGGTAAATGAACAGCCACTTCCAATCGAGCGAGACGACCTGGACGTGGATCGGTCGGGTCTTCGAAGGCAGCGGCTTGGCCGGGTCGAGGTCATGACTGCCGATCCAGGCGATTCCGCCGAGCAAAAGGACGGTGAGCGCGGGGATCGACCAGACGACCAGCTCGACGGCGCCGGAATATTCCCAGTCGGGCCGGTATTTAGCCTTCTTGTTACCGGCCCTGAACCACCAGGCGAACGCGACCGTCGCGATCATCGTCGGGATGATGATCGCCAGCATGATCGCGCTCGAATTGATGAGGATGGTCTTTTCGGCGGCGCCGACCGGGCCGACCGGATCGAGGACTCCGCGGTTGCAACCCGAAGTCGCAACAATGAGCAAGGCCGCGGCGGCAAGACGCCGACGTGTTCCGGATACGAATCCGAAGCGCATCAAATCGCCATGCCGACCATAAGAGTTCACGAGCCCCCGTCCGCTGTGACGGTTAGTGATACTCGCCAGACGAACGCGGCGGCCTCATGTTCCACATCGGGTGGAGCACGCGCAATAGGGGATATGCCTTAGCGGGCCAGTTCCTCGGCCATGGCCGCGACCTCGAGCCAGCGGTCCTCGGCTTTGTGCTTTTCCGCGCGCAGCCTCGCAACCTCGTCCGTAACGGCGTGGAAGCGATCCGGATCGCGCGCATAAAGATCGGAGTCGTGAAGCACCTCCTCGGCCTTCGCGATCTCCAGCTCGATGCGCTCGATCTCCGCGGGCAGGCGATCGAGATCACGCTGATCCTTGTAGGTGAGCTTCCTATTCGCCTGCGAAGGGAGCGGTCCAGGGCGCTGCGGTGGCAGCGCCTTACGGCGCTCCTGGGCTCCGGCCTTCGCCGGTGAGCTGCCCTTCCTCTTTTCCCAATCGTCGTAGCCGCCGGCGACGATGTCGACCTTGCCCGACCCGTCGAGGCCGAGAGTTACGGTCACCGTCCGGTCGAGGAAATCGCGGTCGTGGCTGACGATGAGGACGGTGCCTTCGTAATCGGCAATCACTTCCTGCAGCAGGTCCAGGGTCTCGAGATCGAGATCGTTCGTCGGCTCGTCGAGCACCAGCAGATTGGCTTCGTGGGCAAACTCCCGCGCGAGCAGCAGCCGCGACCTTTCTCCGCCGGACAAAGATCCGATCGGCGCGTCGGCGATCGCTGGATCGAACAGGAATTCCTTCAGATAGCCTTTGATATGCTTCTTGTGCCCGCGGACCTCGATCCAGTCGCCGCCGTTGGCGAGCACGTCCTTCACCCTCTTGTCCGGCTCCATCAGCTTGCGCTGCTGGTCGATGACGATTCCGGACAGGGTCTTCGCCCGAGTGACGGTGCCGCTGTCGGGTTCGACCTCTCCGGTCAGCAGTTTCAGCAGGGTCGTCTTCCCCGCTCCATTCGGGCCGACGATTCCGATGCGGTCGCCACGCTGGATGCGAAGCGAGAAGTCGCGGATGACCGCCCGCTCGCCGAAGCTCTTGCCGACATGGTCGGCCTCGATGACCGCTTTGGAGCGAACATCGTCTTTCGCGAGCGCGAGCTTGGCAGCGCCGGGTGCGCCGAGCATCGCCGCACGCTGCGCCCGCATTTCGTAAAGCTTGGCGAGCCGTCCCTGGTTGCGGCGGCGGCGAGCGGTGACTCCGCGTTCGAGCCAGCGAAGCTCGATGGCGAGCTTGGCGTCGAGCTTCTCTGCCGCCCTCGCCTCTTCCTCATAAGCCTTTTCCATCCACGCCTCGAAGCCGCCGAAGCCGATCTCGGCGCGGCGCAAATCGCCGCGGTCGAGCCACAGACAACTCGTGGTCAGGCGCTTCAGGAAGGTGCGATCGTGGCTGATGACAATAAAGGCACCGGTGAATCGGCCGAGCCATTGCTCCAGCCATTCGATCGCGCCGAGGTCGAGATGGTTGGTCGGCTCGTCGAGGAGCAAGACGTCCGGACTTTGCGCGAGGGCGCGGACGATCGCGGCGCGCCGCCGCTCGCCCCCACTGGCGGTTGCGGCCGGCCGTCCGAGATCGATCCCGATGCGGTCGGCGATTGCCGCAGCCTCATGCGGTTGCGGCGCATCGTTGCCGGCTAGCACCCAGTCGAGAAGCGTGCCGTCGTCGCCGATCCCGGGGTCCTGCTCCAGCAAGACGACCCGCGTTCCAGGAACGATGGTCCGGCGTCCTTCGTCAGGGTCGATCAAATCCGCGAGGCATTTGAGAAGGGTGGTCTTGCCGGCGCCATTGCGGCCGATCAGCGCCAACCGGTCGCGGTCGCCGACATAGATGTCGAGGTTGCGGAACAACCAGCCGTCGCCCTGGATGAGGCCGAGATTTTCGTAGGAGAGAACGGGCGCTGCCATAGCGGGTCCAGCTAGGGAGCGGAGCGCGCGAAGTCACGCACTGTAACCACTTGCCGCAAACGCAACCTTGATTAAGCTCAATTTTAATGTGGAGAGCCCGAGGCGATCCGCGGGGCTTTTGGGGGAGAAGTGGATGCGTTTGCATTTGGGTGTGGCGGCCGTGCTGGCCGCGGCGTTGAGCTCTGCCGCGCAGGCAGCGGCATTTCCGGACGAGGCTCCGGCCGGAAAAATGTGGATGAGCTGCTTCGTCTCCCTGAAGGACACGGAATATGGTGCAAAGAACCCGATCGCGCTCGGCGGCTATTGGCTGATCGACGTGCCAGAAGGCACACGCAAGGAGACCCTCGATCGACTGAAGGCACAGTGGCTTGACGAATATCTCGATCGAATCCCGACCGAATTTCCGGGCTTCGTGCCGCGCATAGTGAACGGCGAAGTCTATGACGCTCGTTGCGGAAGCTATTACGATCGAAGCGATTTCCCCGCATATGGAGCGCATCACAAAGAGCCGGTAACTTCGCAGGGCGTTTTCCGTTCGGACTTCGTGCCGAGCTTCGCCGAGGCGTGGATTTCCAGCCGCGAATATGCTCGCGATTACACCGGCGAAGTCGCCTTTTCCGGCAACATCAAGCCCAGCAAGCCCGTGATCGCAAAGCCGAGCAAACCCGCGGAGGAGCTGAACATCGTTGCTCCGGACATGGCGTCGTCGGGCAAGGCTGACTCCGACGCGAGGAAGCAGAAAGCGGAAGAAGCGGAACTGGCCCGCAAGGCGGCGCGCGAGCAGCGCGAAGCCGAATTCCAGGCAAAGGTCGCCGAGCACGACGCCGCCGTCGCTGATTATAAAGCCAAGGTCGCGGAACGGGACCAGGAAATCGCCCGCCAGAAGGCGAAGCTCGAAGCCGACCGGCAGCAGGCCGCTCAGGTCCAGGCGCAGTTCGAACGGGAAAAGGCCGAGCACGAACGGGAAGTCGCCGAGGCCAACAGCCGCCTCTACGAATATCAAGCCGCACAGCGGCGCTATGCATCGTGCGTCAGCGGGGACCGCCAGGCCTGCGCCGACATCGCGGCCGGCAAGCCTGCGCTTGCCGCAACGGTTGCCGATGCCGGCAAGGCCTCGACCGACACCGATGCGACGCGCTGCGTTTCGAGCCCGGTGGTCGGGCCGAGCGGCGTCTGGAAAGACGCCACCGCCGCAACGGTCGTCAACGGCTGTCCGACCGCGGTCGATGTCCGCATTTGCCTGCTGCGCGAAGGCGGGTGGAATTGCGGCGTCAATTGGGGACTGCAGCCCCAGGACAAATGGGTCTGGTGGTCGTTCAAGGCGACTGGCGAAATCTTCTGGGATGCGCGCGTCGCCGGCTCCTCAAAGGCGCTCGCGAGTCCTGAGGGCAGTTGATGCCCTTGGTCCGCCATTGGACGGGACTGCGGTTTTTTGGCATCACTCGGCGCCTGAACAGCGCCAATCGGCCGCATTCATAGGCCATTCAATGCTTTGTGGGTAAATGCCGCAACGAGAATAGCCATGCGCCTGTATCGTACTCTTTTCGCGGCCGCGCTCGCCGCTGGCCTGATCGCCGGACCGGCCCTTGCCGATCCGCCTCGCGACGCGCAGCGCGCCTTCCAGGCGACGCGCGACGGCCGTTCCATGCCCTTGCCGAAGATCGAGCGGCGCGTGATGCCGCTGATGCCCGGCGCCGACTATCTCGGCCCCGAATTCAACGGGAAGACCTATCGCCTGAAGTTCATGAAAGACGGTCGGGTCATTTGGGTCGATGTCGACGCTGCCACTGGGCAAGTCGTCCGGCGGTCCCGCTAGGGCGCCAAAACCCTCCGCATTGACATTTCGTGCTACCTTCCCAGCTTGCTCTAACTAATTTCGGACAAGCAACCGTTCAGCTTTGCACGTGTTCATGTGCGCGAATGGTTCCAGGGGAAAGACACTCATGCGCGTTCTGATCGTCGAAGACGAACCGAATCTCGGCCGGCAGCTGCGCTCGACGCTCGAGGGCGCGGGCTATGCAGTCGACCTCGCGACCGACGGCGAGGACGGCCATTATCTCGGTTCGACCGAGGAATATGACGCGGTCGTGCTCGATCTCGGGCTTCCCGAAGTCGACGGCCTGACGGTCCTCGACCGGTGGCGCAAGGAAGGCCGGAAGATGCCGGTCCTGATCCTGACCGCTCGCGACAGCTGGTCGGACAAGGTGGCGGGTCTCGATGCCGGCGCCGACGATTATCTCGCCAAGCCCTTCCAGACCGAGGAACTGATCGCACGCTTGCGGGCGCTGATCCGCCGCGCCTCCGGCAACGCCAGCTCGGAGCTTCGCGCCGGCGACATCCGGCTCGACACGCGCTCGGGCAAGGTGACGAAGGATGGCGAGCCGGTGAAGCTCACCGCGCAGGAATATAAATTGCTGTCCTACCTGATGCACCACAAGGGCAAGGTGGTCAGCCGCACCGAGCTGATCGAACATATCTACGACCAGGATTTCGACCGCGATTCGAACACGATCGAGGTGTTCGTCACCCGTATCCGCAAGAAGCTCGGGCCGGACGTCATCACCACGATCCGCGGGCTGGGCTACAGCCTTGAGGAGCCGGAGGAACGGCGAGTTTGAACGAGGCGGCCAAACCGGCCGAAACCCACAGCGTGACAGCCACGCGCAAGCGCCCGCACATCGGGTCGCTGACGCGGCGAATGATCGTCGTCGCCGGGCTGTGGATCGGAATCCTGCTCATTACCGGTGGATTCGCGCTCGACCGCGTTCTGACGACGTCGATCGTCCGCAACTTCGACGACCAGCTCGTCTATGTCCTGAAGTCGCTGGTCTATTCGTCCGAGATCGGCCCGGACGGCGAAGTGCGCTTCAATCGGCCCCCCGCCGACCAGCGCTTCGTCGAGCCTTATTCAGGCGTCTATTTCCAGGTTTCGGGCGACGGCTCCGACACCTTCCCGTCGCGTTCCCTGTGGGACCGCCGCTTGCGGGTCGCGTCCAACCATTTCGACGTGAAGCCGCACGTCTACGACAGCAACGAATTCGCAGGAGAGCCGCTTCGCGTTGCGGAGATGGACGCGATCCTTCCGGGATCCGAGACACGCTGGCGATTCCAGGTCGCGCAATCGCGCGAGATGATCGACAAGCAGATCCACGATCTGCGCCAGACCCTGTTCTGGAGCTTCGCGGCGCTTGGCGTCGGGCTCCTGGTGCTGGCCGCGCTCCAGGCGTTTTATGGCCTGTGGCCGTTGCGGCGCGTGCAGCGCGAGGTCGCCGCGATCCGGTCGGGCAAGGAGCAGCGGATCTCCGGAACCTTCCCCACCGAAATCCGGCCGCTGACCGAGGAGATCAACCAGCTGCTCGCGCACAGCGAAGCCCAGGCCGAGGAGGCACGGCGCCACGCCGGAAACCTCGCGCATGCGCTGAAGACGCCGCTGACCGTGATCACCAACGCCGCGACCGCCGACGCGCCGGACCTCGACAATACGGTCATTCGCGAGGCGGCGCTGATGCGGCGCCAGGTCGACCACCACCTCGCCCGTGCCCGGGCCATCGGCAGGCGCACGTCCGCCCAAGCCCGCGCCGTCGTGTGGGACAGCGTCTGCGCGGTGCAGCGGGCGGTGGACCGGCTCTACGAGGGAGTCACGGTCGACATCGCCGGCAAC
>DATMHP010000138.1:0-10482 GCA_035554875.1 Sphingomicrobium sp.
CGGTCATCACCGGACCCGAATCCTGGCCCTTGGCCGCAACGTCGCGGTCGACGAACTCGATGACCGCGATCGGCGCTGCGTCCGACTGGCGGATGCCGGCCTTGATGATCCGGGTGTAGCCGCCGTTGCGCTCCGCGTAGCGGGGGCCCAGCACATCGAACAGCTTGCGCTCCTGCGCCTCGTCCATGATGCGCGCATGGGCGATCCGGCGGTTCGAAAGGCCGCCCTTCTTCGCCAAGGTCACCAGCTTCTCGACATACGGGCGAAGTTCCTTCGCCTTGGCCGTCGTGGTGGTGATCTGCTCGTGCTTGATAAGCGCAGCCGCCATGTTGCGGAACAGGGCCGCCCGGTGGCTCGAGGTGCGCTGAAGTTTCCGTCCGCCGACGCGATGACGCATTGTCTTCTCCGTTCGTCAGGGTCCCGTATCAGGTAGACCCGGCCACGCGGCTCTTCGGGCGGCCGCGCAAAAGCCCTTCAAAAACAAAGCGGCGGGGAATGCCCCGCCGACGCCGCCCCTCAACCCGAATTCCCGCTCTCAGTCAAGTCTGGCAGTTGCCGCGGGGCCATGCGCGGAAATTTTTTGCCGCGACCCTTGCGCTTTGCGGAACCCTTATCGAAAGATAACGTTCAGTGCCGGTCATGCTCGGAGCATGCAGTGGGGGTTATTGATATGGGTTTGCATTCGGCCGTCGGCCTGTGGTCGCGGCTACCGGGCAAGTCAAATCGGCACAGCCAAAGCATTTCTCTCGAGCGCCAGCCCTGGCGCGAATTCCGTCCTTCGGTCGCGGTTCAGTTCCGGTCGGACCGGCTCAAGAGCTGGTCGCCAAGCCTGCTTTCGTCCGAGTTCAAGCGCGAGGCTCTTGCCGGTCTGGAAGCGCGCGAAGTGATCCGGCGGAGCTTCGGAATAGTGGATTCCGCTTTGTTCGACCTCGTCCGGTCGGCGAAGCGGATGAGCGCCGTCCGCAATCTCGACCTCGGGTCCCGCGGCGGGCATCCCGGCCGGCTCGCTGACGCAGAGGCGATCGTCGCGGCGATCGGTCCCGGCTTACCCGATTTCCAGCTCGTCACCGCTCTCCTGCGCGAGCTGCGGGCTCAGGACGCCGCGCTGGACCTGCTCGTCTTCGGCTTCGTCACCGTTCGAGAAAGCCGCAGCGGAAAGGTCTCGTTCGTTTTCGAGAACGCCCGCGACCGCCGCACCTGGACCGCCGCCGGGCTCGAGGATTTCGCCGCGCTTCTGGAGAGCATGGCCGCGAACGCCGAGCGCCTGCAGGAGGCCGCAGAGGGTTTGGAATGAGCGATTATCTGACCGTCGGATCCGTGGGGTTCCTTGCCGGCGGCATCCTCGCATTCCTGGCGTCGACGAAGACGTCCCTCGCTACACAGCCGACGCTTCAAGCGACGGTTGGGATGCTCGCGGGGTTCGCAGTCGCGGCTCTTGCCTGCGGAATCTGCTTCTTGTGGAAACGCCGCGTGGAGCGAAAGTTGGAAGACCGCTGGTTCTCGCAGGAATAAGATCCGGTAAGGCCTACAGCGGCGGGAGTCCGAACTTCCTGCGCCAGGTGTCGTCGAGCAGGTCCTGAACCTCCTCATGCTTGTGCATGTAGGCGGCGAAGAAGGGGCAGATCGGGATCACCCTCAGCCCCCGCTCCCGCGCGGCCGCCAACCCGAAGCGGATCAGGGCTGAGCCAAGCCCCTGCCCGCCGTGGGATTCCGGCACTTCGGTGTGCGTGAACATGATCTTGCCGGGAATGAGATTGTATTCGGCGAAGGCGAACGTCCCGTCGCCGAGGTCGATCTCGAACCTCCTGAGATCGATATTGTCGCGAATGTCATAGCTGATCGGCTTGTCCATCCGCCTCAGTTACCGCCCCAGCGCCGGAAGTGATAGCGCCCGCGCACCGGCGCCGCCTTGTACGTATCTCCCGACGCGCAGGTCACTTTGAACACACCCGGAGAACCGTCGACGGCGCTGGTCGAGGTGACCTCCCCGCAGGCGTAGCCGATGCGCCGGATCGTCCGCGCCACCACCGCGTCCGGCAGCGGCATCGCCGCCGGCGCTTCTTCCACCTGCGAGGCCAAAGCAGCGACTTGCTCGCTAGGAATATCCGGCACGTCCTCCGCCCGCTTTTCCTCCGACAGGGCCGGCTCGGGCGGCGGCGAGGCGGGCCGGGCCCGAGCCGGCGCGGCGGCCGGGCGAGTCCGCCGCTCGGGGAAAGCCTTCACTTGCTTGGGAGCAGGCGCCAGCGGCTCCGCCACGGGCGCTTCAGCTCTCGGCACCGGGAAGGTTGCGGCCTGCTCCGCCTGCGCGGGCGAGATCCCGCGCGACGCGTACCAGCCGAGCCCCGCGCCGAGCAGCGCCACCCCGCCGAACACGGCGGCCACCATCGCCGCCGGCCGCTTCCACTCCATCGGCGCCTGCTCGACGAAACGGAAGCGATCCTCCACTGCCGGGCGGCGGACTTCCACCTGCGGCTCGAGCACGCGCTGCGGCGGCGGAGGGGAAGCGATGAACGGCTCAGGCTCCGCCTTCGGGGCAGCGCGCGGCAGCTCGTCGATCGCGGGCAGCTCCGCCGACCCGATCCGCGCCGAGGCCGTGAACGGCCACCCCTCGCGCGGAAACATCAGGTTCGGCTCCGACTCAACCTCCGGTTCAGGCTCCGGCTCCGGCTCCGGCGCGATCGATTGATCGTAAGCCCGCCGCTTCACCGGGTCCCGCAGAGTCTCGAAGGCAAGCGCAATCTCGGCAATGTCGCCGACGGTTCGCGGCATCAGCGGGCTCATGGCCACCGCGAAGGCCCGCGCAATCTCGGTATCGCCGGCATCGGGCGCGAGCCCCAGCCGCTGGTAATGATTGGGCTTCGACGTGACTGTGCTGACCATTTGAACCCCCGCGAGCTACGAGGGGCATTCCACGCCGAAGCGCCCGGCGCTTCAATTCATCGCCGTCACGATCCGCCTCGGACCGGCGCAGGAAGGCAGGCGCTCGTCTTTTACGGCCGTCCCCGCGGTCCGGTATATGCGAGGTGAATCAGGGTTGGCCGCCCCGCTGCTCCCGGAGCGGCCCCTTCAATTCCGCTCCACCTCAAGGATGCCGCGACAGTCCGTAAATGCCCTTGAACTTGTCGTTCGTTGCCGAGGTGACGAGCAACGGCCACGAATAGCGGAACGCCTTCACCTTCGACGGAAACGTCCCCTTGTTTCCTTCGATCGTCCACAGATTGCCGTCGCCAAAGCTGTGAACCAGCCCGATGTGCCCATACCAGCCGGTATGCACCGGATTGTTGGGGTCGACGCGCTTCCACACGATGATGTCGCCCGGTTGCGGCGGGTTGCTCAGCGAAGCCGTATAGGCATGGCCCAGCTGCCGCATCCGGTTGTGCACCTCCTGTGCTCCCGGGACGTAACCAAAGACGGCATTGTGCTCGAGCGCCTCGCGAAAGCAGTGACTGACGAAGGCGGCGCACCAGTTGTTCGGAGGTTGGAGACCTGTAGGCGCCAGATAGTTCGCCACATCGGGGCCGCTGTTGTTGCTCCCGCTCTCGCCGCGGCCGGCAACCATGTCGGCGATCGCGACCTTGAGCGCTGCCCGGCCGGCGGCGCTTCCGCCCGCGGGAAGCGGAGGCAGGCCGAACGTCGTCTCCGCCGAGGAGATATTGTCGAGCCGCGCCTTGATGGCCCAGGCGGTGTGCGGGCCGACTTTGCCATCAACGACAAGCGGCGTTCCGGATGCGTCGACGTGGCCGACCTGGAAGGCTTCGACGCTGCGTTTGACGAGACTGGTGAAGGTGCTGCCTTGTGGAAGGTCAAAGCCCAATCGCCGAAGGTCCTGAATCAGCTTCGCGACGGCTTGGCCACTCGATCCCAGTTTCAAGATCATGGCTGCCTCCGTTCTTTGCAGAGCGATTCGGCGGCGTAACTATCTGTCAGGACGGAGCTTCCCGAAACCTATCGTTCGATAGCGGCGCGCGCGCCCGGTCCGGCGAAAGAAAAGGGCCGCTGTTTCCAGCGGCCCTTCGGTGTTCCTGAACCGGAAGCTGTGGCCTTAGCCCAGCATCTCCTGCTCGAGCTTCTTTGCCATCTCTTCGATGTTCTCGGGCGGCCAGCCGGGGATGTCCATGCCGAGACGAAGGCCCATCGACGCGAGCACTTCCTTGATCTCGTTGAGCGACTTCCGGCCGAAGTTCGGCGTGCGCAGCATCTCGGCTTCGGTCTTCTGGACCAGGTCGCCGATGTAGATGATGTTGTCGTTCTTCAGGCAGTTCGCCGAGCGGACCGAAAGCTCCAGCTCGTCCACCTTCTTGAGAAGATAGCGGTTGAGCTGGTTGGTGTCGGCCGGGGTCTCGGCGGCCATCGCCGGCTGCCCGATCATCGCCGGGGCTGCAGCGGTGCGCATCGCGGCCTCGTCGAAGTGGACGAACAACTGCAGCTGGTCCTGGAGGATCCGCGCCGCATAGGCCAGCGCGTCTTCCGGGGTCACAGTGCCGTCGGTCTCGATGGTCAGCGTGAGCTTGTCGTAATCGAGCTCCTGCCCGACGCGGGTGTTCTCGACCTTGTAAGCGACCTGACGGACCGGCGAATAGAGCGCGTCGACCGGGATCAGGCCGATCGGCGCTTCGGCCGGACGGTTGGCCGCGGCCGGGACATAGCCCTTGCCGATGTCGGCGGTCAGCTCGACGTTGAGAGTCGCGCCCTGGTCGAGGTGGCAGATGACCAGCTCGGGGTTGGTGACCTCCATGTCGCCCGCGGTGGCGATCATGCCGGCGGTGACTTCGGCCGGGCCGGTCGCCGAAAGCTGGAGCCGCTTGGGCCCTTCGCCTTCCATCTTCAACGCGATCTGCTTCACGTTAAGGACGATGTCGGTCACGTCCTCGCGGACGCCGGGGAGCGAGCTGAACTCGTGAAGCGCGCCCTCGATCTTGATCGAGGTGACGGCTGCGCCCTGGAGCGACGAGAGCAAGACGCGGCGAAGCGAATTGCCCAGAGTCATTCCGAAGCCGCGCTCGAGCGGTTCGGCGACGAAGACGGCGCGGCGTCGGTTATCGCCGGCCGCCTGCTTCTTCTCCAGCGCGTTCGGCTTCTTCAGTTCCTGCCAGTTCTTTACGTTGACGGCCATGAATGTCTTCCTGCCCTCTGGCGGGACGTCTCCCGCCGAATTAAAACTTGAACTCGCCGCGGGTTTCCCCGCCGGCGGCGGCAATCGTCCCGTTAGACGCGCCGCCTCTTCGACGGCCGGACCCCGTTGTGCGGGATCGGGGTGACGTCGCGGATGCTGGTGATCGTGAAGCCGACCGCCTGGAGCGCCCGAAGCGCACTCTCGCGGCCCGACCCGGGGCCCTTCACCTCGACCTCGAGCGTGCGGACGCCGTGCTCGGCGGCCTTCTTGCCCGCGTCCTCCGCCGCGACCTGCGCAGCGTAGGGGGTCGACTTGCGGCTTCCCTTGAAGCCCATCATTCCCGCCGAGCTCCACGCGATGGCGTTGCCCTGCGCGTCGGTGATGGTGATCATCGTGTTGTTGAAGCTGGCGTTCACGTGAGCGACGCCGGCCGTGATATTCTTGCGCTCCCTTCTGCGGAGGCGCTGCGGTGCCTGGGCCATTCCTACAATCCTCTAAATTCGTTCGCCCCTGTCGAAGGGCGTGAGTTGCAGCTGCGCGGGGTTACTTTTTCTTGCCCGCGATCGGCTTCGCCTTGCCCTTGCGGGTGCGCGCGTTGGTGTGCGTGCGCTGGCCGCGAACGGGCAGGCCCTTGCGGTGCCTCAGGCCCCGGTAGGAGGCGAGATCCATCAGCCGCTTGATGTTCATCGCGGTCTCGCGGCGAAGGTCGCCCTCGACGGTCTGGTTGGCGTCGATTTCCTCGCGGATTTTCAGGACTTCCTGGTCGGTCAGGTCCTGGACCCGGCGGTCGGGCTCAATTCCGAGCTTGGCGATGATCTGCTTGGCCGTGGTCTGGCCGATTCCGTGGATGTAGGTGAGCGCGACTTCGACGCGCTTGTTCGTTGGGATATTGACGCCGGCGATACGTGCCATTCTGCTTCCTTTTTCAGCTCCACAGGGTCAGCTTTGCGAGGGGAAACCCACGCGAAACCTGACGCCTATCTCCTCGCTAGTTGGCATCCCGTCCAAACGAAAAACCGACGCGCGCACGAGTGCGCCGCCGGAAACCGGTTGATCGGGATAGGTTCCATGTAGGATTCGGGCGGTTCGGAGTCAAGCGGCTGCCCTCGTGCGATTGCCCCCGCCGCCCGGCGCCGATACAGCCGCGCGACGATGATCCGCCTGACGCACGACCAGCCTTTGCCCGAGCAGCTTCGCGGAAGCGTCATCGCGCTCGGCAATTTCGACGGTTTCCACCTCGGCCACCAGGCGGTCGTCAGCCGCGCCATCGCGCTTGGTTTCCACGAGAGGCGGCCGGTGATCGTCGCGACCTTCGAGCCGCACCCGGTGCGCTTCTTCAAGCCCGACGTCCCACCCTTTCGCCTCACCAGCCTCGACCAGCGCGAGCGGTTGTTCGCCCACGCCGGCGCGGACGGTATGCTCGTCTTCAACTTCGACAAGGCGCTGGCGACCACAAGCGCGGAAGATTTCGTCGCGGAGATCCTGGCGAAGCAGCTGGGCGTCGGCGCGGTCGTCACCGGCACCGACTTCACCTTCGGCCGCGGCCGCGCGGGCAATGCCGAGGTGATGCGGACGCTCGGCGCGAGCCACGGCATCGAGGCGGAGACGGTGGCGCCGGTGATCCTTGACGGGGAACCGGTCTCGTCGAGCCGAATCCGCCAGGCGCTGGCCGCCGGCGATCCCGGCACCGCGACGCACCTGCTCACCCGCCCGTTCGCGGTCGAGGCGGTGGTCGAGCACGGCGACGGCCGCGGGCACGATCTCGGCTTTCCGACCGCCAACGTCTCGCTCGGGCGCTACCAGCGGCCCGCGCACGGCATCTACGCGGTCCGAGTCCGCCTCGACGACGGCAGCGAGCATAGCGGAGTCGCCAGCTTCGGCGTCCGGCCGATGTTCGAAGGCCGCGACGAGGTGCTCGAGACCTACATCTTCGACTGGGACGGCGACCTCTACGGCCGCGCGATCGAGATCGACCTCATCGCTTACATCCGCCCGGAAGCGAAGTTCGACAGCATCGACGCACTGGTCGAGCGCATGCGCGACGATGAGGCCGAAGCCCGGCGGCTGCTCGCTGCCTAGTTGCATCTCCGGACCCACTCGTTAAGGCCCGCCCTCGATGGCTGACGCGCCCAACAAGCCCGACTACAGGCCGACCGTTTTCCTTCCGAAGACCGACTTCCCGATGAAGGCCGGACTTCCGCAAAAGGAGCCGGCGATCCTTGCCCGCTGGGAGGAACAGGACCTCTACGGCGAAGTTCGGCGTGCGCGGCAGGGCCGCGAGAAGTTCATCTTCCACGACGGCCCGCCCTACGCCAATGGCGACATTCACATCGGCCATGCGCTGAACCACGTCCTCAAGGACATGGTGGTCCGCACCCAGACCCTGCTGGGCAAGGACGCGCCTTACGTTCCCGGCTGGGACTGCCACGGGCTTCCGATCGAATGGAAGGTCGAGGAGCAGTATCGCAAGAAGAAGCTCAACAAGGACGAGGTGCCGGTCAAGGAGTTCCGGGCCGAGTGCCGCGCCTACGCCCAGCATTGGGTGGACGTGCAGCGCGAGCAGCTCAAGCGCCTCGGCATCGGCGCCGACTGGGACCATCCTTACCTCACGATGCAGTTCGAGAGCGAGGCGACCATCGTCTCCGAGCTGTTCAAGTTCGCCGAGACCGGCCAACTCTATCGCGGCGCCAAGCCGGTCATGTGGTCGCCGGTCGAGAAGACCGCCCTCGCCGAAGCCGAGATCGAATATGAGGACATTGTCTCGACCCAGATCGATGTCGCTTTCGAGATCGTCGAGAGCCCGATCCCTGAGCTGGTCGGCGCCCATGCTGTCATCTGGACGACGACGCCGTGGACGATCCCGGTCAACCAGGCGATCGCTTACGGGCCGGACGTTGAATATGTCCTTCTGTGCGCTGAGGGCGTCCACGTTCTCGTCGCCGAGCCGCTGGTCGGCGCCTTCAAGGAACGGAGCGGACTGGCGCATCTTCAGCCGGTCACACGTCTGAGAGGCGGCGACCTCGCCGGCACCGTTGCGCGCCACCCGATGCACCAAGTCGGCGGGTTTTTCGCCAAGCCGCGGCCGTTCCTTCCGGGGGATTTCGTCACCACGGACCAGGGCACCGGCCTCGTCCACATGGCGCCCGACCATGGCGAGGACGATTTCGAGCTTTGTCGGGCGAACGGAATCGATCCGGTGTTCGCGGTCGATGCGGGCGGGTTCTACCGGCCCGACTGGCTGTGGCTGGGCGGGCAAGGCAGCGTGATCAACGCCAAGTTCAACGCGCCCGACGGGCCCATCTGCTCAGACCTCCGCGACGCGGGGGCGCTCCTGGCCGCGAGCGCGGACTTCACGCACAGTTACCCGCACAGCTGGCGGTCCAAGGCGAAGGTCATCTACCGCTGCACGCCGCAATGGTTCATCGGCATGGACCGGCCGCTGAAGCATCTGACTCCGCTCACCCGCGCCGAGCAGCGCTGGGAAAATGAGGGCGGCGAGCCCAACGAGGATCTCGACGAGAAGAGGCCGACGCTCCGCGAGCTGGCGATGAACGCCATCGCCGCGACCCGCTTCGTCCCCGAAAAAGGCCGCAACCGCATTGGCTCCATGGTCGAGCAGCGCCCGGACTGGGTAATCAGCCGACAACGCGCCTGGGGCGTCCCGATCGCTCTCTTCGTCGACAGGAAGAC
Organism: Sphingomicrobium sp.; assembly: GCA_035554875.1. Classification (GTDB taxonomy): domain Bacteria; phylum Pseudomonadota; class Alphaproteobacteria; order Sphingomonadales; family Sphingomonadaceae; genus Sphingomicrobium. The sequence continues at coordinate 8,804 of DATMHP010000138.1, forward strand.
CGGCGAGCTGCTGGTCGACCGCGACGTCAATCACCGCATCGTCGAGGCGATCCGCGAGAAGGGCGTCGATGCCTGGGACCCCGACAGCGCCGCGCACTTCCTCGGCAACCGCAACCCGCAAGATTACGAGATGGTCGGCGACATCCTCGACGTCTGGTTCGACAGCGGTTGCACCCACGTTTTCGTGCTCGAAAGCGGTCGCTGGCCCGACGAGACCTGGCCGGCGGATCTCTATCTCGAAGGCTCGGACCAGCACCGCGGTTGGTTCCAGTCCTCACTGCTCGAAAGCTGCGGGACCCGCGGGCGCGCGCCTTACAATGCGGTGCTGACCCACGGCTTCACGATGGACTCCAAGGGCATGAAGATGTCCAAGTCGCTGGGCAACACGATCAGCCCGCTCGACCTGATGAAGGACTATGGCGCCGACATCCTCCGGCTGTGGGCGCTGTCGGTCGACTTCACCGAAGATCACCGGATCGGGAAGGAGATCCTCGCGGGCGTCGCGGACCAGTATCGCAAGCTCCGCAACACCTTCCGCTACCTGCTCGGAGCGCTGGCCGACTTCTCATCCGACGAGCGGATGACCGACCTCGCCGCAATGCCGGAGCTGGAGCGCTACATGCTCCACCTGACGGCCGAGCTCGACAAGAAGCTGCGCAACGCGGTCGATGATTTCGACTTCAACGCCTACACGCGGCTGCTGTCCGACTTCGCGAACGAGGACTTGAGCGCCTTCTATTTCGATATCCGCAAGGACGTCCTCTATTGCGACGTCAACGCGCTGACCGGCGCCGAGTCGGAGCGGCGGGCCGCCTACCGGACGGTTCTCGATCATTTGTTCCACGCTCTCGTGCGCTGGCTTGCGCCGGTGCTGGTGTTCACCAGCGAGGAAGTGTGGGCCACGCGCTATCCGGACGCAGGATCGGTGCACCTTCTCGAATGGCCGGAGATCCCGCAGGTCGAGGCTGACGACGTTCTGTGGGCGCGGCTCCGCGAGCTGCGCTCGACAGTCACCGAGGCGATCGAGCCGCTTCGCCGCGACAAGGTCATCGGGTCGAGCCTGGAGGCCGAGGTCACTTTGCCCGAGCTTCCCGCGCCGGCCGGTTTCCTCGCCGAGCTGTTCATTTCGTCGACGGTTCATCAGGGCGACACGCTGAAGATTTCAGAAACCCACCACCACAAATGCGGGCGGTGCTGGCGCTATCTGCCGGAAGTCGAGGAGGACGGAGCCTTGTGCGACCGCTGCGAGGAGTTTGTTGATGCGTGAGCGGACGTTCGCCTTCTCGATCGCGCTGGCGATCTTTGCGCTCGACCAGCTGGCGAAGTGGATCGTGTCGGGTCCGCTGCACCTGCAGGAAGTCGCGCAGATCTACCTCCTGCCCTTCTTCAACCTGACGTGGACCGAGAATAACGGCATCTCGCTTGGCCTCTTGAACGCCGAGACCGCAGTCGGGCGCTGGATGCTGGTCGCGCTAACCAGCGCCATCGCCATCGGCGTCGCAGTGTGGATCGGGCGCGAGAAGCACCGTTGGGACCAGGCGGCGCTCGGCATGATCCTGGGTGGAGCGCTGGGCAACATCCTCGACCGGGTCCGCCACGGCTTCGTGGTCGATTTCGCCGACCTTCACTTCGGGACGTTCCGCCCCTTTTTGGTCTTCAATGTCGGCGATGCAGCGATT
>DATMHP010000139.1:0-8638 GCA_035554875.1 Sphingomicrobium sp.
GCTTCGAGGGAGGCGGCGGCGACTTTCTCGCTCTCGCTCATGACCCTCACCCCTCGCCGTCGTTCGTGGCCCTCCTATTGCCGTGTCTCCACTGGCGCAAGCGCACTTGCCCGCCTAAATCGCGGCAACTTCTGGAGCCTTTTGGAGACTCGACATGGCCGATGATCGCCTGACCCTTTCCCTTTCGAGCGGCGGCGACGTCGTCATCAAGCTTCGTCCCGACCTCGCGCCCGAGCATGTCGAGCGAATCACGACGCTGGCCAAGCAGGGCTTTTATGACGGCGTCGTGTTCCACCGCGTCATCCCCGGGTTCATGGCGCAGGGCGGCGACCCGACCGGAACCGGATTCCACGGCTCCGACCTGCCGGACCTGAAGGCAGAATTCTCGAGCGAACCGCACGTCCGCGGCACATGCTCGATGGCGCGGGCGCAGAACCCGGACAGCGCCAACAGCCAGTTCTTCATCTGCTTCGACGATGCCCGTTTTCTCGACGGCCAGTACACCGTCTGGGGTCAGGTCGAGAGCGGGATGGAGCATGTCGACTCTCTTCCCAAGGGCGAGCCACCCGCAAATCCGGGCAAGATCGAGAAAGCGACGGTCGGGAAGGCCGCATAGATTGGCGAAACCGGTCGCGCTGGTCACCGGCGCTTCGGCCGGGCTTGGCGTCGAATTCGCCCGCCAGCTTTCGGCGCGCGGCCACGCGCTGGTCCTCGCGGCGCGGCGGAAGGAACGGCTCGACGCGCTCGCGGCCGAGCTGGGCAATGCGCGGGCGGTCGAGATCGACCTCAGCCGCGAAGGCGCCGCTGCCGAGCTGGTCGCGAATGTCGAAGCTGCCGGCGAGCGGATCGACCTGCTGGTGAACAATGCCGGCTTCGGGCTGACGGGGCGCTTCGCGAGCCAGGACTCGGCGCGGCTGCGGCAGATGATCGATCTCAATTGCGGCGCGCTGACCGAGCTCTGCCGGGCGGTGGCTCCAGCAATGATCGAGCGCCGGTCGGGCGCGATCCTCAATGTCGCGTCGACGGCAGCGTTCCAGCCGGGGCCGGGCATGGCGGTCTATTTCGCGACCAAGGCCTATGCCCTGTCGCTCACCGAGGCACTTCACGAGGAATTGAGGCATCACGGCGTCGCGGTGTCGGCGCTGTGTCCCGGGCCGACGGCGACCGAGTTCGGCGAAGTTGCCGGTTTCGGCAGGTCGATCCCGAAATTCGCGGTGGCGGATGCGCGAGCGGTCGTTCGGGCCGGATTGCGCGGGCTGGAGCGGAATCGCGCGGTCGTTGTGCCGGGACTGCTCAACAAATTGTCGGGCCAGGGCCACCGGCTGCTGCCGCGCAGCCTGCTCCGAAGGATCGCCGGAGCGATCAAGTTTTGACGCCGGGGACTTTTAACGAGAGGCTGGTGCCCCAAATTGAACTCGACACGCCGGTCGCCGTTTCGTTTCCACTGCGCGGGCGGGTAAAGAGGAGATCCGATGGCGGACACTGACGTGGCAGAACGGCCGAAGACGATGCGCGTGCAGGTCGCCAACCTGCCGCCCGGCGACAGCGGCCGCGGAATTGCTCGGCTGCCCGCAAAGCTGATGAAGGATCTCGGCCTCAACGAGGGCGACGCCATCGAGATCATCGGCAAGCGCTCGACCGCTGCCCGGGCGATCCGGCCCTATGGAGAGGACGAAGGACTCGAGATCATCCGCCTCGACGGTCTTTCGAGGGCCAATGCCGGGATCGGGTCCGGAGATTTCGTCGAAGTCCGCAAGGCGACGTCGAAGGCCGCGACCAAGGTCGTCTTCGCTCCGGCGCAGGACAATGTGCGGCTCCAGGGGTCGGCAGGCGCGCTGAAGCGGACCTTCGCCGGCCGGCCGCTCTGCGAGGGCGACACCGTAGCCACCGCCGGCCACCAGCGGATTAACGCCGACATTCCCGATGCCGTCCGGCAGATGCTGAACGCGCCCGCCTTCGCGCTTCAGGAAGTGCGGCTGAAGGTCGTTTCCGCGACCCCCAAGGGCATCGTCCATATCGACGCCAAGACGAACGTCGAGCTACTGCCCGAATATCTCGGCGGCGAGCCCGGAGACCGCCGCGCCGACGTCACCTATGACGATCTCGGCGGGATGCGCGACACGATCGATGCGCTCCGCGAGATGGTCGAGCTGCCGCTCCGCCACCCGGAGCTGTTCCAGCGTCTCGGCGTCGACCCGCCCAAGGGCGTGCTCCTTCACGGCCCGCCCGGCACGGGCAAGACTCGGCTGGCCCGCGCGGTCGCCAACGAAAGCAGCGCGCATTTCTTGAGCATCGCCGGTCCCGAGATCATGGGCTCGGCCTACGGAGAGAGCGAGCGCAAGCTTCGCGAATTGTTCGAGCAGGCCGCCGCGTCCGCGCCCTCGATCATCTTCATCGACGAGATCGACTCGATCGCGCCAAAGCGCGGGCAGGTCACCGGCGAGGCCGAGAAGCGCCTTGTCGCACAGCTGCTGAGCCTGATGGACGGGATCGAGCCGAGGCAAAATCTCGTCGTCATCGCCGCCACCAACCGGCCCGAAGCGATTGACGAGGCGCTCCGCCGCCCCGGCCGCTTCGACCGCGAGATCGTGGTTGGAGTCCCCGACGAGCAGGGCCGCTGCGAAATCCTGGAGATCCACACGCGCGGGATGCCGCTTGCGCCGGACGTCGACATCGACGCGCTCGCCCGCCGCACTTACGGCTTCGTCGGCGCCGATCTCGCCGCACTAACCCGAGAGGCCGCGATGGAGGCGGTCCGGCGGATCATGCCGCGAATCAATCCGGAAGAGGACACGATCCCGACCGAAGTGCTCGACGCGCTGTCGGTCGAACGCCGCGACTTCGAAAATGCCCTCAAGCGCGTCCAGCCTTCGGCGATGCGCGAAGTGATGGTCGAAGCGCCGCAGATCCGCTGGTCGGATATCGGCGGCCTTGACGACGCAATGGAGAAGCTTCGCGAAGGCATCGAGCTTCCGCTCAAGCATCCCGAGGCATTCCGGCGCATCGGAATCCGGCCAGCGAGGGGTTTCCTGCTCTACGGGCCGCCTGGCACCGGCAAGACATTGCTCGCCAAAGCGACGGCGCGCGAGAGCCACGCCAATTTCATCGCGACGAAATCGTCGGACCTGCTCAGCAAATGGTACGGCGAGAGCGAGCAGCAGATCGCTCGCCTGTTCGCGAGGGCGAGGCAGGTGGCGCCGACCGTCATTTTCATCGATGAGATCGACAGCCTGGTGCCGGCGCGCGGCGGGGGCCTCGGCGAGCCGCAGGTCACGGAGCGCGTGGTCAACACGATCCTCGCCGAGATGGACGGGCTGGAAGAGCTCAACAACGTCATCGTCATCGGCGCGACCAATCGGCCGAGCCTGATCGACCCGGCGCTCCTGCGTCCGGGCCGCTTCGACGAACTGATCTACGTCGGCCCGCCGGACACTGCGGGGCGGCGGCGGATCCTAGCGATCCACACGTCCGGGATGCCGCTTGCCGACGATGTCGATCTCGAATCGCTGGCGCAGCGGACGGAGAATTTCACCGGCGCCGACCTCGAGGACCTCGTCCGGCGGGCCGGGCTTACAGCGCTTCGCCGCGGGCTGGATTCCGGCAAGGTTACAAAGGCCGACTTCGAATCGGCGCTGTCCGAAACCCGGGCTTCGGTCACTCCGGACATGCTCGAGGAATATGAGCGCATCCGCCACACGCTGAAAAGCGACGCGGTCCGACCGACCGGAATCGGATTCGTGCTTCCCGGAATGCTCCGCCCGCGGAGCGAGACGGAAGCCGCGCCCGCGCCGGCGCAGCAGGCCGGTCCCCAGCCGCGCCAGGAACACGAGTCGTAGCGCCGCGCGGGGCGCCAGCCTTGCAAACAGCCTTCGCATTTGCCAACCGGAACCGTTGATTCCAGGAGTCCTCCATGCACACCTCGACCGCCAGAACCCTCAAAGGCCCGCGTCGGCTCGTCCGTCGGGCAGTGCGGCGGTCGACGAGTCCGCATTGGCATTTCCTGCGCGGATTCCTGAAGCATCCGGTGATGGTCGGCTCGGTGATTCCGTCGAGCAAGGTGCTCATCGAGCGGATGCTGAAGCCGGTCGATTGGGAGAATACGAAGCTCTTCGTCGAATATGGTCCCGGCGTCGGCACCTTCACGCGGCCGGTGCTCGACAAAATGGCCGAGGACGCGACCTTGATCGCGGTCGACACCAATCCCGACTTCATTAAATATCTTCGCAAATCGATCCACGACCCGCGGCTGGTCCCGGTGAACGGCTCGGCTGCCGACGTCGAGGCGATCGTTCAGGAGCACGGGTTCGAGGCGGCCGATTATGTGCTGTCAGGCCTGCCCTTCTCCACTTTGCCGCCGGGAGTGGGCGATGAAATCGCGCAGGCGACGGCGCGGGTGATCCGCCCGGGCGGCGCGTTCCTGGTCTATCAGTTCAGCCCCAAGGTGCTCGATTTCCTGAAGCCCTATTTCGGACGCATCGACCGCGGGTTCGAATGGATCAACGTCCCGCCCGCGACCCTGTTCTGGGCCAACAAGGACTAGCTCAGGCGCGCAGGTTCAGCCGCCGGGTGACCGTATAATCCATGATGTTCACGAGGAAGTGCGACACCGCCCATTTGATGCGGCGCCAGACGGTCGCGCGCCTCTTGTACAGCCGTGGCGTAATGGGCCTGCAGTCGGCGAGCTCGCGTTCGAAATAGCCGCGCATCGCGGCGGCGAATCCAGGATCGCTGATCCGGAGCATCACCTCGAGATTGAGATAGAAGCTGCGGTAATCGAAGTTCGACGAGCCGATGTAGACGGTGTCGTCGACGATCACGAGCTTGGTGTGGAGCTTCGCCGGGCGATACTCGAAGATCCCGACGCCCTTTCGAAGCAGCCGCCCGTAACTGTGGCGGGCCGCTGCGATCGTCGCCGTATTGTCCGACTTCGCCGCCATGACCAGACGCGCGCCACCCCTTCGGCCGACTGCGCCGATCCGCCGGAGCATGGCGCCCGTCGGAGCGAAATAGGCGAAGATCATCTCGAGCCTTCGTGCACGGCGGATGTCACGGCCGATGCTCCGCCACCAGCTGTTGCGGAGGCTCAACGGGCCGCTGAACTTCCACTGAAGCGGCCCCTGCCATTCGCTGTACTGGCCGGTGAGGCGCCGCAGGCTTCTAAGGCTCGAATGGGTGCGCTTGGCCCAGCGGAACAGGGCGTCGCAATAGCGGCTCGCGACCGCGGCTTCCGGGCCCTCAATCTTCAGCCACAGGTCCCGCCAGTGCTCCGGCCCGCTGTCGGTGAGGTAGGTCTCGTCGATATTGGCGCCGCCGATGATCGCGGTCCGCTCGTCGGCGACGATGATCTTCTGGTGATTGCGAACTAGGTATCGACGTCCGTAGGTCGGGTTGAACACGCAATAATCGCCGCCGCTCTTCCTGAGCACCTCGAGGAACGGGTGCGGCGCCGCCGAGCCGAAGCCGTCGATCAGGAGCTTCACGTCCACCCCGCGGCAGGCGGCCGCGTCGAGTGCATTGCGGACCATGTCGCCGGCCTCGTCCGCATTGAACATGTACATGAGCACGTTGAGGCTCTTGGTGGCGCCGGCGATCAGCTCGAGCACCGCCCGCAGGCGGGCATCGCCTCTCTCGATGATCTCCAGCCGGTTACCTGCGACCTCGGCCCGGATCGGCTCTCTTTGCGACAGATTCGGCTGATCCGGCATGCAACCCCGATTTTCTTGACTTTTTTCGCTACGGCAAGCTATTGGCGCCGCCTTCCCGAAATCCCATATTCCTTGCAAGGAATAGGCCGCACGGAGCGATAGATGGCGCGCGTTACAGTCGAAGATTGCGTAGACAAGGTCTCGAACAGGTTCGATTTGGTCCTGCTCGCGGCCCAGCGTGCGCGCCAGATTTCCGGCGGCGCCGACCTGACGCTCGACCGCGACCGGGACAAGAACCCCGTCGTTGCGCTCCGCGAAATCGCCGAAGAGACGGTGAAGCCGAAGGAGCTTCAGGAATCCATCGTCACCAACCTGCAGAAGGTGCGGATCGACGAAGAGGACGAGACGGACGAGCTGGCGAGCCTCAGCGAGTCGGCCGAGGCGCTTCGCCTGACCGCGGCCGCTCCTCCGCGTCCGACCCCGAGCGGCGGGGATTACGAATAAGCTGAAGGCCTAAGCGGCGCGGTCGGACTTTCCGCCGACGTCGTCGCGGCTGAGCCAGGTCAGGTCGCCGAGCTTCACCTCGCGGCCGTCGTCGGCGAACACCTTGATTCGCCGGATCGGCCGCCGGTTGCGCAGGTCGGCAAGCACGATCTGCATCTCCCCGAGTCCCCAATCCTCGCCCCACTGGCGAATCGAGAGCATCACCGGGAGGAGCGAGGCGCCCTTCTCGGTCAGCGAATAGATCACTTTGCGCTTGTCTGACGGATCGGGCGACCGTTCGAGGATTCCTCCTGCAACCAGCTTCGAGAGGCGGTCGGACAGGATGTTTCGGGCAATCCCGAGTCCCGCCTGAAATTCCTCGAAATGCTCAAGGCCGTTGAAGGCGCCGCGCAGAATCAGGAAGGCCCATTTCTCGCCGATCAGCTCGACCGCCGCCGGGATCGGGCAGCTGAGCGCAGCTTCGCGAAACGCGTCGATATCGGCGCCATGCTTGGCGTCAGCGGCCAACGATGTCTCCCCTCTGATGATGCAAAGAAGCACAAGTCTGCAAAAAAGACTAGTTGCAAACAGAAACGCAATCTCTTATTCAGTTGCTATTCGCAACTAACAGGAGGATTGCGATGTTCCGCCCGCTTTTCGCCCTTGCCGCAATTGCGCTTGCTGCCTCTCCCGCCGCGGCCGCAACCTATTCTGCGAAGACCTCGGCTCCGGCTCCCGCAGACCGAATCGCCGCCCGCGACATTCTCTGGACCTGCACCTCCGGCGCCTGCACCGGCTCGACGCTCAACAGCCGCCCGGTCGTCCTGTGCGAAGGCCTGGCCAAGAAGGCCGGAAGGATCGATTCCTTCCTCGTCGACGGCCGCGAAATCTCCGCGGCAGAGCTTGAGCGCTGCAACGCCTCTGCTCGCGAAACCAGTTCGGCGCTCGCTAACGCACGCTAGCACCGCCGTCAGCCGCGCCCGTTCCCCCAAACGGGCGCGGCTTTTCGCGCTTGCACAAAGGCGCCCCGGCGCACCATCTTAGGAGCGTGCTGCGTCAGTACGAATTGATCGAGAAGGTCCGCGCCTACGATCCCGATGCGGATGAGGGGCTGATCAACCGCGCCTATGTCTTTTCGATGAAGGCGCATGGCGGACAGCAGCGCGCCTCCGGCGATCCCTATTTCAGCCATCCGATCGAGGTGGCGGGAATCCTCACCGACCTGAAGCTCGACGACCAGACGATCGTCACGGCGATCCTCCACGACACGATCGAGGACACGGTCGCCACGCCCGAAGAAGTCGAGAAGCTGTTCGGCAAGGAGGTCGCACGGCTCGTCGACGGTGTGACCAAGCTCAGCAAGATCGAGGCGCAGTCGGAAAGCGAACGGGCGGCGGAGAATCTCCGCAAGTTCCTGCTAGCTCTTAGCGACGACATCCGCGTGCTGTTGGTGAAGCTCGCCGACCGGCTGCACAACATGCGGACGCTCCATCACATCAAGAGCGAAGAGAAACGGCGGCGGATCGCCCGCGAGACGATGGATATCTACGCTCCGCTCGCAGAGCGCATCGGCATGTATGAGATGATGACTGAGATGCAGTCGCTGGCGTTCCGCGAGCTGGAGCCCGACGCCTACGCCTCCATCACCCGGCGGCTGAAACAGCTTCACGATCAGGGCGGCGACCTCGTCAACCGCATCGGGCTCGGCCTCCAGCTGCAACTCGCCGACAACGGCCTCGAAGCCGAGGTCACGGGCCGCGAAAAGCATCCCTTTTCGATCTGGCGCAAGATGGCGGAGCGGCACATCAGCTTCGAGCAGTTGTCGGACGTGATGGCCTTCCGCGTGATCGTCGACACGCAGGAGGATTGCTACCGGGCGCTCGGCTTCATCCACCAGCGGTGGCCGATGGTTCCCGGCCGCTACAAGGATTACATCTCCACGCCGAAGCGCAACGGCTACCGCTCGCTGCACACGTCCGTGATCCACGATTCGAAGATGAGGATCGAGATCCAGATCCGCACGAGGGAAATGCACGAGCAGGCCGAGCGCGGGCTTGCGGCCCATTGGGCTTACAAGGAGGGCAAGCCGAGCGCCGACCTGAAAATTCCGTGGGTCGACGATCTCGTGGAAATCCTGGACCACGCGGAAAATGCCGAGGAGCTTCTCGAGCATACCCGCATGGCGATGTACCAGGACCGGATCTTCGCCTTCACCCCGAAGGGCGAGCTGATCCAGCTGCCCAAGGGTGCCACCCCGGTGGATTTCGCTTATGCGGTGCACACCGACCTTGGCGACCGCACGGTTGGGGCCAAGGTCAACAGCCGGGTCGTGCCGCTCCGGACGATCCTGGAAAATGGCGATCAGGTCGAAATCCTGGCGTCGGAGGCGCAGCACCCGCAGCCGTCCTGGCTCCGCTTCGTCGCGACCGGCAAGGCGCGCGCCGGAGTGCGGCGGTTCGTCCGCCACAAGGAGCGTGACGAGACGATCGAACTGGGGCGCAAGATCTACG
>DATMHP010000140.1:0-3714 GCA_035554875.1 Sphingomicrobium sp.
GGCGATGCCCCGTCACGGGCGCTGCTCGGCAAGCCGCTGATCGAGGCGCGGGGGCATGTGCACAAGGTCGAGGGCATCCGCACGGTGGTCACCTTCCATCCGCGCCAGCTTCTCAGCCGTCCGTCCGACAAACGGCTCGCATGGCAGGACCTTCTCCTCCTTTCGGAGGAATCGGTGTGATCGGTCTCCTCCTCGCTGCTGCCGCCGCCCAGCCGGCAAGCGCGGATCCGCTCGCGCCTCTGCCGCAACCGCAGGTGAGCGCTCCTCAGCCCCAGGTGGCGGTCCCCCAGCCGCAAGCGACGCCGCCCCAGCAGCAGCAGCCGTCCTCCCCGGCGCTTCAGCCGCAGGTGCAACCGCCCGTCGCTACCGCAGTCCCGGTTCCGCGGTCGTGGCGCGAGGTTTTCGACTCCATTCGGGCCGGAAACTGGGCGAGCGCGCAGGCCGGGATCGCGGCGCTTCCGCCCGACATCCTGACACCGGTCGCGAAGTCCGAGCTCTATACGGCGAAAGGGTCGCCGCAGGTCGATCTGCAATCGCTGCAGACCCTGATCGCGCAGGCGCCCGAGCTGCCGGATGCCGACCAGCTGGCCCGGATGGCGATCACCAGGGGGGCGACGACCCCGCCCCTCGTCATTCCCGAGAAGGCCGTGGTCGGCCTCGGGTCCGCTCCCGGCCGCTATCGCGCAAGGCCGGTCAGCGGCGAGCCGGCCGCGGACGCCCTGCGGGCGCAGCTCGATGCCTATGTGAAGGCAGACGACGCGGCCAATGCGGAAGCGGCGTTCCTTGCCCAGGCGGCGTATCTCTCGGCCGAGGCCCGAGCCGAAGCCGCCCAGCGGGTCGCGTGGGTCTACTACGTCCTCGGCCAGGATTTCGACGCGCGCCGGGTCGCCGATTACTGGCGCACCGGCGCTACCGGCGAATGGGCGGCGCAGGCTGCCTGGATCGCGGGGTTGGCGTCATGGCGTCTCGGCGACTGCAATTCCGCAGCCCGCGAGTTCCGCGACGTCGCCGCCACCGCCAGGCAACGCGAGCTTGGCGCCGGCGGCTATTATTGGGCGGCGCGCGCCGAGCAGGCCTGCAGGCGTCCGCAGGCCGTCCAGGGCCTGCTCAAGGCGGCAGCGACCTCCGCGGAGAGCTTCTACGGCCTCCTCGCCCGGGAGACCCTCGGCATCGAGACGCGCCTTCCGCCTGCCCCTCGGGTCTCCACCGCGGCTGTCGACACCCTCGTCAACGTGCGCCGCGCCGTGGAGCTGGCCGGAATCGGCGAAAATGCGCTCGCGGAGGACATGCTCCGCCACCAGGCCAGGATCGGCTCGCCGGCCGACCAGCCGGCGCTTCTCGAAGTTGCGAAACGGCTCAACCTCGCCGGAGCGCAATATTGGCTCGCCACCAACGGCCAGCCCGGCGTCCGCATTGCAGCGGCCGAGCGCTATCCGGCGCCGTCCTGGGCTCCGGTGCGGGGCTGGAGAGTCAAACCCGACCTCGCCTTCGCGCATATCATCCAGGAATCGAACTTCCGAACCGCCGCCGTGAGCGGCGCGGGAGCGGTCGGGCTGATGCAAGTCCGGCCGGGAAGCGCGTCGGACGAGGCGCGAGCCGCGGGCATGCCCTTCTCCCCGTCCTTCCTCTACGATCCGCGCTACAATCTCGAGTTCGGCCAGAGCTACATCGAGAGGATGCGGCGCTCCGCCTACACGGGCGACCAGCTTCCGAAGGTGATCGCCTCCTACAATGCCGGCCCGCTCCCAGTGGGCCGCTGGGCGACGATCCCCGACAAGGGCGATCCGTTGCTGTGGATCGAGAGCGTCCCCTATTGGGAAACCCGCTATTATGTTCCAGCGGTGATGCGGAACCTGTGGGTCTACGAGGGCCTCGGGAACGAGCCGCAGCCATCCCTGAAGTCGCTTGCGCAGCACCGCTGGCCCGGATTCCCGGCGGTCAGGTGACCCCGGAACTGCCGGTATATTTTCCCCGCGCAATGAACTAGCGGCTGCGCATGGGACGGCATTATTTCGACGGCAAGCGCATCCTGGTCACCGGCGGCGCCGGCTTCCTCGGATCGCATTTGTGCGAGCGGCTGCTCGACGATGGGAACGATGTCCTGTGCGTCGACAACTTCTTCACCGGAACGCGCCAAAACGTCCTGCATCTGCTCGACAATCCGAGATTCGAGCTGCTTCGGCACGACATCACCTTCCCGCTCTTCGTCGAGGTCGACCAGATCTACAATCTCGCCTGCCCGGCGTCCCCGATCCATTACCAGCACGACCCGATCCAGACGACAAAGACCAGCGTCCATGGCGCAATCAACATGCTCGGGCTCGCAAAGCGCCTGAACGTGCCGATCCTCCAGGCGTCGACCAGCGAAGTCTATGGCGATCCCGCGGTCCACCCGCAGACCGAGGACTATTGGGGCCATGTCAATCCCATCGGGCCGCGAAGCTGCTACGATGAGGGCAAGCGCTGCGCGGAAACGCTCTTCTTCGACTATCACCGCCAGGTTGGCCTCAGGATCAAGGTCGCAAGGATCTTCAACACCTACGGGCCGCGGATGCATCCCAATGACGGCCGGGTCGTCTCCAATTTCATCGTCCATGCGCTCAAAGGGCTGCCGATCACGATCTACGGGGACGGCAGCCAGACCCGAAGCTTCTGCTATGTCGACGACCTCATCGACGGTCTCGTCCGGTTGATGGGCTCCGCGGATTCGGTGATCGGCCCGGTGAATATCGGAAATCCGCTCGAATTCACGATCGGCGAGCTGGCTCTGCAGGTCGTCGAGAAGACCGGATCGAAATCTCCCCTGGAATATCGTGATCTGCCGGCCGACGACCCGAAGCAGCGCAAGCCCGACATCTCCAAAGCGCGGGAGCTTCTGGACTGGGAGCCCAACGTGCCGCTCGGCGAGGGACTGGACAGGACGATCGCCTATTTCCGCTCGCTGCCCGGCGTGACCGGCTGAAGCCCGCCGCTGCGGGGCACGCGTGCCTACGCTCCTGCCGCACCTCGCCTTGCGGCAGCCACCCCATCCCCTAGGATGGGCCAATGCGCACCGACCTCGACCATCTTCCCCCTGCAAAGCAGCGCGAGCTGGAGCGCGTCGTGCAGGTGCTGTTCGAGGAGTTCGAGGAGGCGCGGGCGCTCGCAACCCAGGAGTGGAAGAAGAAGGGGCGGATTTCAAAGATCATCCTCTACGGGTCATACGCTCGTGGCGGCTGGGTCGACGAGCCGCACACCGCCAAGGGCTACCAGTCGGATTTCGATCTCCTCATCGTCGTCAACGACAAGCGGCTGACCGACCGGGTGCAGTTCTGGTCCAGGGCCGAGGAGCGCCTCGACCGCGAGCTTGCGATCACGAGGACCTTGAAGACCCCGGTCAACTTCATCGTCCACACGCTGCACGAGGTGAATGACGGGCTTGCCCATGGCCGCTTCTTCTTCATGGACGTCGCCCGCGACGGCATCGCCATATACCAGAGCGATGGAAGCGAGCTTGCCGAGCCCAGGCCCAAGACCCCGGAACAGGCGCTGGCAATGGCCAGGGAATATTATGAGGAGTGGCTGCCGTCAGCGCAGCAATTCCTCATTCAAGGACGCGAGGCTGCCGCTCGAAACTGGAACAAGAAAGCGGCGTTCGAACTCCACCAAGCAACTGAATTCCTCTACCACTGCGTGCTTCTGGTCTGCACCTTCTACACGCCGCATGTGCACAAC
>DATMHP010000141.1:0-11173 GCA_035554875.1 Sphingomicrobium sp.
GAAGCGCTCGTCGTACATGGCGACGATCTTGTCCCGGCTGTCCATGACGTTCTTCAGCCAGTGCCGGAGCGTGTAGGCGTAGTGGAGCCGGAGCGTCTCAACGTCACTGACGATCAGCCGCACCTTTTCGCTGGCGCTGCACATCTGGCTGAGCGACGGCAAATGATAGCCCGGGAAGATCCACTTGTCGGTGAATGGGTCAGGCTTGCTCGCCGAACCGAGCTTGCCGATCGTGTGGAGGAGCATCACGCCATCGCGCTTCAGAAGCCGGCGGCAGGACGCGAAGAACTCGTCATAATGGTCGGCGCCGACATGCTCGAACATGCCGACGGAGACGATGCGGTCGAACTGCCCGTCGAGGTTGCGATAGTCGATCAACTCGAACTTCACATGGTCGGAGACGCCCGCGTCCTCGGCGCGCTTGCGGGCGATGCGAAGCTGGTCCTCTGAAAGCGTGACTCCGAGCACGTCGACGCCGGCCTGCTGGTGCATGAAAAGCGCCAGCCCGCCCCAGCCGGACCCGATGTCGAGCACCCGCTGTCCGGGGCGCAGGTTGAGCTTTGCGGCGATATGCGCCTTCTTCTCCCACTGCGCCTGCTCGAGGTCGTTGTGGATGTCGGTGAAATAGGCGCAGCTGTACTGGCGGTCGGAATCGAGGAATGTCTCGTAGAGCTCATCGCCGAGATCGTAATGATGGGCGACGTTCCGCTTCGCCCGTTTCTTGTCGTTGGTCTTGAAAATATGGCCGAACCGCGCCTTCCCGCGGCTGAGCACGCCCCGCGCCTGCTTTCCCTCCTCCCACGGGTTGGAGCCCATGATCAGCTCGAGAAGGTCGAGCGCGCTTCCGTTCTCGATGATGACGCGGCCGTCCATATAGGCCTCGCCGAGCCCGAGCCGCGGGTTCTTCATAATGTCGAAGGCGACTTTGCGGTCCATCATCCGCACCGTCAGCGACGGACCGCCGCCGGGGCCGTGGGTCTGGGGCGGCTTGCCCGGTTCAATGAGAGTGATGCTGCCCCTGGTGAGCAGCTTGTCGATCATCTTCCCGATCAGTGACATCGAAACTCCCCGTCACTCAGACTGACCCTGTTGCCGGAGTCTAACCCCGACATTCCAATTCAGTCCACCCGTGCAGAGTTCCGAGCTCAGGCGGCGTTTTTCAGCGCCGTTCTCGTCAGTGCCCCGCACTGACTGCGCTGCGAAGCTTGCGCTCACTGGCCGTCTTGAGCTGCCCGCAGGCGGCATCGATGTCGCGGCCGCGCGGAGTCCGGACCGGTGCGGAGATTCCGGCCTCGAAGACGATGTTGCTGAACGCCCTGATCCGCTCGTCGGTCGAGCATTCGTAGGGTGCGCCCGGCCACGGGTTGAACGGGATCAGGTTCACCTTCGCCGGAAGCTTGTACTTGCGGATCAGCCGGACGAGCTCGCGCGCGTCCTCGTCGCTGTCATTCTTGTCCCTGAGCATCACATATTCGAATGTGATGCGGCGGGCATTGTTGGCGCCGGGGTAAGCCGCGCAGGCCTCAAGCAATTGTTCGATCCCGTACTTCCGATTGAGCGGAACGATCTCGTCGCGGACTTCCTTGGTCACCGCGTGCAGCGACACCGCCAGATTGACCCCGATCTCCGCGCCCGCCCGCTCCATCATCGGAACGACGCCGCTCGTCGAAAGCGTGATCCGGCGCCGCGACAGGCCGAGCCCGTCCCCGTCCATCACGATCTTCAGCGCGTCGCGGACATTGTCGAAATTGTAGAGCGGCTCGCCCATGCCCATCATCACGATGTTGGTGAGCATCCGGCCTTCGGGCTGGCTCGGCCACTCGCCGAGTGCGTCTCGGGCAAGCATCACCTGGCCGACGATCTCCGACGGCTCGAGGTTGCGCACCAGCATCATCGTGCCCGTGTGGCAGAAACGGCAGTTCAAGGTGCAGCCCACCTGGCTCGACACGCACAGGGTCCCGCGGTCGGCGTCGGGGATGAACACCATCTCGAACTCGTTGCCGTCGTGGGTCTTCAACAGCCACTTGCGGGTGCCGTCGGACGAGACCTGCGCCTCTTCCACCAGCGGACGCGAGATTGCGAAGCGTTCGGCAAGCCACGGCCGCTGCGCCTTGGCGATGTCGGTCATCGCCGAGAAGTCGGTTGCCCCGCGATTGTAGATCCAGTGCCAGATCTGCTTGGCGCGGAGCTTGGCCTGCTTCGCGTCGAGCCCGCCCGCTTCCAGAGCGGCTCGAAGCTGATCCTTCGTGAGGCCGACCAGTTCGACTTTCCCGTCCGCGCGTGCGGTCGCGCCCCGAGCGACAGGCACAGGATCGACGGCGCCGGGAATCGGCATCAGGCTGGTATCGGCACTCATGGCAGGGCGCCTATCTAGTTAGCGCGGTTCGATTTTGCCAGCGCAAGCGGCAGCGGCGGCGTCGATTGCCGTCGCAGCGCCCGAAAGATCGTAGCGGTCGACGATCCGCCGGCCGCTGCTGTCGCGGGAATCGATCCGCATCCCGTGGCCGTAGCGCGCGGCCTTGAGAATCGCCTGCTGTTGCGCGGCATTCGCGCTCCACGCCCATTCGCCCTTGCCGGCGAGCAGGAAGGGCTGATCGCTGATGGTCGCGATCACCGTCGCTCCGGCGCGCGCGGCGCGGCCGAGATGAACGTAGAACTGGCCATGCGGCCGCCCGGATCGGTCGAAGGTAAAGCCGGCATAAGGCTCCGTCTTCGGCTTGAACCACAGGGCACGCGAGCGCGCCTCGCAGCGGCTGCCGAACTCGATCGCAGCCCAATGCCCCCCCGCGAAGACAATCCGGGCGGGAGGCGCCGCCGATGCTCCGGCAGCGAACAGCAGCAAGGGGACCGCGAACCGCATCGGCCCCAGCCTAGTCCAGCCGATCCGGCGCGGTAACCATCCAAACTTGAGCAATATATTCGGTGGCATACTTCCCTTTCGCAAACCCACTCAGCGGGTGGCGAAATGAGGATTTGTGAAACGTCATTACCTGTCGGACAAGGAAATACGGAGCGCCGCGAGGTATCTAACGTTGGCGCTGGGCGTCTTCGTTAATCCAGAGGACTATGCAGCTTCGGTGCAGCACGCGATTCCGGAAGGCGCTTTCGCCCCTTCGTCCGCCTGCGATCAGTTCGGTAATGCACCTCGCCGGCTAAGTGCAGGATCACCTCGATGGTGTAATCGAAGAATGCGTGCTGCTCTTTGAGCAGCGACAAATCCAGCGGATAGTATGTGAGGCTTACAGCGCCGTCCGCCGAGTGTGCGTCTGCTTCCAAGTCTGCAAACCAGAGCCGATCGATATGAGGCCCCCATGCGCAATGCGCATACTGGTTTCGGATCATGCGACATCGGCGCATTGCGCCAAGCCACTGACAATACTGACCGCCAAGGTTGATGCGCATATCCCCAATCAGCGCTGCATGCTCTGGGAATGGCTCAGGGAAACGGAAATGGGGGTGGAGGCCATGTCGGTTTGTAATCAATCGCAGCCGACCGGCACTAGTCTTTCGCCCGTCGCGACGACGACGAAAGCCCCATCCCGCGCCTCAACAAGCTCGCCAGAATCCAGCTTCAAACGGCGCACGTTCCGCAGAAAGCGCCGGTCCTGAAACTCATACAAGGTGACCTGATCGCCGCGACCGTCGCGGACGAGAATACTACGCACATAACTCACTAGCCCGCTCCCCCTGCGGACGATTCGGCGGTCGAGCCTTAGCAGAAATTTGTAAATGGCTGTTACTGGAGGTTTGTTAAGTCCGTTGACTAAGCCGTAGAGACGAGGGTGAACGGCGCGGGAGCAAGTGCGTGAGTTGGGGATCGTTCGAGTTCGACGGGGAGGCGTGCGATCTAACGCACCTGAATCCCTTTACTATGAACGTAACGCCAAAGACGGCCAACGCACCGACATGGAAAGTCCTGGTCTCATTCGGGCACCACAGGCGCTTGCCGACGAACCCGCTAAGGATGCGGTCGGCCCGCGTGAGATCGCCGCAACCGAGTGCGATGCGGTTGCTGTAGCGGAAATCGAACTCTGCCAGATAGCGGTGCAAGTGCTTCTCGCGGCAGTGCTGGTAAATGCCCCGCATGCCGCGCTTGAAGATCGAAAAGAAGCCCCCTCAATCGTGTTCGTGTGGATGCTGCCACGGGCACCCGCCCCGTCTGGGGCCGGGTTTCGGCGGGATTCGGATTGTGGGGCGGAGCGCAACCCGGAGCCTATCGGGTCGATGCCGGTCCGCGAATCTCGCTCCGGCTGCGCGACAGTATCTAGGCCCATGTCGACTGGCGGCAGCGCCTCGCCGGCCGAGCGTCGTCCTCATCCGGCCCAGCCCTTACCGTCGCCGCTGATTTCTGAACGGCCTCGCAGGTCGTTCAGGTTTGGACAGAAGCGCCGTTTTGCGGCAGTCCATGTCGGCGCATATGGACATCTATCTCCCGATCGCAGGCCAGTCGGTCAACGCGCTGCTGATCATCGTGCTGGGCGCGGTTGTCGGCTTGCTGTCGGGCATGTTCGGCGTCGGCGGTGGTTTTCTGACCACGCCGCTGCTGATCTTCTACGGAATCCCCCCGCCAGTCGCCGTCGCATCGGCCGCCACGCAGATCACCGGAGCGAGCGTCGCCGGGGTTGCGGTCCATCTCCGCCGCGGCGGAGCCGATCTGCGCATGGCAGGAGTCATGACATTTGGGGGCCTGTTCGGCTCGCTTGCGGGCGCGTTCGTGTTCCGCGCACTCCAGGCGAGCGGCCAGATCGATCTCGTCATCGGACTTCTCTACGTCGTCCTGCTCGGCTGGATCGGCTCGCTGATGCTGTGGGACGCTCTGATCGCTCTGGGCTACATCCGCAAAGCCCAGCAAGCCGAGGCGACAGGCCACACGCGATGGCTCTCATCGCTGCCGATGCGCTGGCGGTTTTCCGTCTCCGGCCTCTACATCTCGCCTTTGGCCCCGCTCGTCATCGGGTTCGGAACCGGCATCCTCACCGTGCTTCTGGGCGTCGGCGGCGGATTCATCGTCGTCCCGGCGATGATCTACCTGCTCGGAATGCCGGCCCGAGTCGTGGTCGGAACGTCGCTAGCCATGATCCTCGCAGTCACCGCCGCGACAACCTTCATCCATTCGGTGACGACCCATGCCGTCGACATCGTGCTTGCCGGGCTCCTGCTGATCGGCGGCGTGTTCGGCGCGCAATATGGCGCAGTGCTCGCCACTCGCCTCAAGCCGGACCTGCTAAGGCTTGCGCTGTCGGTGCTCATCCTCCTGGTAGCCTTGCGGATGTTCATCGGCCTGTTCTGGCGGCCCGACGAAATCTTTTCGATCGCCGCCCTATGAAGCGCCGCCTCGCAACCGCCCTCGCTTTTGCTTCGCTTGCGCTGACCGGTGCCGACAGCCCGACCTTGGTGCCCGACGTTTCCTCGCGCCGGGTCGAGATCCGCTACACCTTCGCGGGCGCCGAGCTGCTGCTGTTCGGAGCCATCGTCTATCCGAGCGGGCGAGTGCCGAGATATCCGCCCGACGTCGTCGTCGTCGTCAAGGGCCCCGCTGAGCCGATCATCGTTCGCGAAAAACAGCGGATCGCGGGCATCTGGATGAACGCGGATTCGAGCCGCTTCCGCTCCGCCCCGTCTTTTTACGCGGTCGCATCCTCCAGCCCGATCTCTAAGCTCGTCGATGAGCGGACGGCCGCGATTTACGAGCTTGGCGTCCACAATCTCCAGCTTTCGCCGGGAACGACCGCCCTTCCCGACCGCGCAAGGCGCTTCGAGGCGGGGCTTCTCGACCTGAGGCAGCGCCAAGGCCTCTATTCGGAATCGGACCACGGTGTCGAAATTACCGACGGCGTGCTTTACCGGGCGACGATCAACATCCCTAGCCAGGTGCCAGTCGGGACCTACACCGCCGAGACTTTCCTCGTCGCCGACGGACGGGTGCTGACCGCAGCGACACGCGATATCGACATTGGCAAGAGCGGGTTCGAACGCTTCGTCGCCCTCGCCGCGCGCAGACATTCCGCGCTCTACGGCCTCTTCGCGGTCATTCTGTCGCTGGCGCTCGGCTGGTCGGCCGCAGCGATCTTCCGCCGCCGCTTCTGACGCCCGTGGCTAATATCTAAGGTAAATTTTAACGGCTCTCCTGTACCGCCGTCCCGCCAGATTATTGGGAGTTAGGGCGGAAAAATGGACGAACAGCCGAACCTGCGTCAGTTCATCGACGAGATGAGCAGCTTCGATGAGGAAGCTGCGCCGAAAGCCGCGCGCGAATCCGCGCCGGACCTGCCGTCGGTCGGCGAGGTGATCGAGATCGCGGGCTCCGGCTCGCGCATCCAGATGAAGGCTGAGGTCCTGAACAAGCTGCAATCGCACGCCGATCCCGCGGTCGCCATGTCGGGCCAGGTCGGAAGCCAGGTGAAGATGGTCGTTGGCAATACGTGGCTGATCGCCAACGTCCGGACGATGTCCGCCGACGACAAGGGCGCCATCAGTGCCCACGTCGATTTCCTCGGCGAAGGCAGCCGCGACAGCTCGGGCAACATGAGCCACTTCCGCCGCGGCGTCACCCGCTACCCGATCCCGGGCAGCGCCGTCATGCCAGTGACTACCGAGGACCTTCGCTCGGTCTTCGCCGCCGACGACAATCCGCACATCGAGATCGGTACCGTCTATCCGACCGATGATATCCGCGGCGCGCTCTACGTCGATCCGATG
Source organism: Sphingomicrobium sp. (assembly GCA_035554875.1). Lineage (GTDB taxonomy): Bacteria > Pseudomonadota > Alphaproteobacteria > Sphingomonadales > Sphingomonadaceae > Sphingomicrobium. The sequence continues at coordinate 6,700 of DATMHP010000141.1, forward strand.
CTGTCGAAGCATTTCGCGGTCCTGGGATCGACCGGTACCGGTAAGTCGACCTCGGTCTCGCTGATCCTGCACCGCATTTCGCAGCTTTCGCCTGAAGGTCACATCGTGATGATCGACCCGCACGGCGAATATTCGGCCGCGTTCAAAGGTTGCGGCGAGCTGTTCAATGTCGACAACCTCCAGCTCCCCTACTGGCTGATGAACTTCGAGGAGCATTGCGAGGTCCTCCTGACGACGCAGGGCGCGGAGCGCGAGCGCGATTCCGACATTCTCGCGAAGTGCCTTCTCGCGGCCCGCACCAAGGGCAAGGACATGAGCCAGTTCGGCAAGGTCACGGTGGACTCGCCGATTCCTTACCTGCTGACCGACTTGTCGACGATCATCACCAACGAGATGGGTAAGCTCGACCGCGCCGGCGACACGCTGCCGTTCCAGCGGCTGAAGACCAAGCTCGACGAGCTGAAGGCCGACCCGCGCTACACGTTCATGTTCTCAGGGATGCTGGTGTCGGACTCGATGCCCGGGTTCATCGCCCGCCTGTTCCGCCTTCCCGCGAACGGCCGGCCGATCTCGATCGTCGACGTTTCGGGCGTTCCGTCCGAAATCACGTCGGTCGTCGTGTCAGTGCTCGCCCGCATGGTCTTCGACTATGCGATCTGGTCGCGCACAGAGGCTCAGCGCCCGATCCTGCTCGTCTGCGAAGAGGCGCACCGCTACGTCCCGAAGGACGAGAATTCGGGCGCCCAGGCAGTCCGCAAGATCCTCGAGCGTATCGCCAAGGAAGGCCGTAAGTACGGCGTCTCGCTGGGCCTCATCACGCAGCGTCCGTCCGACCTTGCCGAAGGCGTGCTGTCGCAGTGCGGCACGATCGTCTCGATGCGTCTGAACAACGACCGAGACCAGGCCTGCGTCCGTGCGGCGATGCCGGAAGGTGCGCGCGGCTTCCTCGACGCGATCCCGGCGCTTCGCAACCGCGAATGCATCGTCTGCGGGGAGGGCGTATCGATCCCGATCCGCGTCCGCTTCGATGACCTTGAGCCCGAGAAGCGCCCGGCCTCGTCCGATCCGAGCTTCGCGGCCCTATGGCGCGAAACCGGCGGCGAGGAAGGCATCATCCAACGCACCATCAAGAGGTGGAGGGGTCACGGCCGCTGAGCCGCGGCACTCGGACCGACGTCACGGGATTCACACCCGTGACGGCACCTCCCAAGTCAGGTGATAAACCGCGCCGCGGTGAAGCAGCGCTGCATCGCTTCCATCCCCTCGTCGGTCATGGATACGCGAACGGCGCGCTTGTCGCGCAAATCGGCCGCGAGCATCACGAAGCCGCCTTCCTGGAGCTTCAGGAGCGCGCGCAATGCTGTGGTGCGTGGCACGTCGGCGAGCCTCGAGATCGACGCGATGTGCAGTCCCTTGCGGCTGGTTTCGGCCGTATAGAGAGCGAGCAGGACATTCCACGCGGCTTCGCTCGGAAGCGGCGGCCCGAAGCAGGTCTTGGCGGCTTTGCGGAGCCACAGCATATACTGAGCCGCCTCTCGCGCAGCAGACCCGAATTTGGGATTGTCATCGGACCGCAAATCGGCACTGAGGGGACCACCACTCCGCATCGTGCCTGTGTATCTGCTACTTAACTAAAGTAAAGGTGCGGGATCGTGAGCGGCGGTTAAGTGGCTGATTACCCTATTGCCGTCAGCTGCTTCAGGCGGGCATTGAACGCCTGGCGCTGGGGCCCGCTGATTTCCTGCCGCGCTTGCATGCTGACCGTCATCGGATCGACCGGCCGACCGTTCACCTTCACCTCGAAGTGCAGGTGCGGCCCGGTCGACAGCCCTGACGAGCCGACATAGCCGATCACTTGGCCCTGCCGCACCGGCTCGCCGGGCGTCGCGGCGATGCTGCTCATGTGCCCGTAGAGGGTGACGATTCCGCCGCCGTGGGCGATCTGGACCTGGCGTCCGTAGCCGCCGCCATAGCCGGCCGCGACGACCGTCCCGTCGGCAGCGGCGACGATCGGGCTTCCCCACGGCGCACCGAAATCGATGCCCGCGTGCATCCGCGCGAAATGCAGGATTGGGTGGTAGCGCATGCCGAAGCCGGAGGTGATCCGCCCCGCGACGGGAGTCATCAGGCCGGCGGAGCGCTCGGCGCCGCTCGCGTCAGTATCGAACCAGTCGGCTTTTCCACCGACGTTCCATTTCAGGAGCTCGACATCGGGTCCGTCGACGCGGTGCAGCGCCGCATATTCGAGCGGCATGCCCGGCGCCTTGGAAACCACCAGATCGAAACGATCATACGGAGCGACATCCGAACCGACGTCGATTCGGGTCGACAAGGCATGGAGGTAATCGGCCGCGATTTGTGGCGATACGCCAGCCTCGCGAAGCGACCAGTAGAGGCCGTCGGTCACTGCGCCCTGCACCCGGATCTCGGAACCGGTGGAGGCGATGATCGGCTTGGCGGCCGCGACCGGATCGGTCGGAAAGACGTAGGCTTGGGGTAACGAGCCGTCCTTCCCCCCGCTCAGCATCCCGTGCATCTGGAATTGCTGGGTCGGCTCAACCGTCCGCGCCATCGCCGTCGAAAAAGGATCGAAGCCGGGGAAGAACAGCAATGCCGCGCCGCACAAAGCAGCAAGGGTCGCAGCGCCGCGAAACCAGCGTTTGCCGACCTGCTCGGAGGCAAGATCGACGACCAGGCTGAACGGTTCCGGCACGCAGGCGATTGCAGTGCCGTCCGCACGCGCGCGAACGAGCGCGATCCGTGCCGAAGCTTCGGTAGCTGAAAATCCGTCGAGCATCTCCAGCCCGAAATGCCGAAACACGGTTAAAACCGTCTTAAAATCGGGAACTTGCGCTTTCTCAAAGCGCTGCCACATTCGAATCATATGGCCCCGCGTTCAGATGCACCGGTCAGGGCGATCCTTGGGCCCACCAACACCGGCAAGACCTATCTCGCGATCGAGCGGATGTGCGGCCACTCCTCGGGCGTTATCGGCTTCCCGCTGCGGCTGCTCGCACGTGAGGTTTATGACCGGGTCGTCGCGATCAAGGGCGAGAAACAGGTCGCGCTGCTGACCGGCGAGGAACGGATCGTCCCCGAAAGCGCCCGCTACTTCCTGTGCACCGCCGAGAGCATGCCGGTACCCGGAGGCGATGGGCATGACGGCGATGCCTTCCAGCGTGACTTCGCCTTCGCTGCGATCGACGAGGCGCAGCTCGGCATCGATCCCGAGCGCGGCCATGTCTTCACCGATCGGATGCTCCGCGTCCGCGGCCGCGAAGAGACATTGATCCTCGGCTCCGACACGCTGAAGCCGATGATCCGCGAGCTGCTGCCCGACGCCGAGATCGTCAGCCGCCCGCGCTTCTCGACCCTGCGCTACTCTGGGAGCGTCAAGCTGTCGCGGCTGCCGCCGCGCTCCGCAGTCGTCGCCTTCTCCGCCGAGCAGGTCTACGCGCTCGCCGAGGCATTGCGCCGCTTTCGCGGCGGCGCCGCGGTGGTCATGGGCGCGCTGTCGCCTGCGACCCGCAACGCACAGGTCGCGATGTTCCAGCGCGGCGAGGTCGATTATCTCGTCGCAACCGACGCCATCGGAATGGGCCTCAACATGGATGTCGCCCATGTCGCTTTCGCCGGCCTCGATAAGTTTGACGGCCGCCGCGACCGCCGGCTGACCGTCGCTGAAATGGCGCAGATCGCCGGGCGCGCCGGCCGCCATCAGCGCGACGGCACCTTCGGAACGCTCGGCCTCGGCGATCACAGCGCCGAGTTCACGGATTTCGAGATCGAGGCGATCGAGGAACACCGCTTCCGCCCGCTCGACTTCCTCTACTGGCGCAACCCCGCCCTCGACTTCACGGATGTGACCGCGCTGATCGCCAGCCTCGAGCGGCCGAGCGACGATCCGTTGCTTCGCCCGGCGCCGGAATCGATCGACCTCGCGGTGCTCAAGCATATCGCGGAGGACCCGGCGATCGCGGTGAAGCCCGGCGCGGTCGCGCGGCGGCTGTGGGCCGCCTGCGGCCTCCCCGATTTCCGCAAGGTCGGACCGATGCACCATGCGCGCATGGTGCGGCGCGTCTTCAGCTATATCGGTGACGGCGGCCATATCCCGCACGAATGGTTCGCCGCCGAGGTCGCGCGGCTGGACAATGTCAGCGGCGACATCGAAGCGCTTGCGGACCGGCTCGCGGGCATCCGCAGCTGGGCCTATATCGCCCACCGTTCCGACTGGCTGCAGGACCCCCTGAAATGGGCCGACCGCACCCGCGAGGTCGAGGCGCGCCTTTCGGATGCACTCCATGCAGCGCTGACGCAGCGGTTCGTCGACCGCCGAACCTCGGTCCTGGTGCGCGACATCGGCGCGCGAGGGGCCGACATCCTGCCGATGACGGTCACCGCCGACGGCGAGGTCAGCATCGGCCCGGAGCCGATTGGCCACCTCACCGGCTTCGAATTCCGCGTCGATCCTGCC